>JAUHZF010000555.1 GCA_030426145.1 Polyangia bacterium
TGCTGCCGCTGTCGCCACCGATGACCATGTCGTCGAGCGGCGTGCCATCGCCAGCGAGCCGGCCGAGGTAGAGAGAGGCCCCTCCCGCGGCCAAATGCGTGCCGGTGGGTGTGTCCACTGCTCCACTCGTCAAGAACCCAGCCATGACCACCTCACCGGAGGGCGAGGCGACGGCGGCGTTGGCGATGTCGCTGCCCGAGCCCGCGAGGTGGGCCACGAAATCGACCTCACCATCACCACCGAGCCCAACGACGTAGCCGTCGTTGTCCCCTCGATGGTCGATGGTGGGAAGGCCATTGCCGAGGTTGAGGTCGGCGTCGAAGCTCCCGGCGAGGAGAATTCGACCGGCGTCGTCGACGGCGAGGTCGTCGACTCGATCTGGTGCCGTGCTCCCGAAGGAAAGAGACCATTGGGGGACCCCAGTCGACGTGGTGGCCATCACGAACACGTCCTGGGAACCCGCGAAGGAGAGCGTACCGGTGCCGAGGTCGGTCGCACCGAACAACGCGCCGGCGACGACGAAGCCTCCGTCGATGGAGGCAGCGAGGTGCATTGGCGCGACATGGCTCGTCCCGTAGCTTCGAGCCCAGAGCAGGTCCCCGTCACGGCCGAGGCGAGCGATGAAGCCCCCGGCGCCTGAGAGAGCAGCTCCCGCGAGGGAGGCGGTTTCGCTGTGACGGCCCGCAACGGTGATCACGCCGGCCTCGTCCACCACCACGGACGTGGCCCGGCTGCTGCCCGAAGATTCGACGGTTCGAAACCAATCGAGGCGACCGTCGATGTCGAGCTTGGCCAAGAAGGCTGTCTGGTGGTCCGTCGTGATCTGCGCGGACTCGAACTGCACGGTACCGTTGATGAAGCCCACCACCACCACGCCGCCGTCCGGCGTGAAAGCAACATCCGCACCTCCGCTCTCCCCGCTCGTGGCTCCGAAGACCCAGGACGTCTTTCCTGAGCAGGACGGCGCCGACTCTCCACACGTTTCATCCGCTGGGGTGCCGCAGTCTTGGGCTCGGGGCACGACTTGGCCCTCACAAGCGCCATAGCCCTCGCCCGAGGCTACGCAAACCTCGGCCCCTTCGCGACAGGTGCCCTCGCCTCGTGTGCCATCAGGGCCCGTGTAGCAAGGCCGACTGCGACCCGGCTCACAGGGAGTGTAGGTGATGGGCTCCTCACCTCGCTCATCTTCCCCCGTGATGAAGACGGTGCCGCCACAGGCAGAAACGATACCCAACGCGCCGAGAATCCCTCGGTATTTCATGGTCGCGGAGCCTACGCGCAGGCGGTCGAGCGACCACTTAATTCGGCTTAATTGGGGAGGAGCCGTCGCCTCATGGGCACGAGGCGACGGTCGGCTGCGAGGAGCTGCTCGATCGAACGAGCCCAACGCGGGTTGGGCCACGGGCATGGTTCCCCGGTCCTCCTTCGTACCGCCGGTGGTACCGTCTGGTACCGACTGCACGGCGACGACGAGCCAACAGGGCGCGTCCTCCCCGAAGGGTACGTAAACTGCATGGTCGGGGGGATGCGCTGTTCGATATGGCTATTGGCTGCGGCATCGACGCTCGCGTGCAACGCCGCGGGTCCTGAGCCGACCTCTTCGAGTGGGTCTGGCGGGTCGGCGATGACGGCTTCATCCACGTCCACGGCGGGGGGCGCGGTCGACCACCAGATCCCACGCGGTGTCGTCGAGGACGTCGGACCCATGTTGGGCGGGGTCCATGGTCTCGCCGTCGCGACGGACGACTCCGTCTACATCAGCGACACCTTCGGGACCGGTGAGGTGTTCCGAATGGCGGGCGGAGAGGCGCCTCAACCGATCGGTCTCGCCACCTCCCGGCCCACGGGGCTGCTCGTCGAAGAGCAGGGCCTCCTCGTGGGAGACGTGGTCGACCGGACGGTGACCTCGTACGACGAGCAACTCGCGCCTACTCGGACGTGGTTCAACGTGGCGGCTTGGAACGTCGCCGCAGCTCCGACCGGTACCCACGTCGCCGTGACCTTCGACGGCACCGTCGTGCGACTCGAAGCCAGCGGCATGGTGACGGTTCTCTTTCAGGGGCTCGAGAACCCCTTCGACCTCGTGCCGGTCGCCGAGGGGTTGTGGGTGAGCGAACAGGGCGCGACACAGAATGAGCCGGGGCGAGTGACGCTGCGCGACCTGACCGGTGCGGTCTTGCTCACCGCGGAGCATCCCTGGGTCAATCCCGAAGGCATGGCCATGGGACCGGACGGCTTCCTCTACGTGGCCGACACGGGGGCAGACCAGATGGTCGCCATCAGCAAGACAGGCAAAGCGCATGTCGTAGCCTCGAACCTCGAGCTCCCGATCTGCGTCACACGCGCTCCGGACGGTTCCCTTTGGTTCAACAGCAACGGTTCACCGCCTCGGTTGTGGCGCATTCGTTTCGACGACTGACGCCCTCGGCCTCGACCACATGGCGCGCGACGAGACGCCTCGAACGGAATGCCGGCCCGAGACACTGCTAGCATCGGGCCATGCCGCCTCGAGACGTACAGCCCTTCTTGCCATCACTGGCTGCCGCCAAGCGCCATGGCATCAAGCTACCTTCCACCAAGCCGACAGAGCAGAACCGCTACGCCGCCCTGGTGCTCGACGTGGAACTCCAGATCCGTGAGACCTGGAGCGAGGTGCAGCGTTTCGACGCCGAGGACTCGCGCACGATTCACCGCAGCCGCACCGACACCACCCGCGAACCGGGCCCCTGGAGGGAAGGGCAGATGGCCTCGGTTCATCGCACCCTGCGCGACCGGGTGCGTGTCGACCACCACTTCGACAAGCGACTCAGCTACGAGGATGTCGTCACGCCGAAAGAGCTCGCGACCCAGCCAAACCTACGCGCGCTCGATAGCGCGCTCGATGCGCTGTTCGCGGGCCGCCCGATGCCCGCGCCGCTCCGGTGTGTCGACCTCACGCCCAAAGCGCGGGGCGGCGGCTACCGCGCCTCGATGACCCAGCGCGAGCCCGTGTTCCACGGCTACAGCTTTGGCAAGGGCCTGAGCGAGGCCAAGAAGCGCGTCGACGGACTATTGCGTCGTGGCCACCCCATGGGGGGACGCATCGACGTCTTCGCCGTGCCGCTCTTGTGGCTGCGATATGCGCGCGCCGACGGTGACTTCGACGACATGGTCGTCTTCAGCGACGGCGAAGGTCAGCTCCGCGGTTTCGTCGGTGGTCCGATCGACGACGGAGAATGACGGCGCTCCGGGGCGCTACTCGGGCTCGGCCGCGAGGAGCTGCTCGATCTGGGTGAAGAAGTCTTCACCCGGCAGGCCGGGGATGTTGCGAACCACCTCGAGGGTGCGCGTGTCGACCAGCACGTTGGACGGGAACTGCCCGGAGTTGAACTGGTTGGTGAAGACCCGACCTTCGTCGACAGACCCGATGTAGTGCACCGTGAAGGCGCCGACCCAGAGCTCGAGGTCGTCGAAGGTGGCCGAAACCCCTTGCGACTGGGCGTCGGCGAGCACCATCAGGATCTCGAGGCCCTGCGGCCCGTAGAGCTCGTATTCTTCCGGCAGGATCTCCGATGCCTCGAGCTTGCACGGCTGGCACCACACCGCCGAGACGTTGACCATCAGGGCCTTGGGCTTGGGCTCGCCCGCGAACGGACTGTCGTCGCCGAAGACGCCGTCCCCCGTGGGGTTGTAGAAGTCGCAGAGGGAGATGCTCTCGCGAAGGTCTTCGCCCACGCCTCGTCCGGCGGGGTCGACGTAGCCCTCGAACGCGTAGTCGGCGATGACGCGGCCCTCGGTGACGGTGCCGGCGCCAACGGGACAGTCTTCATCGAAGGTGCCACCCGAGCCAGGAAGGGGAGCGATGGCGGTGCCACTCCCGCTCGTGCAGGCGGTGGTCCCCAACAGGAGAAGGCTGGCGGCGAGGGAAGCGGCTTGGCAGGCCCGACGTTGAGCTGGCGCGGTCATGATCTCGGCTCCGGTGGAGTGCAAATTGCGCACGCCCCGGAGATCAATACGTTGCCATGTCTCCTTCGGCTACGCCATCCTCGGTTGAAATGCGCTAGGGCCGCTTGTTAAGCACGTCCGACGGCCGTCATGTCGATCCGCCTGCCCATCATGCTCCTCACCATCTGGCTCGCGCTCACCAGCGTGGGCTGCAGCCGCTCGTACGACGTGGGGGACCACGTGTGGGTGAAGTGGGAGGGGGATACCTATCCTGCGATGATCACTGAGATTCCTGCTCCGGGAAAGGTGCGGGTCCACTTCGACGGCTTCGACGAGATCTGGGACAAGGACATCCCTCGGAG
>JAUHZF010000556.1 GCA_030426145.1 Polyangia bacterium
AGCCGTTGTCAGGAGCTTCTGTGGGCGGCGTCATCCCTCGACGGTTTCGATTCGGTGGGGGTCGTGGGAGCCTACCCAGGTGCTCGTCGAGGTCACCACCACCTCCAACAGCTGAAACATTCTAGGCCCTTGCAAACCTCAACCGAGACTCGGGGGCCACGACACAAACAGCTTGGGCACGGAAACCCGACGCCCGGGCAGGCTCTCTGATTCAGTGCTGGTGACTCAGCCAGTGGCGCTCGCGGAGGGAGCGGCGGAGGGAGCCTCGTCAGCACCGGGCATCTGCGCGAAGCTCAGGCAGCTGCCTGCCGGCTGGACCGGACCCGCGAAGAGCTTGCAGCCGCCGCAATCGCCATACTTGCCCTTCTCGAACTGCGCACACTTCTCACACGCCTTGGCCGCATCGTCGGCCTTGTCTTTGTACTGAAGCGTCTTGCGCATCTGCTTCGACTTGGCGTCGACCGCGGCGTCGCAGCTCTTGGCGTCCCCGGCAGGCTTCTTGTCGCCACCGGCCTTCTTGTCGCCACTGGCTTTTTCTTCGCCACAGCCGAGGCTCATCAACCCGAGCGCCGAGAGCCCACCCATTCCAAGGACCTGCAGCGTCCGCCGCCGGCCCAGCCTACCACCATCAGAGTTGTTCACACGAACTGAGGTAGGGAGATGACCCACGCGCGTCAACAGGTGCCGCGGGCACGTCGAGCGCGGTGAACGCGGTGAACGCGGTGTCCCGAGCGCCCCTGGCGCAAACGAGCGCTCATGGAGTCGGGCCCGAGACAACTCGGGCGATGAGCTCGGACCAACGCGCGTACATGGCGCCCGATGGGTGAAGGCCGTCGGAAGCGACGAGCGTGGGATCATTCGCCATGCGTTGGGATTCGGCAACGATGCTCACCCATTGTGTACCTCTCGACTTCGCCAGGGCCTTGGCCGCCGCATTGAAGCGAGGAATGCTCACGGCCAGATCCGAGCGGCCGCGCATGGCCGGAACCACCGAGAAGTCCGGGATGGAGATCACGACCACCCGTCGGGGCTGACCACCGGCACGCGCGATGGCCAGGGTCAGCAAGGCGGTCAGGTCTTGCTCGTAGCGCTGAAGCGACCGGTTCTGAAAGGCATCGTTGGCGCCGATGTGCAGGGTGACCCGCGCGTAGGTGCCGTCGAGGTCGCGCGCCGCTTCGAGCAGATCGTGGGACGTCCACCCGGTGCGCGCGACGATCTTCGGAGGCGGCCAGCCCACCCGACGCGCCCATTGCCGGGGATAGGCGTCCGCCTCGGGCACCCCTTCGCCAATGGTGTACGAATCGCCGAGCGCCAGATACTGGGGTGATGCAGGCGCAGGGCGGGGTGTACAGCCCGCAAGGAGCAGGAAGACGAATGCCCGGCGGCGCATGCTCACCCCCAAGCGCCGCGAATGAGGGCCTGGAGTCGCTCGGGGTCGCTCGCGGTCGTCTTGCACATGAAGCCGCTCTTGTGGGCGAAGGTCACATCGGGTTCCTCGGCGACGCGCGAGAAATCGAGCTTGGGGTGGTCCTCGTAACGGGCGATCCCGTAGCCAGTCCCGCGCCGGTCGGGGTAGACGAGCGCGGCGACGTCGAGCTGACGGGTCCGCACGAACATACTCAGGGTCCCGCTCGGCTCGTCGATGACGGGATCGGTACGGGGGAGGAACACGGCCTCCGCGGTGCCATCCGCAACGGTCACCGACCACTGGGTCACCTGGGCGCCGACCTCGGCGATGCGGCGCCGAGCGTCGTTGAGGAAGTCGAGCAGGTCTTGCCCCACCATGCGCATGAAGAGGTAGAGCGGGTCGCTGGGGTCGAGCTGGTCGCATTTCGCGAAGCGGCGCAGCAGCGTCACGTCGACCGGCGACAGGAGTTGCGAGACGGCGCGGCGCGGCACCCCGAGGTGAGCCGCGGTCTTCACCGGTCCCCGCGAGTCGAACCACTCGGCCGGCTCGAGCCAATCGCACAGGGCCTTGGCGTCCTCGTAGAGCCCGAGATGGTCGAGCACCAAGCTCAGGGCGCAGGTGGGAGGATGTTCGCGGGGGAAGTGGTGGTGGTCGAAGTTGAGCCGCTCCGGCTCGTGCCGCCCACCGACGTCGACGACCGCGATGCTCGCGTCATCGAGCTCTTCGGACGTGGGCTCCCGCCGAACGACGGGCGCGTTGTGCAGCGCGGCGAGGACGCAGACCCCGAGCAGGTCGTCTTTGTGCGCGCCGCCGGGGTGGGTGAGGATCGTGCGAACCATGCCCCGCCTTAGCACGACCGCGTCCCGACTATAGTGACGGCCGATGGCTGCCCTCGTCACCGCCGTGGTGCTCGTCTGCTTCGGGCTGGGCTACCGGTTCTACGCCCGCTGGGTGGGCCGCCGCGTCTTCGGCGACGACGAGCCCATCGAAGTGCCAGCGGTGGCCCAGGAGGACGGTCGCGACTTCGTGCCCACCGACCGCCACGTGCTCTTCGGGCACCACTTCACGTCCATCGCGGGCGCCGCACCCATCATCGGGCCTTGCGTCGCCGCCTACTGGGGGTGGCTCCCGGCGATCCTGTGGGTGGGTTTGGGGACCCTATTCATGGGGGCCGTGCACGACTTCGGCGCCCTCATGGCGAGCGTGCAGAACGGGGGGCGATCCATCGCCGATCTCGCGGCGAAGGTGATGAGCCGCCGCGCGCGGGTGCTCTTCTTGTGCTTCGTGATCGTTGTGGTGTGGTTGGTGCTGGCCGTCTTCGCGATGGCTATCGCCGGCCTGTTCGTGGCCCAGCCGTCGGCCGTGTTGCCGATCAACATCGAGATCGTGGTCGCCATCGCGATGGGCTGGCTGCTCTACAAGAAGAAGAGCAAGCCCCTCGTGCCGTCGCTGGTGGCCCTCGTGCTGCTGTACGTATTCGTCTACCTGGGCACGCTGTGGCCGCTCGACGCGACGGCATTGGGCGTGTCGAAGGCCACGGCGCAGCGGGGTTGGATCGTGGCCCTCTTCGCCTACAGCGCCATCGCGAGCGTCCTACCGGTGTGGCTGCTCCTCCAGCCGCGCGACTACATCAACGCGCACCAGCTCTTCGTCGGCCTCGCATTGCTCTTCGGGGGTCTGTTCGTGGCCCACCCCTCCTTCGACGCCCCGGCGTGGCGTTTGCCCGAGGATGGCGCGCCGAGCATCTTTCCCCTGCTGTTCGTCACCGTCGCCTGCGGTGCGATCAGCGGCTTCCACGGGCTGGTGGCCAGCGGCACCACCTCCAAACAACTGCGCGACGTGCGCGACGCTCGCTTCGTCGGTTACGGCTCGATGGTCGGCGAAGCGTCGTTGGCCCTGGCATCGACGATGGCGGCGGTGGCGGGGATCGGCCTGGTGGTGGCGTGCGACCTGCCCGGGCAGGGCCACGTGGCCGACTTGAGCTGGTCCGTCTACTACGACAGCTGGGCGCACGCGGGCGCCAACAAGGCGAGCGCCTTCGTTCTGGGCGGCGGCGCCTTCTTGGCGTCGCTGGGCCTAGCCACCACGCTCGCGAGGACGGTGATGGCGGTGTTGGTGATCTCGTTCGCCGCCACCACCCTCGACACCGCCACCCGCATCCAGCGCCTCATCGTGGCCGAGCTCGGCGAAGCCCTGACCCTTCCAGTCCTGACGCGACCCAGCGTCGGGACCGCGGTGGCTGTTCTCCCCGCGCTGCTCCTCACCCTGATCGACGTCGCCGATCCGACCACGGGCCAGGCGCGGCAAGCGGGCTGGGTGCTCTGGCCCATCTTCGGTGCGAGCAACCAGCTCCTCGCATCCCTCACGCTCCTGGTTCTCGCGCTCTACTTCGCGAGCAAGAAGCGCCCGGTACTTCCCCTGCTCATCCCGATGGTCTTCGTGACCACGGTCGCGGTGCTCGCCCTCATCACCAAGCTGCGGCAATTCATCGACGGAGGAAGCTGGGCCATGGCGTCGCTGGCCGCAGCCATGCTCGCGCTCGCCCTGTGGATGCTTCTCGAGGGAGGCGTAGCCTGGCGCCGAGCACAGGTCATGTCGCGGGACACGCAGGGATAACGGCAAGTGGGTCCGACCGCGGTTGTGGGCCAGGCGTGGTCGGATACCGGTACCTCGAGGCGCCGAGAAGCGTATCGACCGCACCGGCAAGAGACGGGCACCACTGGGCCCGGCAAGGGCTGCCAGACACAGGCGCAGGCAGACGTGCCCAGGCACCGGCAAGGGACAGGCACCCACTGGGCACCGGAAAGGGCTGCCAGACACAGCCACAGGCAAGGGCTGCCAGACACAGCCATAGGCAAGGGCTGCCGGACACAGCCA
>JAUHZF010000168.1 GCA_030426145.1 Polyangia bacterium
GGGCAGGGTGTCGAGGTGCCAGAAGGATGGCAGCGCGAGCGGCGGGGTCGACACCTTCAGGGTGTTTCGAGGATCATCGTCTCGATGAGCGAGGAAGCCTGGGCTCGAGAGCGCCTCCTCGGCGCGCTCGCCCTGTGCGCGGAGCCAGGCATAGGCCATCAGCCACAGCTCGGATCGCCCACGCGCGTCCGACGCCGCCTCGACGTCTTGCAAGCGGGATAGATTGCGCGCCAAGGCAGGGCACCAGACACCCTCGATGAGCTTGCCGAGGGTGTCGGCGCGACCGTCCGCAAGCACCACCGGGACCCACGGCGACACGGCATCACCCATGGGTTCGTAGCCCAGCCATGGTGGCGAGGCTTTGGGGGAGAGCCCGGCCTTCAACGCCTGTTCCGCCACGGGCAGACCCGCGAGGGCCATGAGCGTGAGGGCGCGCCGCGCGGGTTCGATGTCCCGGCCCTCGACCTCGAGCGCGAGCGGCAGCAGGACGTCGGTCACCGCCGACGCATGAGCATGACACCAGCGCTCGAAGGTCGAGGGCTCCGGCGTTTCCGTCATGTCTTCCGGGGAGAGCCTCGGGGCGTCGTACCAGGCGCGGGCGTAGAGCCGCGCGAGCTCGGGAGAGAAGGCGTGCGCGAAGGCTCGATGGAGAGGGGTCTTGGCAAAGGTCGCCGCCGAGCCCGCCACGAGGGGCGCCAGGGCGCGCCCCCCGAGCCGCGCCAAGGCATGTTCCGCGATGCGTGTGGGGAGGTCGGCGGCGGCTGCTTCGAGCAGCTCTTCGAGGCCCTCGTCGTTCAGCCGCGCGATGTCGGCTTCCCTCAAAGGTTGGCCTCGCTCGTGGCTATCGAGGCAGCGGTCGAGGGCTTCGTCGCTCTGGTCTTCGTCGGTCGCACGCTGAGGAATGCGTTCCAGCCACGACGCCCGAAGCTCGTCGGGAAGGGTCGCGGACGTTGGCGGGGGCTGCACGTCCAGCGGTGGGTTTGGTTCGTCGTCTTCGAGCCACGGAGGCGAGACGAGCACGGAGGGCAGACCGGTCGACACCCCCCATTCTAGCCACGGGGCGCCACAGGTCGTAGCGCCAGACAACGTTGCGTCGTCTCCGGCACGGTGGGGCCGAGCACGAAGAAGCCATGTCCCCGCCGGATCCAGACCCGATGCGTCGGGTAGGGGTGCGCTGCCATCAGGCTCAGCAGGGCATCGCGATCGGCGGGGGTGGAGAAGTCGGTGGCTTCGGGCGAAACGGGAACCCCCAGGGCTGCCGCCTCCGCCGCCGTGGCGAGGCCATGGCCGTGCAGGGCGACCTCGGGCGCTTCGGCCCAGTCGAAGCGTTGGGGGGCCTCCATCAGCGCGGCCCAGTGAAGCGCGGTGTCGGAGGTCGGGAGGGCTTCCGTGTCGTGGGCGAGGAAGCTCGCCGACCATTCGTCGACGTCGAAGCCGAGCACACAGACCACGAACGCGAGGTCACGCGCCCCGGGAGGTCGGCCGGAGCGCGTGACCAGCAAGCGTTCGTCCACGCGCCGCGCGCCATTGCCCGCCACCTTCCCGTCGTCGAGCGTGGGGCAGCAGCCCGCTGCCTCCATGGCGAGCACGGCGTCGAGAAGCTCCAACGCGGGCCCCTCCAAATCGGGTGGAAACGACCCTCGTCGCTCGGCGCGGAACCGCACCCTGGGGCCATCGCCGACGACTTCCATCGCACTCACAGGAGGTGGTGCGCCTTGATCTCGAGGTAGCGGTTGATGAGGGCGGGGGTGAGGTCTTGCGGGGCTGCGTCGAGCATGAGCACACCCCGCTGCTTGAGCGCGCGGGCCTGACGCGCCTGCCAGCTCGTCGCTTCCGCCGCGGCCGCGCGGAGGTAGCCATCGAGGCGGTTGGTTCCGGGCTCGGGCGGAGGCCGCTGCAGGATGTTGTCGACGTCGACGTCTCGCATGAGGACCGCCAGCGGCAGGTGCCGCGGCAAGAGCCCGTACATCAGCTTGGTGAGGGCGGCTGCGGCCGCGTCGTCTTGGATCTGGGTGAAGACCACCACGAGCGAGCGCTTGCGAAGGCGGGCGCCGAGGTGCTCGAAGGCGAGGTCGAACCGCGTCTCCACCAGCTCTGGCATGAGGTCGTAGCTCGAGGTGACGATGCGCTGAGCGGCTTTGGGGCCGCTCGTCGGAGGCGCGAACCGGCGAACCTCGTCCGAGAAGGACATCAGCCCCACGTTGTCCCCATTCTTCGCCGCGATGTGGCTGAGCATCAGCGTCGCGTTGAGGGCGTGGTCGAAGAGGCTCAGCCCTTGGCTCTCGCCGGTCATCAGTCGCCCGCCATCGAGCACGAAGAGCACGCTCTGGTTGGTTTCGAGCTGGTACTCGCGGCTGATGAGCGTGCGCCGTCTGGCAGTCGCCTTCCAGTCGATCGAACGGTACTCGTCGGCGCGGTTGTATTCGCGAAGACGCTCGAACTCGCTCTCGCCTCCACGCTTTCGGAGGGCCCTCACCATCGCCGCGTCGCGATTGGATTTGGCGAGCAGCTCGAAGGTGCGAATGGACTTCACATCGGGGTAGACCCGAATGGGCGTGTCCGCCTCGAATCGTAGCTGCCGGATCCAAAGGCCGAGCGGCGAACGATAGCGAACCCAATGGTCGCCGAGATGATAGGAGCCCCGCTTGTGGGGCGTGACGTGGTACCTCCGCTCGACCCTCTCGCCGCGTGGCAAGTCGAGCTCGATCGGGAGGTCGGGCACGGTGGCTTCATCGAAGACGTCGTCCTGCACCCGGATCCGAAGCTTGCGGCGTGCGCGAGAGCGTACGGTGAGCTTGACGGGGTTGGGCTGCCCCACCGAGAAGATGGGCCGCGTGTCACGCGATACCTCCACGAGAGGCTTGCGCGCCCACAGGAGGTCGAGGAGGGCCACCAGGAGGATGAACCCGTCGACGGCGAGCATGGGCCACAACAGGCTCTTGTCCCAACGCGAGGCGAAACCCAACGCCATCGGCACGATGGCGAGGAGCACGAGGGGACGGCCGGGGATGTAGCCCATGGTCGATTCAGGCCGCGGTGCGCGGCACCTGGGTCTGCGTCAGGATCTCGGAGATGACGTCGTCGGCGGTTACCCCTTCGATCTCGGCATCGGGGTGGAGGATCAGCCGGTGGCGCAGCACCGAAGGCGCGAGCGCCTTCACGTCGTCGGGCACCACGAAGGTGCGACCCTGGCTCGCAGCGCGGGCGCGGCCAGCGGTGAGCAGGCTGATCGCGCCGCGGGGCGAGGCCCCGAGGTAGACGGCGCGGTGGGTGCGACTCTGAGCCACGATCTGCGTCATGTAGTGGATGAGCTCGTCGCCGACCTGCACCGTCGACAGCACCCGCTTCATGGCGCGGATCTCGTCGGCGTCGGATTGAACACTCACGCCGGCCGAGTCGAGGTCGGAGGCATCGAAGCCACTCGCGTAGCCCCGCAAGAGCTGCTGCTCGACGGCCGAGGTCGGGTGCCCGACGTGCACCTTGGCGAGGAATCGGTCGAGCTGCGCTTCGGGTAGTGGGTAGGTGCCTTGCGATTCGACGGGGTTCTGGGTCGCGATCACCACGTAAGGGTCGGGCAGCTGGCGCGTCTCGCCATCGGTGGAGACCGAGCGGTCCTGCATCGCCTCGAGCAAGGCCGACTGGGTCTTGGCCGGGGCGCGGTTGATCTCATCCGCGAGCAGAAGGTTGGTGAAGACCGGGCCCGGGATGAAGACGAAGCGGTCTTCTTTCTGGTGGTAGACGTTTCCGCCCGACACGTCGCTCGGCATCAGATCCGGCGTGAACTGGATCCGCTTGTGCTCGAGTCCCAGCACGCGGGACAGGGTCCGGGCGAGGAGGGTCTTGCCGAGGCCGGGCACGCCTTCGATGAGCACGTGGCCATTGGCGAGGAGCGCGATGAGGACGGCCTCGATGGTCTCTTCCTGGCCGAGCACGGCCTTGCTGGTCTCGGTCACCCAGGACTCGAATCGGGAACTCAGCTCTTGAACATCCATTGGGTCATTTCTTGGGTTTCGTACCCTGGTGGGAGGGCCCCATGGCGGCGAGCATCGCGGCCATGCGTTGAAGGTTGTGAAGCGACGACGAGCCCTCATCCGCGTCGGCATGCGCCGCCGAAGCGGGACCTCGCATCGACGCGGGGCCGCCGCGATTGGCGGCGTCCGACGCGGCGAGGAGGAGGGTGATGACCTCGGTTTCGGGCCATTGGGTGCGTGCGGCAATGGCCGAAGCCGTGGCCTGCAGTCCTCGCCGTCGCTGGCCGGGGAGGCGCAGGTCGATCTGGTCGAGGGCCCATGCGGCATAGGCCTGCCACGCATGGCCCGTCGCTTGCGCGCGAGCGTAGTGGGAGCCGAGGGCCTGAACGTGGTCGACGGAAGCACGACGCCCGCGGGCCTCGGTGTCGCGGAGGCGACCGAAGGCGATGCCGCGATAGAGCACCAGGAGGACGACGAAGACGAGGAGCTGCACGATGAGCGGCGTCAGGTCGGCATTGCGCATGGCGTCGAGGGGCGAGCTCGAGCCGCTCCCCGTCCACGCCGTGCAGAGCTGCACCGAGCGTTCGTCGTAGCGATGGGCCATCGTGGCCATGGCCCTCGCGTTGTCTTCCACCGACATCGCGATGTTGGTGAAGAAGTCGTCGTTCTCGAAGGCGATGATCTCTCCCTCACCGCGGTAGACCCCTACCGCGTAGACCGAGACCTCCTCGTCGGAGTAGTCGTCGCTGAGGTATCGATAGAGGACGGACTCACCCTCGGTGAGCCCGATCTGTGGCAAGAGGCCGGGCGAGGGAGGGACCTTGAGCGTCCAGCCCTGCATGTCGTTGAAGCCGACGAAGTAGCCGGTGAAGAGCTGGGTGTAGGGCGTGGGCCGCGGATCTTCGAAGAGCTCGAGGTCTTTGTGGGTGGGCCGCTCGCCAGCCAAGATGAGTCGGCCGCCTTCTTCGACCCACGCGAGGATCGGATCCCAGTTGTCGTCCTTGGGGCCAGCTCCGGGCAGAATGATGAGCGTGCCGACGTCTTCCGCGATGATGTTGAGGGGCTCGATGCGGTAGGAGACCTTGGGCGACTTGGTGGCGATGGCCTCGAGCACGGCCCTTTCTCCGATGGGTGACGTGTCCCCGCCGATCACCGGCTTGGGCTTGCTCTCCGCGTCCCCCGCATCGTCACTGCAGCCGGGGAGGCCGAAGAGGCTCAGCAGCAACAGAAGTGCCGTGGCACCCCGGCCTACGATGTTCATCACCCCCGAGAGCACCGCGTCGAAGCGCTCGCGGGTGGCTGCGCGGGCACCGAACTGAACCCCCTCCACCTCGCGGACCACGCCCCGGAGCTCCGACGCGAGCTGGGGCTGTCCGCGACGGAGCCTGCGCACGTAGTCGCCATTGGTGCGACTGTGGTGGAGCTCGATGAAGCCATCGCCGTCGAGACGTCGCAAGGCGGCGGCGTAGGCGTATTCGATCGCGGCCTCGAACCGGCCGGCGGAGGCCTCCGCACGGGCCAGGTTGAGCAATCGTGTGACGTCGGTCTCCTTCGCGGCCCGGATCGCGGCCACCTGAGCCTCTTCGGGGCTGGGGGCCCGCACCGGCTCGTCGGGGTCATCCTCGGGATCGTCGTGGCGGTTCTTGAGGATGTGTCGTGCGATGAGGGCGATGCCCGCGAGCACGAGACCGATGAGCAGCAGCTTGGCGATCGGACTGAGGACCGCCGGCAGCTCGATCTCCTTCCGCTTGGGACGAGCCTTGCGCCCGTCGCCGTCGGGGGGCGTGGCACGGCTCTCTTGCTCCCCGTCGCCGGCATCGCTGCCGTCGCCGCTCCCATCGCCGCTCCCATCGCCATCGCCCCACGCGCCGCTGAAGCGACCGTCGGGTCCAGGCTCGACGTGGTTCTCACACGCCTTGGGGAGATCGGGGCAGCGTGGGTTGGGATCGCCGCCGAGCTCACACCAACGGCGCTCGTCTTCGTAGAGGGGGTACCGCGGCTCGTGACAGAACCGGTAGTCCTCGTCGGCCAGCACACCTTGGCCAGACGTGCCGAGGAGGTAGAGCGAGAGCAGCCAGGCGCTCACGTGGTGCCTCCTGCGCGCCCGGCGCGGCGCTGCTCGTGTTGGGCGGCGAGGGCCATGAACTTCACCTGGACGTCCCAGCCGTCGACCCGGGTCCGGCCGTCGATGTACAGCAGGAACCGCGTGACCGCGAGGACGGGGACCGCCACGAGGAGCCCGAAGGCGAGGTAGGGAGAACCACCTACCCCGAAGCTGCCCGGGGCAACGAAGCCGGTCTGGAGCAGGTCCTCGACGATGAAGCGGAGGACCTGGTCGCTGAGGAAGAGGATGGTCGCCCACACCGTGACCAGCATCAGGGCGGCCGACCAGCTGCGGCTCGAGACGGCGCGGACGAACTGTCGGCTGCGCTTGATGGCCGCGCTGGGTCGCGACTGCTCGAGCAGGACGGCCTCGTAGAGGAAGAGCGTGCTCTGATGGGCGGGCATGCCCATCATCGCGCAGAACATGCCGAGGAGGACCATGCCCACGGCCTCGTCCGTGTCGGCGCCGGCGCCCACCAGGGGCAGCTCCATGCCCGCTACGAAGCCGGCCCACAGAATGAGGGGCAAGTAGAGCACGCGGCTCCAGAGCCAACCGCCGAACCATCGCCCGAGGTGACGACCGAACTCCCGCAGCACCGTGCGGACGGTGGGGTCTTCGGCCGAGAGCAACCATTGGCCGATGGCCACCGTGAAGAGGCCCTGGATGAACGAGGCGTAGAGCCAGGTGGTCAGCATCACCGTCATCCAGCTGAGCTCGGCCAGGTAGTGCATGGCGAGCGCACCGAGGAGCATCGGCAGCAGGGCGATGGCGGCGAGGCGCGAGGAGATGCCGGCCATGCCGTTGGTCGTGACGAGCAGGGCGAGGTCGAGCACCTCGGAGAGGCTGCGCGGTCGCAGGGTGATGCGTGCGTCCTCGATCTTCACTGCGGTGCCCTCCGACCGCGGCCGGCGAAAGCGAGGTAGCTCGCCACCATGAGCGTGAGCAGGGTCGCCACCGCCCACTTCACTTGGGGGGGCACCGACGACGGCGACCAGAAGCCTTCGATGAAAGCGGCGATGAGCAGCATGAAGGCTGCCCCCACGATGAGGCGCGCGAGGTCGGGCGCGGCGGCGCGCAGCGAGCCCACCCGGGTACGGCCCTTCGTGTCGACGAGAGCCCAGCCCATCTGCAGCCCCGCGCCCCCCGCGATGAGGATCGCGGTGAGCTCGAACGGAGCGTGGCCACACATGAAGGTGAGGATGTTGTGGCCGTAGCCGGCCGAAGCGACGAAGCCGGTGACCGCGCCGATGGTGAGCCCGTTGTAGATGAGGAAAAAGACGCTCCCGAGGCAGAACAGGATCCCGGTCGCGAAGCAACGGAAGGCGATGCCGATGTTGTTGTAGATGTAGAAGCCGGCCATGCCGGTGTCGGTCCCGGTCGCCCGGCCGTCATCGAAGCCCGTCGAGTAACTCTCGACCATCTGCTGTAGCTGAGAGGCGGGGATGACGTCGGTGGCGAACTCGCGCGAGGTGTAGGCGCCCACGAGGCCGATCACGAGCGGGATGCAGAAGAGCGCAGTGGACAGCGCGAAGAAGACCCAGTTCTTGCGGAGGGTCTGCGGGAAGGCGAAGAAGATGTCGCGCAGGAAGGTCGGAAGACGGGTGGAGCGCCCCGCGTAGACCGCGTTGTGACCGCGACTCACGAGCCGGTCGAGGTAGGCGATGAGGTCGGGGGTGTAGCGCGCGCCACGGGCCCGCATCAGGTCACCGCAGACCATGCGGTAGAGGCTGGCGACACGCGCGATGGTGGCGCCGTCCTGTCGATGGAGGAGCTTCCCGTCGAGGAGACGGTCGAGCTCGACCCAGCGTGGCTGGCGAGCCTGCACGAAGGCGTCTTGCGACTCGTGCGCCATCAGTGCCTCCCCCCGTAGAACGGCCCGCCGGCACTCTGCACGGGGGCGGGTCGCGCCTTGGCGTAGAGCACCTGGAGGAACCGCCAGGGATTCTGCGGGCGGAGGCCCAGTCGCTCGGCGTAGATGGGGGCGACCATCTCTGCGAGCTCGTGGGCGCGCGCGGGGTTGAGGTTCTGTGCGCGCCGAAGGAACAGCTCGATCGCCTCCAGGTCTTCGCGGCCGAGGGGGAGTCGACCGGGGAGGGGCGCGAGCTCCTGGTGCGTGGGCGGCGGGTGGATGATCAGGGGCCCGCTCACGTTGCTGACACCTTCGTGAACCACCATCGTGCCGGCCACCATGTCACCGAGCCGACGGAAGCGCCGATCGCGCGCCATGACGATGAGCCCTACGGCGTAGAGGCCGATGTTGGAGGCGGTGGGCAAGAGGTCGGCCGCGCGCAGCAGGTTGCGGAGCACGCTGTCGTAGAAGCCGAGGGGCTGGCCGGTGGCGGTGACGACGCGCAGCTTGGTCGCCATCTTCCCCGGCGAACGCCCGGCGAAGAACATCTCGAAGAAGACGAAGTACCCCCACTCGAGCACGAAGAAGGCGACCAGGGCGAACCCCATCGAGGCCTGGCTCAGGTCGTCGGGCGTGGCGATGCTGGTGAGGCTCAGCAGGATCGCGAAGATCATCATCAGGGCGCCACGGAGGATGAAGTCGATCAAGTAGGCGAAGATGCGCCTCGACGGTCCCGCGATGGGACGCTGGAAGTACACGTGTTCCGGCGTCTCGATGTCGGCGGCCGTATCCAGCTTATCGATAGCCATGCTCGTGCTCGATCGGTTCGCCGCGTGGTGCCCCGGTCATCGGAGGTGGTAGCCTACCGGTCCTCGACATGCAGCAGAACCCGTATCAAGCCCCCACCTACGCAGAGCCCTACGGTGCCCCCGGCGTGCAAGCCGCAGGCTACCCCCAGAGCTGGGAGATCGGTGAAGTCATCGGTCTCGGCTGGGAGCGCGTCAAGGAGCACTGGGTCGTTCTCATCTTCTCGGTCGTCATCGCGCAGGTCGCCGCCAACATCCCGTCGTGGCTCCTTCAGCTCGCCGGCATGGAGGAGAACCCCGTGGCGAGTCTCGGCGCGAGCGTGATCTCGATCGTCATCGGCTCGTTCTTCGCCGTCGGCTACATGCGCATCTACCTCAAGGTCGCACGCGGCCAGTCCGCGGAGATCGGTGAGGTTTTCTCCGGTGGCGACCGCTTCGGGGCCATGCTGGCGACCAACCTCCTCACCATGTTGGCGATCTTCCTCGGCATGATCGCCCTCATCATCCCCGGGATCATTCTGGCCCTCGGGCTCTACTACGCCCCCTGGTACTGCGCCGACACGCGGATGGGGCCGGTCGAGTGCATGAAGGCGAGCTGGGAAGCGAGCAACGGTCAAAAGGCGCAGCTCTTCGGGCTCGCCTTCGCGTCCGTCTTCGTCATCCTCCTGGGCGTGATCGCCCTCTTCATCGGCGTCTTCCCCGCGGTGGCGGTGGTCTACATGGCCATCTGCATCGCCTTCCTGCGCGCTTCGGGCCGCATGGGGGGCGACGGCCAAGGGGGCTACGGCGCGCCCGGTGGCTTCGGTGGACCTCCCGGTCCACAGCCCGGTTGGGGGCCTCAGGGGGGACCCGCGCCACAGGGCGGCTACGGCGGCCCGCAGGGCGGCGGCTGGGGCCCTCAGGGCGGCGGCGCTCCGCAAGGCGGCTTCGGGGGACCTCCTGGCGGAGGCGCACCCGGAGGCGGTTGGGGCCCGCAGGGTGGCGGTGGCGGCGGCGCACCCGGCGGCGGCTGGGGTCCGCAAGGTGGCGGCGGCGCTCCTGGAGGTGGTGCACCAGGCGGTGGATGGGGCGGGCCTCCTCAGGGCGGCGGTGGCCAGCCGCCCCCTGGATGGGGCTGATGTCGAGCACCAGCTCGAACGTGCGGTCCTCGCGGGCCGCCTCGAGCCGGTGCGTCCGTGTTCACTTGCCCCAGACGGAGGCGCAGGCGCCCACCGACATGCCCACTGTGGGTAGACACTCGGTCAGGGCCTTGCACGTCGCCAGCGGTTTGCGGGGGTGGCACGTCTCGTAGGCGTGGTAGCACTTGCCGCAGATCTTCTTGGCCGCTTCAGCCGGAGGAAGGCGCCGCTCGTAGATCACGAGCTCGGCGGTGCCCGTGCCGGGATTGAAGGGCGGAGGGTTCTTGGTCAGGGCCCC
The DNA here is from genome assembly GCA_030426145.1 of Polyangia bacterium. Taxonomy (GTDB): domain Bacteria; phylum Myxococcota_A; class Polyangia; order Polyangiales; family Polyangiaceae; genus JAPYTK01. The sequence continues at coordinate 10,147 of JAUHZF010000168.1, forward strand.
CTGCCGCGTGAAGAAGCTGACGCTTCCGACTTGGGTGTTGATCACGGGACACCGGATTTCGCCTGCGCCAGCCCGCGACCACACGCCGTCGAGCCGATGCCAGCTCTTGCCGTCCTTGGGGTTGTCGCGATAGCGGCCAAAGCCACCTGCGCTTGCGTTGATGACGCGGTAGCCCGGGATCTGAGGCGCTTTGGGGAGCGCGACCTTGAAGTTGATCGGTGTCACCTTGTCGGCCCCTTGCCGGGGCCGGTCGACCTCCCCGGGGGGGAACGCCATCGCAAGCACGTAACAATGGCCTCGCTTGAGGCGTACGTCGAAGGTCGTCTCGGGCAGGTCCTCGAGCTGATGCGTGCTTCGCTGGATCTCCCGGTATCCCTCCGGCAGGGCCAGCTTCTCGAGTAGCGCATTCACCTCGGGGTACGCGCGTGGCGCGGACGAGATGTGCAGCGCGTAGTAGGTGGCCCTGTGCTCTGCGCGTCGACCAGGAAACCACTGGTCCCCCACTTCGAGCACGCCATTGGCCCCGTGGTTGGCGGCCTCCTGCCGGATGGCGGTGTTTCGCTGCGTGGTGAGCGCGACGCTCTTCATCGCTTCGTCGGCACCGACGTTGGCCCTTTCCTGCAGCTTGATGCGGCCCAAAATCTGGTGCGGGTCTTCGGGGGACGGAAACTCCGGCACCATCTCGAACTTGTATCGGTCGAGCTCGAAGCCAGGAGGGAGGTCGTGCCGGGTGTAGAAGACCACGTCTTGGGGGTCGATGGGCGCGCGCCCATCCTCGCTGGCCGGCTGAAAGGTCACCTGGTGGGTTCCTTGGACCGAGCTCGGGCCCAGCAGTGACGAGCAGGCCGCGAGGAAAGAGAGCATCAGAAAGAAAACGAGAATGCGCACATCGCGTTCATACGCCTCCACGGTCGTCACCTTCCCTGGGTTGGCTAGATCGACGACGGGCACTGCCGCAGCCGGACGCGAGCCACGACGCTCAGGGAATCCTCGCGACCCCGAGCACATCGCCGAGCATGGGGACCGAGGTGATGTTGAGGCTGGTCGCGGTCTGATCCGTGCTCGTCAGGTCGTCGGTGATGTAGAGGTCGACGTCGTCTGCCGAACTCAGGTCGCCCAAGACGTAGAGCTTCGTCCCGTCGGTAGAGAAGTAGACCTCCAGGGCGCCTGCTCCCGGAGAGGTGCTCGAAGGCCGGAGCACCCTCTGAGCGGAGGTGCTCGCAATGGGGCTCGTGAAGACCCCGTCCTGGCCGTCCACATCGGTGGCGTCCATCGGCCAATCCCCTGCGAAGGCGATCGTCTGACCCAAGGGGTCCCACGCAATGGCCCCCTCGTGGGCTTGGTACGAAGCATTCCCGGTTACGTTCGCGAAGTTCGTAACCGCCGTCGCCTCCGTGGCACTCAGGGGCAATACGTAGACCTGGCCCACCGTCTGGTCCCCTGTCGGTTCGACGGCGAACGCCAGGGCTGCGCCGTCAGGGGACAAGCCCCACGCTACGACCGAGGCTTCTTCCCCACTGTGCAAGATCGTCGTTCCCGGCACCTGCTCCAAGCCGCTCCCCGTGGACGTCACGCGGTAGAGGCGTTGGAGCTCCTCTGACGCGTGTTTGCTACGGAAGTAGATTCGTCCCTGTGCATCCACTTGAATCTGGTTCCGAGCCACACCCTGCATCGGCGTCAATGCCGATGTCGGCACGAGGGGCAGTGGCGTAGGCGTGCTCGCCGTCACATCGACCGACCATAAGCTCATCACGGTGGGCGCCGTAACCTCTCCGATGAAAGCAATCGTGGTGGCATCCACCCAGACGTAGGCGTGAATGCGACCGTTGCTGGGGGGGACCTGAGACACGCGCACGGGAGGCGCTCCCCCCTGACTGGGCACGACGTAGAGCGCGAACTCGTTGTCGCTGTCGATGTCGGCGACGAAGGCGATGCGAGCACGGTCCGGGGAGAACGCGATCAAGCCCGTCGCTACCTCATGGGAGGCGAGGGGACCCGTGTCGACCACCGTGGTCACCGGCATGTGGTCGGTGGTTTCGTAGGCGACCAATCGGTCTGACGTCGAGTCGACGTCGTGGCCGGCGACGAGGAGTGTCCCCCCGTCGGGGGATATCGCGATGCCGTTGATGTCGACGCCGTCAAACCCGGGGAGGGAGAGGGGCGTGAGCACGCCCGCGGTGCCGTCGTACCGGGCGACGACGAAGGTGTCGTTGATCATCAAGTCGCCGAAGAGATACACGTCGCTCGTTCCGATGATGGGCGGTGGCAGGCCAAAACTACCGAGGCCGGTATCGACCACGCCTTCGGGCCCGCCGCCCTTCCCACCTGCGCCACCGTCTGCGCCACCACCTCCCACGGACGACGAACTCACGCCGCCCCCCACGCTCGTATTCTGACCGCCGGAGATCGCCGCCTCATCGCCGCAAGCGATGAAGGCGACAGCCACGATGAGCACGGGACTCAGAAGAACGCTTCGCATCGAGAACCGCGTGGGTTCTAGCACATCGGTTTCCTCGTCGATCCGACGTCCGCCAAAGCGCGGCAGGCACGAGCGTTCGCTCGCGCACCGAAGCTACAGCCGAGCGACGAAGTCTCGGAAGACGGCCTTGTGGCGCTCGAGGTCTAGCTTTGGGGAAACGGAGACGCGGACGATGTAATCCTTGTCGCCTTCTTTGGTGGTGCCTTGGGTCGAGGTGGCGGGCACCGTCCAGTAACAACCCTCGAGCTGGCCATAGCTGACGCAGAACTTACTCTCGTTGGGGATCTCCGTGATCATCATGTGGATGAGCTCGAGGTTGGCGGCGCGCTTGTTGGCTTCGCGCTCCTCGTCGGTTTCACCTTTGGCGGGCAGATCCAAAGAGAAGACGGAGGGTCTGAAGCCCTGCTCCGCGAGTGCGTCCGACACGAAGTTCAGCTTGGCTTCCGGAAGGGTGTCTCGAATGAAGTCCACGAAGGCGCGCGTGTTCACGTAGGCGGCCTGGATGCGATCCAGCATCGAGGGGAGCCGCTCGGCCAGTACCTCGAGCTGCCCCTCGGTGGCTTCGTTGTTGCAGAGCATGAGGTGCCGTTTGATCTTGGGCAGCAGGTCGGCGGCCTTCGCATTCGCGACGCAGTAGCCGGCGGTGCACCGCCCCCCACTGGGGAACTTCGAACCGCTCACGTAGGCGACGGTGCGCACGGCCGAGAGCACGTCGTTGGCTCCGAGGAAGCGAACGTTGGGACAGAAGGTCTGGTCGAGGATGAAGACCGGCTCGATCGCTTTCGCGCCGTCGGGCGTGTGACGCTGCCGGCTGAGCGCCTCGCGCAGCGCTTCGAGATCCGGCACTTCCACCCGGGGGTTGGTCGGGATCTCTGCGATGATGTACGGCACCGCGTCTTCGGCCGCGATCTGTTCGAGCACGACCTCGGTGCTCTGAACCATGTCCTGGCCCCGGTCGACCGGGAGGTCGACGATGGCGATGTCGTCGCGCGTGGCCGCGACGCGCCTCGCTTGATCGTTGGTGCCGCCGTAGCAGTTGGGGGGGACCACGATACGGATGGGCTTTCCGGGGTGGTTCTCCAGCGCGTGGTCCACCAGCCCCATCACGATGGCGTACTGCACCGAGAGTCCGCTCGAACCGAGCAGCGCAGGGGCGGGCGAATCGGTCACGTGGTGGATCGCGTCGAGCACGACTTTCGCGTGGGCCGCGGCCTGGCTCTCTGTCGGGGGCACCGCCTCGCCGACGAGTCCCAAGAGAGCGAGCCGGCAATTCGCTGGGGTCATCGCAATGGTCTCTCGTCGACGCGTATGCTGAATGTGCGGCACGTAGCCCGCGTTCTCGTCCCCATTGACGACGATGAGGCTGCCCCAACGCGAGTGCTCGTTGACGTAAAAGTCGATGCGGGGGTTGAGCTCGAATCGGGTGATGTCGTCGGATGCAGCGACGAAGATGACGCTGCCCTCGTGGGCTGGCACCGCCTCGTGGCTGTCGACCCGCGCGACGTCGAAGCGGAAGCCGTAGACGTTCCTCAGCGCCTGCACGTCGAGACACGACGGGAGCTCGCCGGTGTGGGTGAGCAACGTGTCGCGCCCCTCCAGCAGGTTCGTTCGCAGCACCGACATGAGCGGCGCGGTGCGGGAAGAGAAGCTGATCACGTGGTCGGCTTCGAGGCCGTGTAGACGAGCCACGGCCCACTCGAGCACACACGACAGGGGATGCCCCAACCGGATGTAGTCGAAGGCCGTGGGCAGAGCGGCCAGGGCCGAGGTCTCTGCGTTCTGCGCTTCGAACAGCGCCTCGAACCGCTCGAGGAACTGCGTCTTCGCCAAGGGCTCGTCGTAGATGTCCAGCCGGTGGGTGGTCAGGTTCAACCAATCCGCCGGCATGTTGGCGATGACGCGCTTCAGGTACGCTTGGAGTGCAGCTGCTTCCACGCCGGGCATCTTAGCCACCGCGCGCGAGGAGTCATCCCTCGTGTCTGCCCGCGTCAGAGGCGGCCGATCACCGCGTCCGCAAAGGCGGCCGCCGATGCCGTGCCTCCGGCCGAGGGAGGGAGCACACCCGCCGCGAGCGTGTCGCTGGCGGCCTTCATGAGGCGGTCGGCGGCGTCGCTCTCGTCGATGTCGCGCAGCATGAGGACCCCGGCGAAGAGCAAGCTCGTCGCGCTCGCATCGGCGCTGGCCGCGGTCTCTGCCGGCTGGCCGTGTCCGACGGTGTAGATCTGCGCGTCGTCCGCGATGTTCACGCTCGGACAGTTGTCTCCGCCCCCCACGAGGCCGGCGCAGAGGTCGGCCACGATGTCGCCGAAGAGGTTGGCGCAGACGAGCACGTCGAACGTGCTCGGTCGAAGCACGAGCTTCATGCAGAGGGCGTCGACGATGACGTCTTCGACCTCTACCCCAGGGTAGTCCTCGGCCACGCGACGACCCACGCGCAAGAAGAGGCCATCCGACTTCTTCATGATGTTGGCTTTGTGGACCACGGTGACCTTCTTGCGCTTCATGCGTCGCGCGAGCTCGAAGGCGTGCCGGGCGATGCGCTCACATGCGGCCTCGGTGGTGACCTTGAACGACTCGTAGACGCCTTCGATGGAGGCGTGTTCGAGGTTGGCGTAGACGTCTTCGGTCGTCTCACGCACGACCAGCACGTCGACGTCGGGGTGTCGCGTGGCGAGCCCGGGCACGCTCTGCACCGGTCGCAGGTTGGCGAAGACGCCGAGCTCGCGGCGGAGCTGCACGATGGGAGGCACGTCACCGCGCGCGCGGTCGACGGGGATGTAGGGCATGAGCGCGCGGCCGGTCTTCTTCACCGAGTCGAGCACGCTGCCGCACGCGTCGCTGTCGAGGCAGGCGCGCTCCCAGTCGAAGGCCACCCCCGTGGCTTCGAGCATGCGAATGACGGCGGTGGTGAGGGGCGTATCGTCCTGGCTCTCGTAGCCAGGGATGAGGGTCACGGAGTGGGCCATGGTGATCTACAGCTGGTTGATGATGGCCTGAGTGAAGGCAGCGGTGTCGGCAGAGCCGCCGAGGTAGCCGGTGAGCGTCTCGCCCTTCGTGAGGACCCCGGCCACGGCCTGTCGGACACGCGCGGCGACGGCGCGCTCGCCGACGTAGTCCATCATCAGGCACCCGGACAGGAGCACCGCGAGAGGGTTGGCGATGCCCTGGCCGGCGATGTCCGGGGCCGTGCCGTGCACGGCTTCGAAGACGGCGATGCGGTCACCCACGTTGGCGCCGGGAACCACGCCGAGCCCGCCGACGAGGCCGGCACAGAGGTCGCTGATGATGTCGCCGTAGAGGTTCTGCAGCAGCATGACATCGAAGCCGGAGGGGTCCTTCGTGAGGCCCATGGCGAGGTCGTCGAGCGACATCTCCTCTTGTTCGATGAAGGGATACTCGCGACCGACCTCGAAGAAGGCGTCGGTGAAGGCACCGTCGGCTCGCGGCAGGACCGACTTCTTGTGGCAGACGGTGATCTTCCTGCGACCGGCGTTGCAGGCGTAGTCGAAGGCCCACCGTGCGATGCGCTCGGCCGCGTGGTCGCTCGAGACCTTGAGGCTGACGATGGTTCCGGGGGTGACCTCGTGCTCGATGCCCGAGTAGAGGCCTTGGGTGTTCTCCCGGAGGACCACCACGTCGACGTCCTCGTAGCGCGAGGCCACACCGGGGAGCGAGTTGACCGGACGCCAACCCGTGTAGAGCTTCAGCTTCTGGCGCAGCGTGACATTGGCGCTGCGGTAGCCCTTGCCCTTGGGGGTGGCGAGTGGGCCCTTCAGGCCGACGCGGTTGCGGCGGATGCTGTCGAGCACGGCGTTAGGCATGGGGTTGCCGAGCTCCTCGGCGGCTTGGGCGCCAGCGAGCACCGTGTCCCACTCGACGTCCGCGCCGGCCGCCTCGAGGATCTTGCAGGTAGCGCCAGTCACCTCGGGGCCGATGCCGTCGCCGGGGATGAGCGTGATCTTGAAGGCCATGGTTTGGGTGCAGGGTTACCGTCACCAGGCGCTCGCGACAACAACTCGGCCCCTGCGCAACCCCGTTCTATCCATCTGGCCTCGAGGTCGCTAAGGCTCCCGCGAGACCATGAGCTACCATCACGTCGAACTGCCCGCGTGCCGTCACCGGCCCGACACCCCCCACATCGCAACCCTCATCGCGGGGAAGGCCAAGGACCTGGGTGAGATGGTGGTACGCCGCGTCCTGCCGAGCCTCGAGCGCAGGTCCATCGGGCCCTTCATCTTCTTCGACCACATGGGCCCGACCACCTTCGAGCCAGGCCAGGGCATCGATGTGCGACCCCACCCGCACATCAACCTCGCCACCGTGACCTACTTGTTCGAAGGCGAGATCTTCCATCGCGACAGCCTCGGCTTCGCGCAACCCATCCAACCCGGGGCCATCAACTGGATGACGGCCGGGCGAGGGATCGTGCACTCCGAGCGCACCCGCCCGGAGGTCCGCGCGTCGCGTCGCGGCCTTCACGGCATCCAGGCGTGGTTGGCGCTTCCACGAGCCCATGAGGAGACGGAGCCGGCCTTCGTGCATCATCCGGTCACCGACCTGCCCGTGCTCGAGCGGCCCGGGGTGTTCGTGCGCCTGCTCGCGGGAGAGGCCTTCGGTATGAAGGCGCCGGTGGAGGTCTTCTCGTCGCTCTTCTACGCGGAGGCGCGACTCGAAGCTGGGGCGAGCCTGGAACTCCCGGACGAGCACGCCGAGCGAGGCGTCTACGTCGTCGAGGGCACCGTCGCCTGTGGCGACGAGCTGGTGAAAGCACCACACATGATCGTCTTCGACGAGGGAGGCGTGCCGATCGTCAGGGCGGAGACCGACGTCCGCTTGATGCTGCTGGGCGGCGAGCCGCTCGACGGACCACGTCAGCTCTGGTGGAACTTCGTGTCGAGCCGCCCCGAACGCATCGAGCAGGCCAAGCGAGACTGGCGTGAGGAGCGCTTCCCGACCATCCCGGGGGACGATCGGGAGCGCATTCCCCTGCCCGAGTAGGGTCAGCCGTGGGCCTGGCCCAGCAGCTTCTGCATGTGGCCGATCTCCCAGCCGAAGGCGCTCGCCATCGACTGCATCGCAGCGCCTTCGCTCGCGCTCACGCCGCCGGCCCACGCCACGTTGGCGCCGACCATGAAGGCGGCTTCGCGCGCGTCGTTGCTCTCCAGCTTGTCGGCCACGCCGGACACGACGGCGTCGGCGCTGCTGGACTGCACTTTGCCGATCGCGTCGCCAACCATACGCATGGCGGTGTCGCTGTCGATACCGCCGTCGGTGAGCTCCGACAGGCGTGCCGCGATCTTGCTCTGCTCTGCACTGTCGGCGGAGCCGTCGGCCTGTGCCAGCACGGCGGCACACTCGGCCACCGGGGTGAGGAGCGCGATGAGGGCGGCGCGGCGCGGCGCGGCCACCATTTCGTCATCTCCCGCCTCCTGCAGTCCCGACAGGCTCTCCGAGTAGCCGTCGATGGTGGCGAGCTTTTCCTTCAAGGTATCCGTCAGACTCATCAATCTTTCTCCCATGCGAGCCGACCATGGCCCGCGTCGGCTCGCCTTGTACCACCACCCCGCCACCGCCGGGCCGTTCACCCCAGTGCTCGGGTGAGCTAGCGTGCATCCCATGGTCGTCCGTCGAGGTGCCTGGCTTCTGACCTGTTGGCTCGCCGCTGCCTTTGCGCTCGGCGGCTGTGACGTCATCGCCAAAGCGTCAAAGGACAGCGCGTCCGAAGACGATGGCAGCAAGAAGAAGAAGAAGAAGAAGAAGAAGAAGAAAAAGAAGAAGGACGACGAGGACGGCGACGAAGACGGAGACGACGAGGACGCCGACGAAGACGGGGACGAGGACGCCGAGGACGGCGACGAAGATGACGGCGGAAAGAAGGTCGTCAAAGTCGCGACCTACGGCGCCGACGACTTTCACTGGGCCTGCGTCCACAACCCCGCCGACCAGACCTTCAAGCTGCGAAGCTATCCCGAGAAAGAGCACGAGGAGGCCGTCACGGAGGCCCAGAAGATGCTCGAGCGCTTGGCCAAGCACGGAGGCATCGAAGCGCCGTTGCTGCGCGGGATCGAAGCGGTTGGAGGCCGCACCGTGGCCGGCATGGTGCCCGGCAAATCCAAGGGGCCCTACAAGAGCGGCGACGTGGTGGTGCTCGTGCACCCCAAGCTCTTCGACGTCCTTCGCAAGGCGAACGAGCCGCAGGCTGCATTCCTCCTCGCCCACGAGCTAGGGCACGTCGCGGCAAAACACGAGGGCAAGCCCGAAGACGGGAAGCCCGAGACCGAGCTCGCGGCCGACAAGTTCGCGGGCCGGGTCCTCGGCATGGAGGGACACTCGCTCGCTCAGTCCGGCGCGTGGATCCTCTCGAACGCGCCGACGATGACCGCTGGCGCCAAGCCCGACCGCGACAAGCGTCTCGAGGCGTTGGCCGAAGGATGGCGGGACGGCTGCAAGTCCAGCGGCAAGTGCAAAGACCCGGACGAGCCCATCCCGGGACAAAAGAAGAAGCCGACCAAGAAGGGCGGCTCCTTTTCCGACCGCGAAGGTCGGTGAACGCGTGAGCTCCCCGACGTTCATCGGGGAGCCCCGTGGGCTCACCTCTTCAGCTTTGCGCCCTTCGGCTTGAAGGTGCGGGGGGGCGTCGCCTTCAGCTTTAGCTTCGGGGGCGCATTCTTGGGGTCCGGACCCTGCGGCTTCGGCTGCTCCTGCGGCGTGGGCGCGTCCGTCTTCGTGGATGGCTTCGACGGCGTCATCGTCGGGCCGAGGCCCTTCTTGGTCCCTGCGGTCGGGATCTTCAAGCGGCGCCGCACGAAGCGCTGAGCGTCCTGCTCGACGCGCGTCTTGAGCTGCTTGAGCTGAAGGCGGGCCGGCTGGAGCTGGGGTGCGTCGGCGTTGGTCGCGACGGACTGCTTGCCGCTGCGGTCGAAGCGCGCGACCCGGAACTTCAGCTTCGGAATTGGCTTGTCGCCGGCCTTCACGTCCACCTCGAGGGTCGTGGGGTTGAGCCGGAACTTGAGGGGCTGGCCGCGACGCACGTTCTTGGGGTCGAGCTTCACCTGGTAGGCGTCCTTGCCCGAGCCCACGGCCAGCCGAACGCTGGGCGCGGTCTTGCTGGTCGCCGGCTTGTAGTCGAGGTCGAGGCCGGACTTCTTCACCACGAGGTGATCCGTCTGCTTCTTGTCGACCTTGATGTTCTCCACCACGACGGCTTTGCCGTCGCCGAAGACGCCGACCGACACGTCATCGTCGCCGTCGTCACTGTCGAGCGAGATGTCGTAGTCGTGGTCGGCGGGCACCGTGTACATCGCCTCGGGCGTACCCTCGCCAGGGACGAAGGACAGCACGGGCATCACCTCGGCGCCCGGGATCTCGTTGACCATCTTGCCCTTCTTCCAACCGATCGAGCGTCCCTGCTCGTCGGTGATGGTCGCGTTCACGCTGTTGCCGGCGACCATGAACATGCGGCTCTTCTGGTCCTTCTTCTCGCAGAAGGGGCAGACCATGTCGCGCATGCGGAGGGATACCGGCGTCGCCACGATGGTGTTGGGGAAGGCCCCGCCACCCCAGGCGCTCGTGTCCTCGTTCGGGTTGATGGCGGCGAAGGAGTACTTCCAGGTGTTCTTGCCCTTGTCGATCTCGATGAAGCGCGAGACCTTGGGGAAGTTGTTGTCCCAGATCCGGATTCGGTAGACGTCGTTCCCCACGTCCTCGATCGCGTAGGGGACCACCGCGTGACCGCCCTTGCCGGGCTGGATGAACTCGAGCGCGACCATGTCCTCCTTGGACTTGAGCGCATCGGCGACCTGGTCGAGCACCTTGGCCGGGGTGGTCTGCTTCATGCGCCCGAAGAGGTCGTTGCGCATGGGCTGCAGGAACTGGAACGAGAAGTAGTAGCCGACCGCAGCGCGGGTATCGTCGCGCTTGAGCTCGGAGGCGAACTCGGCGCCGCCCTTGAAGTAGTCGGGCGAATCGAGGCCGTTGAACATCGACAGCGCGAAGACGGCCATGCCCTCGCACTGGCCGCGGTTCATGACCTTGTTGGCCATGTGCATGAACTCGCGGGCGCCGGGGCTCA
>JAUHZF010000169.1 GCA_030426145.1 Polyangia bacterium
TGGACTTGCTGATGCCGCTGCTGCAAGAAGGGGTGGCCGCCGGCGAGATCCGCGGCGACGTGGATCTCATGGACGCCTTGCTCCTCATTGGCGGGGCCGTCGATGCTCGCGCCGTTCTGTTCGTTCTCGAGGACGAACCAATTCCCCACGACTACCCCGAGCGCATCATCGCGCTGATCTTCGGAGGTTTGGGTCCATGAAGCGCCAACTGACACTACTCGCTCTCGCGCTCACGCCGCTCGTCACCGCTTGCCAAAACGGCGCCGAAGCCGCACCCGAGCAGGCCCCTGCCGACGCGGGCGGATCCAAGCGTGCACCCAAGGTCAAGGCCACCCGGGTGGAGGTGGCGGTCGTGAAGCCCACCCGGGCCGGGCTCGACCTTCGCCTTCCGGGAGAGGTCGAGGCGGGGCGCGACGCCAACCTGTCGGCTCCGCTCGGTGGCTTCATCGAGAAGGTTCCCGTCGAGGCGGGCGACGAGGTCCACAAGGGTCAGATCCTGGCGCTGGTCGACACCGCTTCACACGGGGCGCGACAGGCGCAGGCCAAGGTCGAGCTCGACACGGCCAAGGTCGAGCTCGATCGCCAGAAGAAGCTCGGGCGAGCCACGCCCCAGGCCAAGCTCGATGCGGCCCAATCGCGCTACGACGCGGCCCGGGCCGCCATGCGGTCGGCCGCCGTCTCGGTCGATCGGAGCGTCATCAAAGCCCCCTTCTCCGGGGTGCTCGCGTCGGTCGACGCCGAGAAGGGGGAGACGGCGAGCCCCGGCATGCCGCTCATGCGCCTCATTCGCCTCCATCCGATCAAGGTGAGCGTGTCGCTCAGCGACCGCGACGTCACGAACGTCAAGGTGGGGATGAAGGCCCGCATCAGCCTCGATGCGCGCCGCAACTTGCTCGAAGGCGAGGTCAAGCTCATCAAGCCGGCGGCCGACGTGCGAACCCGCACCTTCGTGGCCGAGATCGTGGTCCCCAACGAAGACCGCATGCTGCTCCCCGGCATGATCGCCAACGTTCAGCTCGCGGCCGAGCTCGAAGGCGAAGACCTCGTCATCGCGCAGGACTGGCTCGTGACCAAGCCCGACGCCCTCGGGGTGTTCGTACACGTCGACGGCAAGGCCGAGTGGCGTCCGGTCGAGGTGGGCGCGGTGGTGCGCGACCGGGTGGTCATCAAGAAGGGCCTGAAGCAGGGCGAGGAGCTGGTCATCACGGGGCACCGCGACCTGGCCCATGGCGACCCCCTCATCGTGGCGCGGCGCGGCGAATGCTGCACCGAAGGCCGGGTGGTCTTCGAAGGGGACAAGCCGGCGCCGAAGACGGAGGCTCCGGCGGAGCCCGCGCCGAAGATGCCCGACGACGCGAAAGAGCCCGCGACCAAGAAGGCCGCCACCAAGTAGGGACGTCCGATGATCGCCTGGCTCGTCAAGCACCGTGCGCCGGTCTACCTGTTGGTGATCTGCGTCTTCATCTTCGGCTTTGGCACCTACATGCTGCTGCCGCGGGAATCGAACCCCGACGTGAAGGTGCCGGTCGTCATGGTGAGCACGCCTTACATCGGCGTTTCACCCAAGGACATCGAAACGCTGGTCACGAACCCGCTCGAGAACGAGCTGTCGGGGATCAAAGACCTCAAAAAGATGAGCAGCACCTCGGCCGAGGGCGTGAGCCTCATCACGCTCGAGTTCGTGCCCGAGGTCGTCATCGAGGACGTGCTTCAGAAGGTTCGAGATCGGGTCAATCGGGTCAAACCCGATCTCCCGAGTGACGCGGAAGACCCCGACGTCCGCGAGATCTCCTTCTCCGACGTTCCCATTCTCATCATCTCCATCGGCGGGCCCGTCGACGAAGAGCGGCTCAAGCACCTCGGCGAAGACCTCGAAGACGAGGTGAAGCAGGTGTCGGGCGTGCTCGACGCCACCCTCAGCGGAGGGCGCACGCGCCAAATCCGGGTACAGGTCGACCCGACCCGACTCGAGTACTACGGCCTTCAGTTCGGCGACGTGCTCGGCGCCATCTCGGCCGAGAACGTCAACATTCCGGGCGGCAACGTCACCACCGGCGACAGCAACTACCTGCTTCGGGTGCCGGGTGAGTTCACCGATCCGCAACAGATTGGCGGCGTAGCCATCAAGCGGGTGGGCGACCGGCCCGTCTTCGTGAGCGACGTCGCGACCGTGGTCGACGACTACGAAGACCGCGGCAGCTACGCCCGCATGAATGGCGACTCGAGCGTCTCCCTCGCGGTGACCAAGCGGTCCGGCGCCAACATCCTCGACATCGCCGAAGAGGTGAAGGCGCTCGCGGCCAAGCACCAGGAGGAATGGCCCGAAGGGGTCTCCTTCAAGGTGCTGGGTGACCAGTCGAAGTACGTCAACGACATGGTGCTCGACCTGGAGAACAACATCTTCAGCGCCCTCATCCTGGTCGTTGGCGTGCTGGTGTTCTTCATGGGCATGCGCAACAGCCTCTTCGTCGCGGTGGCCATTCCGCTGTCGATGCTGCTCGGCTTCATCGTCATCTACATGTTCGGCATGACCCTGAACATGGTCGTGCTCTTCTCGCTCATCCTCGCGCTCGGGATGCTCGTCGACAATGCCATCGTGTTGGTCGAGAACATCTACCGCCACCATGAGGAGGGGGCGTCGATTCAGACCGCCGCCGTCGAAGCCACCAATGAGGTGGCGGGGGCGGTCATCGCCTCCACCGCGACCACGGTGGCCGCCTTCTTCCCGCTCGTCTTCTGGACCGGGATCATGGGCCAATTCATGGGCTACCTGCCCAAGACGGTCATCATCGTGCTCGTCAGCTCGATGGTCATCGCCCTCGGTGTCTTGCCGGTCATGACCTCGCGTCTGCTGAAGGTGAAGGGTCGCAACGCCGATGGCAGCCGCAAGGGGGCCACGCAGGCCGACCACGAAGACGAGCCCTATCGCGCAGGGGCGCCGCCTTCCGAGCGGGTGCCAACCGACGAGGAGCTCGGGCCGGTTCTGCGCGCCTACAAGAGCTTCCTCGGAGCTTCGATCTCGCATCGCTACATCTCAGCCGGCTTGGTCGTCGCGTCGCTCATCGGGACCTTCATCGCGTACGGCGCGATGAACCACGGCACCGAGTTCTTCCCCAGCGTCGAGCCCGACCAGGCCACCGTGACCGTGCGTGCGCCGGACGGCACCGACCTCGAAGCGACCGACCGCATCATGCGCGAGGTGGAGGCCATCCTCGCCGCGGAGGAGAACGTCGACACCTTCGTGGCGGAGACCGGCGTGGCCGGTGGCGGGCAGGATCCAATGGCTGGGGCTCAGTCGGCCACCAATGCCGGCCGCGTGACCATCGATTTCCTCCCCCACAGCACGAAGGCCAAGCCCGGAGAGAAACCGCGCGTCGAGAGCACGACCGCCACCATCGAGCGGCTGCGGGAGAAGATCTCCACCATCGTCGGGGCCAAGATCACCATCGCCAAGATGGAGATGGGACCACCGGTAGGACCCAAGATCTCGGTCGAGGTGTCGGGCAAGGACTTCCACGAGGTGGGCAAGCTCGCCGCACAGGTGCGCCGCGAGATCGAGGAGATCGACGGCACCACCGACCTCGAGGACAATTACCGGGTGGGTCGGCCGGAGATGCGGCTCCGCATCGATCGAGGCGCGGCCAAGCGCGTCGGCGCCAGCACCCAAACGGTGGCGACCACCATTCGCACCGCGGTCGCGGGCACCGAAGCGAGCAAGCTGCGTGATGGGGAAGACGAGTACGACATCCTCGTCGAGGTCGCCCCCCGCTTCAAAGACGACCTCCAAGCCGTGCTCGGCATGCGCATCCCGGGTCGCATCGACACCAGCCCGGACACCTTCCCCGTGCCGCTGTCTGCGGTGGCGAGCTACGAGCTCACGGGCGGCAGTGGCTCGATTCGCCACATCGACCAGGACCTCGTGGTCACGATCTCCGGCGACGTCGAAGAGGGCTTCAACGAGAACGAGGTTCGGCAGCGCGTTCAACAGTACATGGAGAAGCGAGAGATGCCCGCGGGCCATCTGCTTCGCCTCGGCGGCGCCAACGACGAGCAGCAGAACGCGGTGGACTTTTTGTCCAAGGCCTTCCTCGTCGCCATCTTCCTCATCGCTCTGGTGCTGGTCACCCAGTTCAACAGCTTTGCGACCCCGACCATCATCCTCGGCTCCGTGGTGCTGAGCCTGGTCGGCGTGCTGTGGGGGCTCATCATCACCGGCACCCCGTTCGGCGTGATCATGACCGGTCTCGGCGTGATCTCGCTCGCGGGTGTCGTGGTGAACAACGCCATCGTGTTGCTCGAATACGTCGAGCAGCTGAGAGAGCAAGGCGTCACGACCCGCGACGCCCTCATGCGCGCGGGCCTGGTCCGCTTCCGGCCCGTCATGCTCACCGCGGCCACCACCATCCTCGGCCTCGTGCCGATGGCGGTGGGGCTCTCGATCGACGTGCGCAACATGGAGGTCATCGTCGGGAGTCAGAACGCGGCGTTCTGGGGACCGATGGCGGTGGCCGTCATCTTCGGACTCCTCTTCGCAACCGTGCTCACCCTCGTGATGGTGCCGACCTTCTACTCCATCCTCGAAGACATGCGGCGCCTGTTCCAGCGAGTGCTGTCCCGGTTGCAGGGTGGCAGCACGGCCAGCAGTCCCGCGGAGTAGCGCGTGGAACCGCTCGAGCTTCAGGGGCTGAGGCCCGAAGAGCTCGTCGAGGGCCTCGAGGCACGCGGGGTGCGGCTACCGCTCGCGCAAGCGCGTCGCATCTTCGCCCACACGGTAGGCCGAGGCGCGGCCGTCGACGAGGTGCCCCGGGTGAGCAAGACGCACCGCGAGGCCCTCGCGTGCCATACCCGGTGTCGACGCCTCGAGGTGGTGGAGGTCGCCGAGGATGACGACGGCTTCTCCAAGTGGTTGCTGCGCTGTCCCGACGGCGCGCTCACCGAAGCGGTCCGCATTCCTCTCGACAAGCCGGGCCGTTACTCGGTCTGCCTGTCGTCGCAGGTGGGCTGCGCCATGCGCTGCGACTTCTGTGCGACGGGCCGCCTCGGGCTGACGCGGTCGCTCGAGGCGTGGGAGATGGTCGCTGCTTGGGCTGCCGTACGCGACGCGACCGACGACGGTCGAATCACCAGCGCCGTCTTCATGGGCCAGGGCGAGCCATTCCACAACTACGACGCAGTCCTTCGCGCCGCCGCCATCCTCTCGCACCCCAACGGGGGCGGCATTGCGCAGAAGGCGATCACCATCAGCACGGTCGGACTCATTCCACAGATGCGCCGCTACACCCGGGAGGGCCACCGGTACCGCCTCATCGTGTCGCTCCACAGTGCCGACGCGGATGTGCGCCGAAGGCTCCTGCCGGTCGCGGGCAAGCTCGACCTCGAAGATCTCGCCCGGGCGATCGCCGAGCACGCCGCCGCCACGGGCCAGCCGGTTCCGGTCGCTTGGACCCTCATGGCCGGCGTGAACGACGACCCGGTGGAGGTCGAGCGCCTGTCCACCCTGCTCGCGGGGACACCGGTGATCGTGAACCTCATCGACGTCAACGACGCCCGCCCCGATGGCTACCGACGCAGCCCCCGTCTCGAACCCTTTCGCGACGCATTGGCCGCGGCCGGGCTCCCGATGCGTCGCCGCTACTCGGGAGGGAGCGGACGCGACGCCGCATGTGGGATGTTGGCGGCAAGACGCGCGTCGCCTTGAGGTCTACTTCGGTACGGGGGCGGTACCGACACCCACGGTTCCGCCGTCGGCGATCCACTGGAAGTTGTCGAGGATGACCGTGGAGTCGTAGTCCTCGTCACCCGTGTCCCAGATCGCGTAGCGAATGGTGAACTCCTCGCCGGGGCCGATGGGCGCGGTGGAATAGAGCCAGCCCGTGGCGCCCGAGTCGCCGATGCCGCCGCCCCAGGTGTCGAAGCCGGTGCCGACCATCGCACCGGTTCCTTGCGCGCAGCCTTGGCATACTTCGAACAGAGCAATGTTGACGCTCACGGGGTTGGTCTGGCTGTCGAAGGAGATGTTGCCCTGGATCGATCCCTGCGGCGGGGGACTGACGAGCGCGATGAATTGGTCGTTGAAGTCGTCGCAGACCCACTCGGGGTACTCGTGGCTGTAGAACGAGAACTCGTAGCTGAAACCCGTGGCATTGGTGGGCGCGCGCAGGGTGAGCTCGAGGGCCACGTCGTCGTAGATGTCGTTGGCACCCGTGCAATTGGGCACGTCTTGGGGAAAGCCCGCCGGCGCCGTGCCGGAACCGATGGAGCCACAGCCCACGAAGCCGCAGGCATCGGGCTGCCCAGGGAGCCTGGCGTGACCCGACGATAGCGCGAGGAGCCGGCTGCCCTGGCGAGGAGCGACGTTGGGGCCGAAGCCGTCGAGCAAGCCGACGTGCGGCGTCGACCCGGCGATGGCGCCTCCGTTCGCGCGCACGTAGTTGGCTGTGACGACCCCGAAGCCGTTCTGGGCCACCGTGTCGCAGATCCCTATCGCGCGCGCGCCATTCATCGCGTCGCCGTCGGTGAGCGCGAGGCCGTCGTCGCAGGCAGCCCGAACCTCATCGACCTGGCCATTGCAGTTCTCGTCCGCGGCGTCGCCGCTCTCTGCGATGACCTCCACCGCATGGGGGTTCACGTTGGCGTCGCAGTCGTTGCAGTCGCCTTGGGTGACGGTGAACCCGTCCTGATCGCGGTCTTCGTCTGGTCCCGCGTCGCAGTTGATGGCGTTGCCCGCGCCGGCGCCAGTGGTCTGGGGGTCGAAGCCTCCCGTGCCTTGGCCTCCCTGTCCCGTGCTGGAGATCCCGTCGTCGTCGTCGACCTGCTCCTCCGATGCCGAACAGGCGAATCCCGAGGCGAGAAGGGCAGCGGCGGCGAGGGGGAGGAGCTTGATGGCGTTCACGGGATCTTCTCCGTAGTAGCAACCGCGATGCCAGCGATTCACAGAGTCAAGTACGCGAAGCGTGGTCCTTCGTCTGGGGGCTGAACGATCCAGTTGGGCGGATTCGGCCCCATCGGGTCCTGCCGAAGCGGCGCGCGCGACGACGCGTGATGCTCACCACGCGATGGGCGTGCCGGCGTAGTCGAGGTAGCGACCGGAGTCGGTCACCTCGAGGCCTTCGATCACCGCGAGGAGTCGTGCCGCGCTGTCGCCTGGGGAGAAGAGCTTCTCGGGGGGGACGTTGCGCTGAAAGGGGCGGGATAGGTCGGTGTCGACCGTACCCGGGTGTAGCGCGACGACGATGACCCGCCGAGCTCGACGACCGAGCTCGATGGCGAGGTTCTTGGTGAACATGTTCTGGGCGGCCTTCGACGCCCGATAGCCGTACCAACCGCCGAGGCGGTTGTCGCCAATGCTGCCCACGCGAGCCGAGAGGTTGGCGAGCACGGCGCGTTCGTCGTGCCGGAGCAGCGGCAGGGCGTGTTTGGCCACGAGAAGCGGGCCCACCGCATTCACGGCGAATGCCTTCTGCACGAACGCAGGGTCTATGTCCTCGAGCTTCTTCTCGGGCGCCATCGGCCCCTCATGCAGCACCCCCGCGACGTGCATCACAAGATGTAGCCTGTCGACCTCGCGTGCGACCTCGTCCAAGGCCTCGGCGACACTCGCTTCGTCGGTGACATCCATCTGCAGCGGCACGAATCCTCGTGGAGGCGCCACGAATGCTCCGCGTTGGCGCGAGGTGCCGAAGACCCGGTGATCCCGCTTCAGCAGCAGCGAGGCCATGGCCCGACCCAGGCCTCGGCTCGCCCCGACGATGAGGGCGTTGCGCATGGCGAGGACATGGGGGGGACCGACGAGTCTGTCAATTCGACCGGCGTACCTCGAGCTCGAAGGCACGCACGCCCATTCGGATGCGAGCCCTATGTGCCGCGCGAGCAACTTCTGCACAGCCCGATGGAAGCGGGCCGTGCATGGGTTGCACTGAACCCCCTCTCAGGGCCCCCATATCGACTTGGCCCGCTTTCTGCTCAGGGGTTTTGTGTGCGGATGCCAGTGAGGCCCGCCGCGCCCCGCGTTCGACGTGCGGGGACCGGAGATACGAACATGCGGAACAACAACAACAAGCCCGCGAACAAGTCCCCCAAGCCGATGAAGGCTGCCCCGAAGAAGCCGGCCGCTGCGGCGCCCAAGGCGAGCAAGACCTCGAAGGCTGCGTCCCCGGCTCCCAAGGCTGCGACCACCAAGAGCGCCCCCAAGGCCCCCAAGGCGGCCACCAAGACGAGTGCTCCCAAGGCTCCCAAGGCGGCTGCCAAGGCCCCCAAGGCGGCTGCAAAGACCACCAAGAGCGCGCCAAAGGCCACGAAGGCCGCCCCCAAGGCAGCGAGCCCCAAGGCAGCGACCATGAAGAGCGCCCCCAAGCCGAAGCGTGCGCCCAAGAAGGCGGCGAAGCCGGCCAAGAAGAGCTGAACGCGCTCCCAGCGTGCAGCTGGGCGTCTAGCTGAACCAGAGCGGGCGGGCCCCCGGGCCCGACCCGCTCTTCTTGTTGGTGTTGGGCCGCCGAGCGCGGACGAGGGCACCGAGGGCGAGCAGCAGCCACCACCCCTCGGCGGGGCTCGACGATGGCCCGATGCGGCAGCCTCCGTCGGCGTCCGTCGTTTCGCTCGCTGCCGCGGTGGGGGCGGGCTCAGGAGCGAGCCCACCACTGCCACCGCCGCCGCCGGGCTTGCCGTCTCGGACCCGTGTGAGGCGCACGGCGTCTACCGCGATGTGCTGGTCGTCGGGCACGGCGCCCGCGACGTTGTCGTACACGCTCAGGTGTTGGCCCTCGCCGGCCTCGAAGGGGTAGGCCCCGAGGCTGACCCAGCCCGAAGCCGCGCCTTGGTCGATGACGATGGCGTGGGCCCGGTCGTCGTCGGCATCGGGCGCGTGTTCGAGCGCATAGGTGGTCTCTGGGTTCACGCCGTAGTCGGGGTCGATGAAGACCTCGACCTCGTAGTCGCCGGCTTCGTCGAAGTAGAGGTTCCACCGAGCCCAGTTCGACGGCTCGTCGTTTTCGAAGGCGTTGGTCCAGAGCAGCCCGTCGTCATGACCGGCGCCTTCGACCACCCGCCAGAACTCGGCGGGGCCATAGGCGCCGAAGCAGGCACTCTGCTCGTCGACGATGCCGCCGTCTGCAGGAAGGGCGTCGCAGTCCGGGATGACGGGTGGCGTGACCGCGTTGGCGAACCAGTTCTCGGTGAAGTGCTCGTACTCCTCGGCGAGCTCGATGTGCAGGTGGTCGTGGTGCGGATGCTGCCCGCCGTAGTCGCGGGCCTTGTCGCCTGGGTCGCGGTGCGCCCCCCACGTGTATAGGTCCCAGATGATGAACTGGATGCCGATGGCCTCGGCGTTGACGATGAGCCAGTTGCCGATGGGATCGCCGAGCGTGTTGTCGGCCTCCCCCTCGACGGTGTGGATCATGATGTCGAGCGCCCGCCCGGTGGCGTGCACGCTCATCTGCGACTCGTTGCCCACGATGGGTCGACAGGCGTAGCCGCCGATGGAGTAGGTCTGCGGGAAGTGGGCGTAGAGGTACTGGCGTAGGACCTCCGTGCCGGGGCTGATCCCGCCGAAGCATCCCTGCTCGCCGACCCATGGGCCCGCGCCGGTGTAGTTGACCGACTGCTCATCGCCGATGGCGAGCACGTCGGTGGGGATCTTCCACGGCCCAGGCACGGCGATGGGCGCGACCGAGCGGCCGACGCGCTCGGTGGGGGCATCCGTACAGCCGGTGGCGCCCGCGAGCACGAACAACGGCCACAGCTTCTTCCCCATCGTGCAAACGCCCATCCGAATAGATATGCCGCTAGGACGCCTCCCGATCAAGAGAGCACCCATGGACCCACAGGGAAGCATGGGGTGGTGCTGCCCCAGCTATTCCGGCGGATGGGTGGCGCGTCCGATCTCGATGAAGAGCCGCGAGAGCATGGCTGGCGAGACCGTGTGGGGCACGTCGGGATAGGTATGCAGGGCCACCGTCCAGCCTCGCTTCTTCAGCTCGTCGATACCGGCTCGGGTCGGCTCGAGACGGAGGCGGGTGTCGGCTTCGCCGTGGAGGGCCACGATGGGAGGCGCGTCGCTTGGCGGGTCGGTGATGAGCTCGGGCGGGATGTACCCCGCCAACGGAAAGGCGGCCGCGATCGCGGTGGGGTGCTGGGTGGCGATGGCGAAAGAGAGCATGCCGCCCTGCGAAAACCCGGTCACCACGGGCTTGCCGCGGGTGGGATAGCGAGCGGAGAGCTCGACCAACATCACGGCCAGCCGGTTGGCGGCCGCGTCGATACCCACGTGCATCTGGTCCCGTGGCTGGAGGTCGAACCACGAGTAGCCGCGGCCGTAGGGGGTGAGCCCATAGGGAATGACCACACGCGCCTGACTGGGCAGCTGGCGCACGATGGACTGGAAGTTCTCGGGCCGATCACCGTAGCCGTGGATCGCCACGATGAGGGGCAGCTCGGCATCGGGGGCCGCGCCGGCTGTGGTCTGCACCAGGTACCGGATCCCCGCCGCGACCTGCGGTCCCTTCGGCGTCGTCGTGCTCGAAGACGATGCCGCGGGCTTGGGAGCCGTGGGCTTGGGCGGGGCGGCGGGGGGAGCCGTGGGACGGGGGCGGTCGTCGCAGCCCCAGGCGATGAAGAGAGCCAGCGCTCCGGCGAGCCAACGCATCAGTTGACCGGGACGAAAGCACGGCCGAAGACGAAGTGTGCGTCGTCGGACTGCTCGGGCACGAAGCGGTAGCGCTCGACGGCGAAGTCCTTCAGGCCCTCGGTGCGATCGATGCGTTCCTCGATGATGTAGCGGGCCATCAACCCGCGCGCGTACTTCGCACAGAAGCTGATGACGTTGGGCTCGGTGCCCTTCTTCCAATCGTGGAACTCGCAGCTGACCACGGGCGTCTTCAGCTTTTTCGGTCGCACGACCTTGAAGTACTCCTGGCTCGCGAGGTTCACCAGCGTAGGCGTCTCGTGGTCGGCGAGCATGGCCGACAGGCGCTTGGTGACCTTGTCGCCCCAGAAGTCGTAGAGGTTCTTTCCACGACGCGTCTTGAGCCGGGTGCCCATCTCGAGGCGATGGGGCTGCACCAAGTCCATGGGTCGAAGCACCCCGAACATGCCCGAGAGGATGGCGACATGGTCCTGAGCCCATTGCAGGTCGTCGTCGGCGAGGCTGCGCGCCGACAGGCCGCGGTAGACGTCGCCATTGAACGTGAGGGCGGCCGGCAAGGCGTTGTCTTCGGTGAAGGGGAGCTCGAAGCTTCGGTAGCGGTCGTAGTTGAGCTTTGCGAGGTCGGCACTGATCCCCATCAGCTCACGGATCTTGGTCTGGGTGAGCCCTCGGGCGGTGCGCATCAACGATGTGGCGTCCTTCATCAGCACTGGCTCGGTGGCGGGTGCTTCCCGGACGACGGGGTCGAGGTTGAGGCTCTTGGCGGGAGACAATACGGCGAGCATCGCCGGCCTAGGGTAGTACAGGTCGCAGGTTGCGCTACCGGAGGCGGATCTGCTCGGCGCCTCTCATCGCGCGCCCACCCGCCGCTTCGTAACGCATGGGGACCACACGCCAGTCGTTGGGGCTGAGGAGCTTGGGGTGGATGTGTCCCAGGGGGGACCGTTCGGCCGTGATCTCCAGAAACGCGTAGCGGCCGCCTCGCCAGGTGAAGCTCTTGCCGGCGGCGGGGAGACGCACCCCCAGCATGGTGTGGTGGTGGGCATCGGAGGAGATGAGGACCGTGTCGATGCCGAGGTCGCGCAGGATCATGTGGGCCAGGAGCGCCTTGCTGTCGCAGTCGCCCCGCGCTTGCCGCACCACGACGCCGGGAGGCAGCACCCCGAAGGGCTCCTCGTTGGGCTGGTCGTAGCGGATGTTCTGCACGAAGGTGAGCACGAGCGACGTCAACTCGGTGGAGGAGAGCTTGGCCACGGCCCGTCGGCTCTCGAACAGGGCGCTGACGGGGGTCACCGCGTCGCGGCTGCCCTGATCCATCGACTCGTACACGCACTGCAGTCCGCCGAGGCAGCGCTCGGGCGGCGACCACCGGAAGCGCGTGTCGCTGAGCTTCTGGTGACGCACGGACTTGGCGAAGTCGCGGTGTTTGGCGATGAGGTCGCGCTCGGCCGACTTGTCCATGCGATACCCGAGGCGGTAGTGGGTGACCTCGAGACCTTTGAGCCACCAACTGTGGTTCGTGGCTTTGGCGCGGCTGGCGTCGGGGTATCGGGCATCACCGAGGTCGCCAGCGCTGCCCTTGCCCGTGTCGTCGGTGGGCGGCTCGACGTCGCGCGGGGCCGTCTCGGTCAGCTCGAGCTCGATGGGACAGCACGAGGCGACGAGCCCCGCGAGGAAGACCAACCAGAACCGCCCCCGCGTGCTCATGACTCAGCTCGGGATGACGACCTCGTCGCGGGCGAGCTCGGGGAGGGGCAGCAGGCCATCGAGCGCGGTCTGGAGTCCGGGTGAGGTCATGAGCGCGAGCACCACCATCACCGCCGCTAGCACCAGCGCCGGCGCGAGGTTGCCCTTTCGGATCTCTTCGAGCTCGTCGACCCCGCGGGTGAGCTTGGTGAAGAGCCAGGTGCCGAGGGCCAAGACCAAGGCGCCGACCACGATCGACAGCGAGACGTGCATGAGCCCGTAGACCAGCACGCTGCGCAAAGCTCGGAGCGAGACGTCGTGGCCCTGGTACATCAGGTCGAGCGCATCGAAGGTGGCCCGCACCGCGTGTTGGAGCAGGAGACCGAGCGCGATGAGGCTGCCGGCCTTCATGACCCCGAGCGCCTCGTTGCCGGCCTTGACCCCACCGTCGGTCTTGCCGAAGCCGATCAGCCGGTGGAGCGTGCGCGCCGCGGCGAAGATCCCACCCGCCCCGACCAGAATCCCGAAGGCGGCCTTGGCGAGCCCGAACATGAGCAGCGATGCGTTCACGGGCGCCGAGGATACCGCGACCGGCTACCGCGTGGTTGAAGTGTCACAGTGTAGGTGTTTTCTTGACAGGTGGGTTCTGGTAAGTGTGGCGCAGGAGGAGAGAACATGATTACCCGACCCTTGGCCCGCCTCGCTGCGTGGAGCCTCATCGCCGCCGCCTTCGCCGCCTGCACCACGTCCGCCGAACGAGGGGACGAGCAGTACGTCACCTCGGGTGAGCCGATCATCGAGGGCACGGCCGAAGCCGTGGGCGCGCTCAACTTCCTCAACGACGAGACCACGACCTTCGAGCTGCTCGACGACGACGTCCCGCTCCACCGCGGCGCGGCCGAGAACCTCATCGCGCACCGCAATGGCCCCGACGGGATCTTCGGTACCGAGGACGACGACCTCTTCGACAGCCTGAAAGAGGTCCTCGATGTGGATCAGGTCGGTGAAAAGCGCCTCGAGAAGATCGCAGCCTATGCGGCCAGCCAGGGCTTCGTGCCCCAGGGCGACGAGCTGCTCGGCGTCTACGACGACGTCTCTTTCACCGTGAACGAGGCCAAAGCCGTGCTCGAGGTCGCGAACCTCAGCAGCTACGCGGTGCTCGACGACGAGGTCCCCCTCGACAAGCGCGCGGCCGACGGCATCGTCGCCCAGCGTCCCTTCATCACGGTGCACGCCCTCGCCCAGGTCGGCTTCGTCGGCACCTCGGCCCTCACCCGGCTCAAGGCCTTCGCCGTGGGCGACGCGGGCGCGCCCCTCGGTGAAGCATGCATCGACGACACCGGGTGCCAGGCAGGGCTCTTCTGCCACAACATCACCTTCGACGAGAACCCGACCCAGGGCCGCTGCGCCGACGCCAATGCTCCGCTCGGTGGTGTCGAGCAGAGCTGCAAGGAGTACGAGCCCTGCCAGGAGGGGCTGACGTGCATGGGGGTCACCGTCTACGACGGCAACGGCTACTGTCGCGAAGCCGACGCGATGGCCGTGCGTGAGGTGACCGTCAACGAGACCATCCCGTCTGGGGGGACGCTCACCAAGAGCATCGTCATCAACACCCTCCGCACGGTGCCCGAAGACGTGGTCATCGACCTCGACATCGACCATCCCCGCAAGGAGGACCTCACCGTCGTCCTCACCGCGGCGAGCAACACGTCGACCACGCTCTGGGCCGGCGGTGACGCCAACCCGCCGAGCTACATCACCGAGACGTGGGGCATCGAGCGCGACAACGAGGTCAACGGAACCTGGACCGTGACCATCACCGACAACGGGCAGGGCGTCGCTGGCCACTTCAACGGCTTCACCCTGACGGTCACGTCGCGCTACGACTGACGCCTGGTCACGCGGGGGGCGTGAAGTGGCGTTCACGCCGCACCTCCCCGCGGGAGCTGCACCCCCAACCTGCCGGGAGAGCTCGCGCCGGGTCAGAAGGCGCGAGGTTGGATCGGAGCCTTCGAGGTCCCCGTCGACGCCACGGACCTGAAGCTGGTCCTCGACACCTACCGCAGTCAGCCGCAGCGTCGGGGCTGGCCTCGGGCGCAGAAGGCGATTCTCACGCTGCCGGTCGGCGCGCTGAAGGACTGACTACTCGTTGCCGCACGCCTCGTAGCAGACACCGAAGACCTCGCCCGCGCCGGGCTCCTTGTTCGGGTTGCTGCTGATGTAGGCGCCGAGCTCGGAGCAGCTGTTGTCCAGCACGCACTCGGCGGCGCAGATCTCGGCGTCGGTGCAGCGCTCGCTGCTCTGCATGGGGATGACGTTTCCGCTGAAGCACTCGTCCATCTTGGCGATGGCGTCGTCGCAGGGCACCGAGCAGCCCGCGGCGATGGCGGAGAGGGCGATGACCAGAGAGAGGCGTTTGAGCATCACCCCCGAGGCTACCACCGCCCCGATGGCCGGTGTCACCCCCCGAGCTGGCCGGAGGTCAGGGCATGGTGGGTCCGCCGAGCTCGATCGCACGTGCGTAGGCTGGTCGCGCTTCGACCCGCTTCATCCAGGCGCGCAGGTTGGGGTGCGCGCTCGTGCTCACACGGCCTCGATGGAGCGCCGCCTCGACGGGGTAGCTCAGCTGCACGTCGGCCGCCGTGAGCTCGTCACCCACGAAGTAGTCGTCGGTGAGCAGGCTCTCGAGAAAATCGAGGTTCTGATCGATCTCCGGCTGGGTGAAGGTCGCGTCGACCTGGTCGGCGATCTTGCGGGCGATCGGCTTCACGAAGAAGGGGAGGGGCGCGCTTCGCACGCGATCGAACACCAGGCGGACCAGCAGCGATGGCATGACGGTGGCCTCGGCGAAGTGCATGAGAGCGCGATGGCGAAGCTCGGCCTCCGTGCCCTGGGGGCGGAACCGACCTTCACCGTGCTCTTCCACCAAGTACTCGAGGATGGCCCCGCTCTCGTACAGCACGCGATCGTCGACGGTGATCACCGGTGACTTGCCGAGTGGATGGACCTTCTTGAGCGCAGGGTCGGCGCGCATCGTCTCGGGGTTACGTGTGTAGTGCTTCAGCTCGTACTCGACGCCGAGCTCCTCGAGCATCCAGAGGACGCGGTGACTCCGTGACTTCTCGAGGTGGTGCAGCGTGAGCATGCCCCGCTCTACCACGGCTCATGAGCTCGCGGGCGGGTCGACCGAGATGGGAGCGCTACCGGGCGGGCGGCGTGACTCGTAGACGAGCATCGCGGGCAGCTCGAGGGTGGTGAGGAAGCCGCCCTTGCCGGCCCCGGTGTCGAGGCCGACCGTGCACGGCCCGGCCCAGAGGTCCTTGGGATCTTCCGGAGTGAAGGACGAGAGCTCTTCGGGCAGGTATTCGGTCGTGGTGTGGCCGAAGACCACCCGCTTGCCCTGGTAGCCGCGGAAGAAGCGCTGGTTCCGATACCAGAGGAGCGCCGAGCGGGGTTGGGTGTCGCGGGGATGCAGGAAGATCCCGTCGCGTTCGATGAGGCCAGCGTGCACGTAGATGCCGTGCTCGTCTTCGAACCAGTAGGGTAGATCGCGCATCCAGGCGACCACCTCCGGAGGAAAGAAGCTCCCCGACAGCAGAGCCGCCTCCTGGGTCTCGGTGATGGGGTCGTCGAGCGGGCCGACGTAGGACTCCATGGCCTCGCGGCAGCCATGGGTGGGGGGCCGCACGAACTCGGGCCAGCCGTGGGCGATGACGCGGAGCCAGGCGTCCTCGTGGTTGCCGCGGAGCGTCACCACCCGAGCCGGGGTGCGCTCAGGCAGCTGCCGCAACAGGGAGATGACCTCGGCCGAGGCAGGTCCACGGTCGAGGTAGTCGCCGAGGAAGACGAGGGTGTCGTCTTCATCGAGGGGGGGCAACTGCGACTGGATCCGCAGCAGGGCGTCCAGATCGCCGTGGATGTCGCCCGTCACGAAGGTGCGGCCGGCCATGGGGACGCAGCCTACCGCAGAAACCGCTTGGCGGCGCCCAGCGGGGTGAGCGACGCTCCCGCTCGTGGATCTCCGCGAACGTTTGGCCGAGTTGATCGACGCTCAACCCGTCGACTCGGAGTCACCCCATTCTCCTACGGTGCAGCGCGCCCTCGCGCTGGCGCGTGCACTTCAGGCGCGTGGCCTGGAGCTGCAGACGCCGGAGGAGAAGCGGCAGCAGCGTGAGCTCGAAAAGATGGTCGAGAGCGCCGAGGACAAGGCGACGATGACCCAGATGACCGACCAGGCCTTTCGGTCGCATACCCCGCGCCGCGTGGCCGATCAGCTGACCCACATCCTCGACGTGCAGGGCGTGCCGCGCTTCTTCAGCACGCTCGACCGCACCCTGCTCAAGGGGTTTCAGTCGTTCGGCAACTACCTGCCCGGGGTGGCCGTGCCGCTGGTGAAGGAGAAGATGCGGGACGAGACGGCCAACGTCATCCTCCCCGCCGAGCCCGAGCTGCTCGCGCCCCACCTCGCCGAGCGGCGTGAGAGTCGGGTGCGCATGAACGTGAACTTCCTCGGCGAGGCCCTCCTCGGCGAAGAGGATGCACAGCATCGGCTCCACACCTATCTCGCCGCGCTCCAGATGCCCGAGATCGAGGTCATCAGCGTCAAGGCGACCACGATCTACTCGCAGATCACCCCCATCAGCTTCGAGCACTCGGTGCAAACGCTCTGCGATCGGCTCGAGCGCCTCTACCGGGCCGCGGTCAAGTCGACCTACCTTCAGCTCGACGGAGAGAAGACGCCGAAGTTCGTCTACCTCGACATGGAGGAGTACCGCGACCTGTGGGTCACGGTGGAGGCCTTCATTCGCACCCTGTCTCGACCCGGGCTCGAACAGGCTCGGGCCGGGATCGCGTTGCAGGCCTACATCCCCGACTCCTTCGAGGCGCAGCAACGCATCAACGCCTGGGCACGCGAGCGCGTGAAGGCGGGGGGCGCCCCGGTGACCATTCGACTGGTGAAGGGCGCCAACATGGAGATGGAGCGCGTCGAGGCCTCCATCGCGGGTTGGCCACAGGCGCCGTACAACCGGAAGGTCGACACCGACGCCAACTTCAAGCGCATGCTTCACGAGGCACTCGAGCCCGAGAACGCGGCCGCGGTTCGCCTCGGGGTGGCTTCGCACAACCTGTTCGAGGTGGCCTACGCGCTCGTGTTGGTGCACGAGCGCAACCTCTACGATCAGGTGCAGTTCGAGATGCTCGAGGGTATGGCGAACCACCAACGCCGTGCGCTCGCCGAGGTCGCGCAGAACATTCTCCTCTATGCGCCGGCCACCAAGAAGGAGGACTTCGTCAACGCCATCGGCTACCTGATCCGCCGGCTCGACGAAAACACCGGCCCCGAGAACTTCCTTCGCCACGCGTTCAAGATCGAAGCGGGCGACGAGACCTGGGGGCGCCTGGAGCAGCTCTTCCTCGAGAGCCACCGGCTGGCCGACGAGCTCGCCACGGGGCCCCGTCGCACGCAGGACCGGCACGAGGCGCCGACCGCCTGGGGGCCGGTACCGCTCGAGGCCTTCGACAACGAGTCCGACACCGACTTCTCGCTCCCGGCCAACCAGCGGTGGGCCGAAGGGATCGTCGCGTCCTGGCGCGATCGCCACGGCGACGCGGCCACGGTCGTCCCGATCGTCGTGGCGGGCGAGGCCATCGCGGAGGGACGCGAAGTACGTGAGCGATGCGACCCGTCGCGACCGGGCGTCGTGGTGCGACGCGCGCTCTACGCGACCCTCGACGACGTCGACCGGGCCCTGGTCTGTGCGCACGACGACCCCACGGGATGGCGCACCATGGCGTCCGACAAGCGTGCTGAGGTGCTCGCCGACGCGGCGCATGAGCTCCGCAAGGCGCGAGGTGACCTCATGGGGGCGGCCATGGCCGAGGCTGGCAAGCTCTTCGCCGAGTCGGATCCCGAGGTCAGCGAGGCCATCGACTTCGTGATGTTCTACGCCGCGACCGCACGCGCGCTGACCTCGCTGCCCACCCTTGCCGCCGAGCCCAAGGGCGTGGTTGCGGTGATCCCGCCGTGGAACTTCCCCGTCGCCATCCCCTGTGGCGGCGTGGCGGCGGCTCTCGCTACGGGCAACACGGTCATCATCAAGCCTGCGCCCGAGACGGTGATGACCGCCTACATTCTCTGCGAGGCCTTCTGGCGGGCCGGGGTCCCCAAGGAGGTGCTCCAGTTCGTGCCGACCGACGAGAGCACCGGCGGCTCGCGCATCGTCGCCAGCGAGAAGGTCGACGTGGTCATTCTCACGGGCGGCACCGACACCGCACTCAAGCTCAAGGGCCTGCGTCCGGAGATGAACCTGCTCGCGGAGACGGGCGGCAAGAACGCCACCATCGTCACCTCGATGAGCGACCGAGAGCTGGCCATCAAGCACATCCTCCACTCGGCCTTCAGCCACAGCGGACAGAAGTGCTCGGCGACCTCACTGCTCATCCTCGAGGGTGAGGTCTACGACGACCCCGGCTTCAAAGAGACCCTCTGCGACGCGGTGCAGAGTCTTCGCGTCGGTTCGGCCTGGTCGCTGGACACCAAGCTCGGGCCCCTCGTGAATCCTCCCGCAGGCCATCTCGAGCGTGGCCTCAAGGACCTCGAGGACGGCGAGTCCTGGGCCGTGATGCCACGCTTGGTCGACGGCAACCCGAATCTCTGGTCGCCGGCGGTCAAGTGGGGGGTGCAGGCCGACAGCTACACCCACATGACCGAGTTCTTCGGACCGGTCTTGGCTGTGATGCGGGCGGAGAACCTCGACGAGGCCATCCGCATGGTGAACACCACCGGCTACGGTCTCACCTCAGGCATCGAGAGCCTCGACGACCGCGAGGTCGATCTGTGGCGCGACAGCGTGCTCGCGGGCAACCTCTACATCAACCGCGTCACCACGGGCGCCGTGGTCTACCGGCAGCCCTTCGGAGGCATGGGCAAGAGCGCCTTCGGGCCCGGGATCAAGGCGGGGGGGCCCAACTACGTGGCGCAGCTGTGCAATTGGTCCGATGCTGGCGAAGATACGGAACCGCCCGACCGCGCCGTTCGCTCGCCGGAGGTGGAGGTGCTTCGCAAGGCGCTCCGTCGCGAGCTCGGTCGTGACGAAGGCGTGGTGTCGCACCACGATCTGCGACGGATCCTGCGGGCCATCGACAGCTACGACCGACGATGGTCCGACGTCTTCACCGGAGAAGAAGATGCCTTCCGGCTCGTGGGCCAGGACAACCTGCGTCGCTACCTGCCGGTGAAGTGGCTCAGGGTGCGTGTGGCGCCTGAGGACACGGCGTTCGACATCTTTGCTCGGGTTTGTGCGGCCAAGACGGTGGGGGCGACCATCACCGTCAGTCGTGCCCCGGGCACCCAAGCTCCGGGCCTCGAGCTCCTCGACGGCCTCACCGAGTGGTGGGGCGGGAGCATCGAGTTCGTGGAGGAGAGCGACGCCGACCTCGCCGAGGTCGTGCGCCGTCACGACACCGACCGGGTTCGCTACGCTGGAGATAGGGTTCCCCGTGAGGTGCTCGCGGCGGTGGGGGCGACCGGGATTCACATCGCGCAGGGCCCCGTGCTCGAGGAAGGTCGCATCGAGCTGCTCTGGTACCTGCGCGAGCAGGCCATCAGCCACGACTACCACCGGTACGGGAACCTCGGCTCCCGCATCGACGAGACCCGACGTAACGTGACCTAACTACGCGCACGCGCAGGGACTGCGCTCAAAGTGAGCCAACGGTCGAGTCTTTGTGGCGAATTGGGTTCGACAAACCTGCATCAAGTGCGCGATTCGTACAAGTTGTCGAGGTCCCCTTCGTTTCTGAAGTGCTGGGCTCAAGGGTTCGCGGGAGACGACGTTCTCCTTCTCAGACCCGGTGAGCCCCGCGTGTCCCAGACGTGACGTGCGACTCACCCCCAAGCCGGGCCCGGGGGGCCCGTGGGGAGCAGTTTCATGTCCGACGACAGTGAGCCTTTCGACGTTTACGACGAGGACGGGGAGAACCTCGAAGACACCTACCTGACGTTCCGCATCGACGCGGAGGAGTATGCGCTGCCGGTGAGCCACGTCACGGAGATCATCCGGCTGCAGCGCATCAGCCAGGTCCCCGACATGCCCGACAGCTTCCGCGGCGTGCTCAACCTGCGCGGAAAGGTCATCCCCGTGATGGACGTGCGCAGCCGGTTCTCGCTGCCGTCGCGTGAGTACGACGACCGCACGGTCGTGGTGGTGCTGGAGGTCGGCGCGTCTTCGGTGGGGTTGGTGGTGGATGCGGTGAGTGAGGTGGTCGAGTTGCCGCCTTCTTGCATC
>JAUHZF010000170.1 GCA_030426145.1 Polyangia bacterium
TCGTCACGGTCGCCGAAATCATCGAGGTCGAGCCCGAGCCCGAGCCCGCCCGTCGGCCCCTTCCTCCTCCGGCTTCGGTACGCCCCCAGTCGGCCTTGCCGACGCCAGCCTCGGCCCGACCTCGCGCCCTTCCGGTGCCGGCTTCGGTTCGACCGCCCGCCCCGCAGGCCCATCAGCCGTCACAGGCCTACCCCCAGCACCAGCAGGCCGACCCACATCAGCAACAGGCCTACCCCCAGCACCAGCAACAGGCCTACCCCCAGCACCAGCAACAGGCCTACCCCCAGCACCAGCAACAGGCCTATCCCCAGCACCAGCAACAGGCCTACCCCCAGCACCAGCAGCAGCACCAGCAGCAGCAGCAGCAGGCCTACCCCCACCAGCAGCAGGCCTACCCCCAGCAGCAGGCCCAGGCCGTCCCGCCCCCGCCACCGTCCTACCGTTTTCCCGAGGAGCCGGTCAGCATTCCCAAGCACGGCCTGCTCGGATCGGTGTTCGGCATCACCTTCGGGTGACCGGCGACGCGTTCTGGCTCGGCCTGGCACAGCTCCAACACCGGGCTACGGCTAGTTAGCGCGGTACACTTCGTGCTCTTGTCGGGCACATGACGCGTCGTGTCCCTCGCCTTCCTTTCATCGTTACCGTCAGCGTGAGCGCGAGCCTGGTCGGGGCTTGCGGCAGCGATGTCGTGACCACGGGCCAACAGGACCCGAACTGCCCGGCGGAGCCGCCGCAGCCGTTCGATTTCGATTGCGGCGACGTGCCCCTCGACGCCGTCTGCACCTACGACGTGCCGTGTCAGAGCGGCGACCGCCAGCTGACCTTCTCATGCGACCCCGACGCAAACGGCTGGATGCTGGAGCCAACCGAGTGCGCGCTTCCCCACGACTCGTGTCCGGGCACCGAGTATCACTGCGTCTCGACCTGGTCGATGCCGATCGGCACCAACCCGCCCGCGCCCTGCCCCGCCCAGCCCCCGACGGCCGGTTCGGCTTGCAACGACATGCAGATGGGCGGGTTCCGCAGCCAGTGCGGCTACCTCTGTGACGACGGAACGACCTGGACCGTCGCAACCTGTGAAGGCGCCGACTTCGATGTCGACGGAGCCTGGGCCTACGACGACGCCTGCCCCTGAGCGTCGCTCGCCGGTCGGCGGGTCGGTCCCCTCGAAAGGTCGAGGTTCGAGGTTCGAGGTTCGAGGTTCGAGGTTCGAGGTTCGAGGCCGAGGCCGAGGCCGAGAACGAGAACGAGCCCGAGAACGCGACCGAGCCCGAACACGAGCCCGTCCTAGCTCTGGCTCTGGAACCAGTCGGCCGTCTGCTTGAGACCGTCCGCAATCGGGATCTGCGCCTCGAACCCGAGGCTCGCCTTGGCGGCGCCGACATCGGCGCAAGACCGAACGATCTCACCTGCGCGGGATGGCGCGTGCGTGATGGCGCTCTTCGAGCCGATCGCGTCGATGACGAGCTGTGCGAGTTGGTTGACGGTGGTCTCGTTGCCCGTACCGATGTTCACCGGCTCGCGCGATGCTGACTCGGAGAAACAGGCGGTGACGATCGCGCGCGATACGTCGCCCACGAAGACGAAGTCACGCGTCTGCTCGCCGTCCCCGAAGATGGTGATGCCCACGCCGCGTGAGGCTCGGTCCATGAAGATGGAGATGACGCCCGAGTAGGCACTCTTCGGATCTTGGCGTGGGCCGTAGACGTTGAAGAAGCGCAGCGCATTGGTGGGAATGCCGTGAACCTCCGCGTAGTAGCGGAGGTACATCTCGCTGCCGAGCTTGTCGATACCGTAGGGCGATAGGGGTACCTTCGGCGCCGTCTCACGCACGGGAGACTCATCGACGTCGCCGTAGACGGCGGCCGACGACGCGAAGACGACCTTCTTCACGCCACGGCACCGCGCGTACTCCAGCAGGTGCACCGTGGTCGCATAGTTGCTGCGGATGTCGTCGAGGGGATTGACGATCGACGTCACCACCGCGGTCTGAGCTGCGAGATGGATGATGCGATCGACGGGCTGCCACGCCTGCTCCACCGAGCTGAGCGCGGCCCAGATGCCGTCCGCGACGTTCACCTCGATGATGCGAAGGTTCTCGTCGTCGCGTCGATGGTCGAGGTTCTCGCGCTTGCCGGTGCTGAAGTTGTCGAGCACGACGACCCGACATCCTCGCTCCAGCAACCTGTCCACGGTGTGGGATCCAATGAACCCTGCACCACCCGTCACGACCACCAGCTCTTGCGTCATCTACTTGCTCCAACGACTCCGGGCGAGTCCCGGCAGTCTGATCGCACGGCTGGCCAGCGAACGGGACCTTGATTTCCTCCCTTCCGGGGATGGCCCCGGGGTCAGTGAGAGGTACGCACCTGTTGCGGGGTTTGGCCCGTCCACTGATGGAAGGCGCGAAAGAACGAGTTGGGGTCGTCGAAGCCGATGAGGAAGGCGATCTCGGTCCCCGACAGGTTCGTCTGCACGAGGTAGTGCTTGGCGAGGGCCTCTCGGGTCTGGTTGAGCACGGCCTGGTAGGTCGTCGTCTCCTCGCGCAACCTTCGCTGGAGGGTCCGCTTGCTGAGCGCGAGTCGTCGGGCCACCTCGTCCGCCGACGACTGTCCCGCCGGTAGCGCCTCGAGCAGGACGGCCCGCACCCGCTCCGCGGTCGTCGCTTCGGCAGCGAGCTCGGCGAGGCGACGGCGCAGGTCGGGCTCGAAGGCTCGCCACAGCGCGGGGTTGTTCGTGATGAAGGGCCGCTCGGCGTCGCCACGCGAGAAGACGACGTGGTGCGCCGCACCGAGCTTCGGCGTGCAGCCGAAGTAGTCGGCGTACCCCTCGAGCGGAAGCAGCTCGACGCGCGCCTGAACCTCCATCGGACGGAGCTTCGAGCGGGTCGCTCGTCGGGCGAGCTCGACCAGAAAAACCAGCTCCATGGCCACCATGGACGAAGGCGGCATGAGGGTGGTGTCGAGCCAGTCGCAGCTCACCACAAGCGCGTCGGATCGCGCGTCCACGTTCATCACCATCGGCCCGATGAGTCGCTTGTACTGAGCGATTCGTTCGACCCCGACGGCGAGGTTGGGGCTGCACAGCGCCGCGAAGAGGGGCGGCATGAACGACTCGGTGGTGATCACCTCGCACAAGCGAAGCGGCAGCAGAGGATCGCCGCTCGCCGCTTCGAGGGCCCGCCAGAACCGAAAGTAGCGCTCCGCGTCGAGCGTGATGTCGTCCCTGGTGAGGAGGTCCTCCGGGAGCTCGGCCCGGCGCAGGACCTCGCGAGGGTCGAGCCCCATGTCCACGAGGATCACCCTCCACCCGGGTTCGAGCGGGAACTGCCGCGACCGAAGCACCATGGCCGGAGGGTACCCCCTCTCGCCCAATGGGGAACCTGCTGTTCGCGCCACGACGCTGTTCCTTGGCGCCACTGGCCACGCCCCAGCCGTGGAAGGTTTTTGTGACCCATTGTGATCCACGACGTACCCAATGTCGTACCCAACGAACCAACCCACCATCGCGCTGGACCGCTAGAGCCGCCTCTCACGCGGTGGTACGGTCCGCCGACTTTCCTCGACGACCAAGATGCCCAACCTCGAGCTCAGTTTCGCCAACGGCGAGGAGTCGCTGTCCGTCCGTCGGTTCAAGATCCGGGAGGCGATCTCCACGCCGTTCCAGGTCGACGTCATCGCCCGCTCGGAGCGCGAGGATCTGGAGCTCCAGACCTTCGTCAACAAAGCGGGAGCGCTGAAGCTCCAGCCCGGTGTGCCCGGCCAGCCCAGCCGCGTGTGGGCAGGCGTAGTCAGCTCGATGGAGCAGCTTCAGGCAGAGGACACTGGGCTTTCGACCTATGCGCTGCGCATCGTGCCCACGTTGTGGCGGACCACCCTGCGCCGAGGCAACCGCATCTACCAGCACCTGACAACCCCGGAGATCGTCACCCAGCTGCTCACCGAGTGGGATATCGAACCCGAGCTACGGATCGACCCAGGGGCCTACCCCACGCACGAGTACCGCGTGCAGTACGGCGAGACCGACTTCGCCTTCCTCAGCCGCCTCCTCGAGGAAGCGGGCATCGCCTACTTCTTCCTCCACGGGGAGGGCCAGGATGGCGGTATGGGCCAGGAGCTGAGCAAGCTGGTTCTCGCCGACGAACCTCAGAGCAACGCACCACGCCTTGGCGGAGCGTTGCCCTACGCCGACAACCCCAACGAAGCCTTCACGCCCGAGTACACGACGAAGGTGCGCTTGGCGCAGCAGGTGACGCCAGGTCGCTACACCATTCGCGACTTCGACTTTCGCAACCGTCCCGACTACCAACTCTTCGCCGACTCCGAGTCGGACAGCGACAACGACGAGAACAAGTACGAGCAGTATCACTACCTCCCCGGCGCCTTCGTGGTCGAGCCTGGGCAAGGAGGCGACACCCCCGTCGCCGACGACCGCGGCATCGCGCGGGTGAACGAAGCCGAAGCGCGAAACCTCGCCCAGCGGTCTCTCGACGGCGAGCGGCGGGATCGCCGGGTGGTGAGCTTCGAGACCAACGTCGTCGACATCGTGCCTGGCACCGTCTTCGCCATCGACCACGCCCAGCGCCGAGACCTCAGCGCCAGCGACAAGCTCCTGGTCAAATCGTCCTTCGCGGAGGGTGAGGTGGCCCAGGTGGAGAGCTTCCGTTACGGGGGCGAAGCCGTCTACGCCGACCAGCGCTATCGGCCTCCCCACGTCACGCCGCGACCGCGCATCGTGGGCGTGCAGAGCGCGGTCGTGGTCGGTCCCCGTGGAGAAGAGATCCACACCGACGAGTTCGGACGGGTTCGCGTGCAGTTCCACTGGGATCGCGAAGGCACGCTCGACGAGCGCAGCAGCTGCTGGATCCGCGTCAGCCAGGCATGGGCCGGCTCGAGCTTCGGCATGATGGTCATCCCACGCGTTGGGCAAGAGGTGCTCGTCGACTTCTTCGACGGCGACCCCGACCGCCCTATCGTCACGGGCCGGGTCTACAACAACACCACGCGCGTCCCCTACCCGTTGCCCGAGAACAAGACCAAGAGCACCTGGAAGAGCGACTCATCGCCCGGGTCAGGCGGGTTCAACGAGATCATGTTCGAGGACAAGAAGGGCTCCGAGCTCTTCAAGGTCCAGGCCGAAAAAGACCGCGCGACCGTGGTCAAGAACGACGAGACCCTCAGCGTCGGCAACAATCGCAGCTCGACCATTGGAAGCAACGACTCCCTCGCCGTAGGAGAGAATCGCAGCGTGACGGTGGGCGCGAGTCACAACACGAGCGTGATCGACGCACGGAGCTCGACCATTGGCACCAGCGACACCATCGATGCCGGTGAAATGTATCAGCTCCAGGTGGCCAAGTCGGGCACCGGCATGCGCGTCACCGACAACCGCATCGTGATCAGCACCGCCGACGCGTGCATCATCCTCGACCACGACTCGATCCACCTAGAGGCCAATGGCAACATCGTCATGCGCGCCGGCCAACAGATCGTGTTGAATGCTGGCGCCCCCATTGCCATCGACGGCGAGCTCGTGCTGCTGAACTGCCAGGGTCCTGACCCGCAACAAGTGATGTCGGTGGGCCCTGCCGCAGATCCTGGTGGCCCCGGTGATCCCAATGCGGGAGAGACGAGCCAGGCGGCGGAGATTCTCCACGTCGCCCCCGAAGCGCCCCAGCTGCCGGAGGGTATCGTCGATGTGCGCGTGCGCCCCGACGTACCCGTTCCCGATGAGATGGTGACGACGCCTCCCACGATGCCCAACATGGCGCCCCCGGAGCTCGATCTTTCCCCGGACGTCGCGAGCATCTTGGCTGGCGGTGCCCCCTCGCCGGAGGCACTCGCCAGCGTACTGACCCAGAGCGCGGCCTCCCTCGCCGGCGACGGTGTGGCCGCGGCAGGTCTACGCATCTTGTCCCGTGGGCCCGACAACGTGATGCAGATCGTTCAGCTCGCGGCCGGAGAAGCCATCGCGTCGCTGCCGACGACCGTCGGACGCGTGCTCGGCCCCGTGCTCGAAGCTGCGACCGCGGGCCCGCCGAGCGCGGCCAGCCTGGCCCCGGTGCTGGCGCAGGCCTTCAACGGGGGCGAACGTTTCGCCGTCGTGCAGCCTCCTGCTGTCCCCCCCGGAGGCGGAGGCGAAGAGCAGCCCATCGTCGCCGCCGTGCGGACCCAGTCCGCCCCGAGCTATTTCGACCCAGAGCAGATGGGCCGGCAAGCCACCGCCTTCGAAGCGGCCGGCATGGCCCCCGTCGAGGCAGCCGGTCTCGCGGCGGCCCAGCAAGGCGTCGTTCTCTACGAGGGCGGCGCAAGCGGCCAACTCCGCCGACTCCCCACCCAATGATCCATTCGAGCCCTCAACCTTCCTAGAAAGCAAGCACACCCGAAATGGCGCGATACGAGCATTCCGACGTGACCTTCGACGTTCCGCGCGACTGGAGCGATCGCAGCGTGGTCGCCTTCGCCGAACCGGCCAAGGAAGGCCAACGCACTGCCGCGAACGTGGTCCTCACCCGCGACACCCTCCCCAAGGGACAGACGCTGAAGTCCTACGCCGACAAGCAGCTCGTCGAGCTCGCCAAAGGCATGAACGGCTTCGACCTGCGAAAGCGCGAAGAGAAGATGCTCGGCGGGCGTGAAGCCGTCGAGCTTCGCTTCGGCTGGACGGGCGGCAACGGACCGATCGAGCAGCGGCTCACGATGGTGATGGGTCCCAAGGACAAGATCCTGTCCTTCACCACCACGGTGACGCGCGACAAGGCGGGAAAGTTCGACGCCGTCTTCGACCGTATCCTCGCGAGCGTGAAGTTCCCCTGAGCCAGAACCGCGACGCCCGAGCGCCATGACCGCCGCCGAAGCAGCTCGACTGGGCGACGACATCGGTCACACCAGCGCGTGGGACGGCATGCTCGCGGGCATCGCCATCGGGTTGCTCGTGGGGGCGGCGATCGCCTTCACCGTCGTGACTGGCGGCACCGGTGCCATTCTCCTCGGCGCGGTCTTCACCTTGGGGATGGGCGCGTCGGGTGGGCTCTTGGGCATGGCCATCGGTCAACGGAACGAGGGCAACATCAAAGGGAAGATAGGCAGCGGCTCACCGGATGTCATCACGGTGAGCCAAGCCCAAGCGCGCGTCTTCCTCGACTTCATCATTTGTGATGACCACGGGAGCGCCGAGAAGATCGCCAGCGGGAGCTCCACGGTCTTGGTCAATGGCGAGATGGCAGCGCGCCGAAACGACTACGCCGAGTGCTCCGGCAAGCTGCACACCGATCAAGAGACCGTTCTCATCGGTGGCGAGGCCGCGCTCGACCCACGCCTCACCATTCGCCCCGAGATCTCCGAGAACATCGTGTTTGGCCTCACCGTCCTCGCGTGGGCAGGTGGCATCGCGGGTGGGCTCTTGATGGTCCCCGTGATCGGGGCCGTGGCCGCCACGGTGTCCTTTGCGGGGGGCATCGTGGGCGGCATCTTCGGCGGACGCCTCGGCCGCTGGGTCGGCTCGAACTGGGGCGAGGAAGGGGCGTTCTGGGGCGAGATCATCGGAGGCTTCGCAGGCGGCATGCTCGGGGGGTTCTCCGGTGCGCGCGCCGGCATCACGGTCCAATCACGCCTCCCCAGGACCAGGCTCGCCGCGATGCGCGGACGCACCCCGGCGCAAATCAAGGCCCGGCAGGAGATCGCCTACGACCACTTCGCCGCTCCCCGACCCGGGCGAGACGGCACGATGGGGCGGATGTCGAACTCGGAAATCGCTTCCAAGATGCAAGGGATCGACTTCGAGCACCCGGTGCGCGTCTACACGACGACCCGGCCCATGGTGAAGCAGCAGGCGCAGAACGCCGGCCAGACGTGGTCCGGCAACTTCGTGTCGGACCACGGTGTGGACCCTGGCCAGGTCGGCGTCGGCTCTCACGGTGCACACGTGAAGACGGGGCAGGTCCTTCCCAAGCAGATCAGCGACGTCGAGGTTCCCGCCGGCACCACCATCATGGAGTCGAGGGCGGGCCCCATCAACGACATCTGGTCGACCGACATGGCCCAATGGACCCAGGGTGGTCGACAACAGTACTACGTGCACGACAAGAGCGGCCTTAACGTGGTCGAAGGCTCGACGCGTCCGTCGACGCCAAGACACGGCCCGCCACAAGCTCCATCCACCACCCCCAACCCGCCGATGCCCACGGGTGTCACCCGCCCCCCGAAGTGGGCCTATACCAACCCCGCTGGGTTGGCCGGTAGCAACCCCGGCGGCGTGCCGGGCGATGACGGAGGCGACCCATGACCGAACCTCGAGTGCCCTCCATTCGCATCGCGAGCCACGAAGCGTTCGCCGAGTCCCTCGCCATTGCCCAGGCGGAGGTGCACAAGGCCGGCTCGACGCGTCCGACGCCCGCGCTCTCTTTCATCAGCGGCATGCTCGAGACGATGGCCAAGCTGACCGCGAATGGACGCGGGCCCACCCTACAAGAGCGTCGGGACGCCAAGCTCGGCGCCATCGTCGATCGCGAGCTCCAGCCGCCTTCGACCCAAGACGACGCCAACCTCATCGGGCTGCTACTCGCCGTGAACCTCTACTTCATGGTCTGGCCCGACGACGGTGTGGACCCGGAAGAGATGTCACGAGACGAGTTTCTCGCACGGATCTGAAATCGCCATGAGCCTCAAGCTTATCCTGCAGTCTCGCCTGTCTGGTCAACTCGTGCCCTGGAGAGGAAGCGGCGGAGAACCTCGCTCGAGCGTGGTGTGCCGCGCGAGCTATCGCTTCGCGCCGGGTTCGGTGGTCCCGCTCGATGAGGCGCCGCGCGCGCGGGGCGCAGAAGCCCCTTTCAAGTCGGCCACCGACATCGTCGTGGTCGGACGCAGTGACGACGGAGCCCCTGGACGGCTAGAGGTGGGCGACGTCGACAAGAAGGTCGTCGCCGCCGACGGGCAGCTGAAGGGGGTGGGTCCACTGGGCGCCGAAAGCGCGGGCCGGCGCCGCTGGTTGGGTCCCCACACCGACTGGCAAGAGGCACAGCTGGCCGAGAGAGGTTTCCCCGGCGACGCCGACTGGCGCTACTGGAACGTGGCTCCCATCGATCAGCAGCTCTCGCGCCCACTCGCCCCGGACGAGTCCATCGTGCTCGCAGCGCCGGGCAAGCCTGCCCTGACGACGCGGCTCTGCGGAGAGAGAGCCTTGGCCTATTCGGCCTCACAGGCCACCGCGACCGAAGCCGAGGCCATCGAGATGCTGGCCGATACGCTCTTCATCGACCTCGATCGCGGGCTCTGCGTCGTGAGCTGGCGTGGTCAGGTCGATCCGAGCGCCAACGGGGTGTTGTTCGTGGCCCTCGGCAAGGGCGACGAAGATTTCGCCACCATTCGTCAGCGCACGCGAACTGCAGCCGTCCCCTTGTCGGCACGCACCGCGGAGCGCGCCGTCGCCGCACGTCCAGCGGAGGCACTGCCCTTCATGGCTCAGCCGACGGGCGACAGCATCCCCCCGTCCCCCCTCACGTCGAGCAACGAAGCACGCGTGAGCACGGGCACCGTGGGCGCCGAAGAGCTCAAAGCCGCGATGATGAACCTCACCGCCGAGCAGCGTGAGTCGGCGCCGTGGTTGGCCCCCCCCCGGAATCCATCGCCATCTGAATCGGGGGTGCCAAGCGAGGGCGGTAGCGCACCGTGGTCCAAGTTGCCGCCATCGATCGCGCAGAGACCATCCGCCCCTCCCCCACCCCCGGCGCGTCGTTCCGTGCCGCCCGTCGACGTTCCGCCGAAGGCCCCCGCCCCCATCGGCGTGGCACCAGCACCAAGCCCTGCGCCGCCGCCGCGCGCGGTGCTCTCCGCGGCGACCTTCGCCGCGGCTTCGGTCGCGCCGCCCGTGCGGCGCGAAGAGCCTGCGGAATCGCCCCCACGGGAAGAGCCCCCGCCGGCGGCTGCCGCCATACGCACCGAGAACACACAGCTGATCTGGTACGACCCGGATTCGGTCGAGCGGGTGCGGGCCTTCTTCCCCGATCTCATCGACGAGCTCGACTTCGTCGAGCCCGATCCGAAGCGTGACATCACAGCCGAGGACGGGACGGAAGCCAAAGCTCACCACCATTGTTTCGGGGTGTTGTCACGCGGTCGCCCGGGTGGCTCGCGTAGCCTGTACGAGGCCTTCGACGACGCTTCCGTCGACGGGGCCTTCGTGGCGCCGATCGTCTTGGTCGAAGGAGACCTTCGGCCGAGCTTCGATGCGGTGGCGAGGGTCGAGCGCCTCGTGGCGCTGCTCGAGCCGCTCGCCCTCGGTGACGACAAGCTCCAGAGCGAGCTGAAGCAGATCGGCAAGCTCCTCGAGAGCCCCTACAGCCTTCGCGTCGGCGGCACCGCCGATAGGGTCTCGCGTCAGCTCGAACAGCTCTTCATGCCAAAGCACCGCGCCGTGGTGGAGGGCATCGACGACAAAGTCGAGCGACTGCTTCTCGAAGACCGCGCCTTCGCGAGCCGGAAGGTGCTCGGCGCTCCCCATCTGAGGGCCACGATCACCTTCGGTGACGCCGACGAAGCCGTGGTGGCCTACCTCCCTGAGGACGTGGCCGACGAGCTCCCGCTCTTCACGTCATTCCGGTGCCGGGTCCTCGCCGAAGTGCATCCGCCGCAGGACGGGAGCGAGAGTCATGCGCTGGCCCTATCCGTGGTCGCACTAGGCCGCCTCGTG
The DNA here is from genome assembly GCA_030426145.1 of Polyangia bacterium. GTDB lineage: Bacteria > Myxococcota_A > Polyangia > Polyangiales > Polyangiaceae > JAPYTK01. Next base: position 10,687 of record JAUHZF010000170.1, read on the forward strand.
CGGCGACAGGACGGCACGCGCTGGGGCCAAGCACGGCGCTGACCTCTAGAGCTTTTGCGCGAACAGGGCGATCTGGCGACCGCGCGGGTTGGGGCGCGGGTTGGGTTTGGGTTGGCCGAGCCCCTGGCTGTAGAGCGTGCCGACGAGGGCGATGGGGGAGAGTCGATGCTCGCCGAGACCGCCCTCGACGAGGGGGTCGTGGCCAGCGCGGCGCCAGTGCGTGACGATCTGCTGGGCTCGGCCCACGACCACGCGCGTGGCAAAGGTGAAGTCGAGCAAGAGCTCACGCATCTGAGCGGGGCTCGAGGTTCGATAGGGCGTCCCCCACGGCACGAAGCCGACCACGTCGAGGCCCGTCCGACCGGTGACCTGGTAGGGCCCGACGGAGGGGTCGCGACCCACCTTGCCCAGGAGCCAGTCGGACGCGGCCTCCGTGAGGTCGCGACGCGCAAGCTCGTCCCAGAGCAGCGCCAATACCCATGAGGTGGGGATGGCCAGGGGCACGGTATCGCGCGCGCAGATCTCCCTCACGATGGGCCGCCTGAGCTCGAGATAGTCTCGGCGACGTCGCCACAGGGCCGCGAGCGCGGAACGACCCGGCCCTCTCGTGCTCGCGAGCGTGACCGGGTCGTCGAAGGGCGGCTCGAGGGCCGCCGTACCTCGCATCAGGTCATCGAAGCGTCGAAGATGCTCTGGATCGACGCGTTCATGGTCTCGTTGAACTCGGCGTCGCTCTGCTTTGCCGACAAGCCCTCTGCGAGCGCGCGGGAGAAGCTCGCGATCATGCCCTTCTGACGGGCGAGGCGCTCATTGGCCTCGTCTCGCGGGTAGCCCCCCGACAGCGCGACCACCTTGGCCACCTGCGGGTGCGCGACGAAGTCGGCGTAGAGGTTGTCCTTCTCGGGCAGCGTCAGCTTGAGCATGACCACCTGGTCGGAGGAGAGCTTGTCGAGGTGCGCCGCGATCTCGGCCTTGAGCATGTCTTCCGCCTCGGCCTTGTCGGGGGCGTTGATGTCGACCTCGGGTTCGATGATGGGCACGAGACCCTTGGCCACGATGCGATGCCCGATCTCGAACTGCTGGGCCACGATGGCTGCGATACCACTCTTGCTCGCCTTCTCGACCACCGAGCGCATCTTGGTCCCGAAGACGTCGTTGGCTTTGGCCTTGTCGAGCAGCGCGTCGAGCGTCGGGATGGGCTTCATCACGCGCACACCATCGTCGGAGTCGGCGAGGCCCTTGTCGATCTTGAGGAAGGGTACGACCTTCTTGTCCTGCCACAGATAGTGCGAGGTCGGCTTGCCGTTCACCTTCCGGTCGACGGTGTTCTCGAAGAGGATGGCGCCGAGAATGCGCTCGTCGAACGCAGGGCTGGTCATGATCCGCGTCCGCATTTCGTGGACCTTGGCGAACATCGCATCGTCGCCGTCGTATTCGTCCTCGCCCACGCCGTAGGCCAGCAGCGCCTTCGGGGTGCTTCCGCCACTCTGATCGAGAGCGGCGATGAAGCCGGGCTTGGTGCGGATGGTGTCGAGTTGATCCTGGAAAGTACTCACGTGATTTCTCGTCTCGATTTCGGTGGAGGCGAGAGTCTACCTCGAATCGTGCCCGTGGGAACGGTACACCTGGCCCGATGGACTGGCGGACGGTGCGCTTCGACTGGAACCGAGCGCGGGCTTTTCTCGTCACCGCGGAAGAAGGCTCACTCTCGGCTGCAGCACGGGCGCTCGGCATGGCCCAGCCCACACTGAGTCGTCAGGTCGACGCGCTCGAGCAGGAGCTCGACGTGCTCTTGTTCGATCGTGTCGGCCGACGACTCGTGTTGACGGAAGCCGGCCTCGACCTCCTCGAGCACGCTCGCACGATGGGAGAAGCCGCGAATCGCCTCTCCCTCGCAGCCTCGGGAGCTTCGCAGAACCTGGAGGGCTCGGTCGTCATCACCGCGAGCGACGTCTTCTCGGCCCATCTGCTGCCCCCCGTGCTCGCCGAGCTGCGGCGCACCCACCCTGGAATCGACGTCGAGCTCGTCGCCACCAACGACGCCCGCGACCTTCTGCGACGCGAAGCCGACATCGCTCTGCGCAACTTTCGCCCCTCGCACCCCGACCTCGTGGCCAAGAAGCTCGGCGACATGGGCGGCCGCCTCTACGCGACCCCGAGCTACCTCGACGCGATCGGACGCCCTGCAGCCCCCGCCGACTTCGCAGGGGCCGACTTCATCGGCTTCGACCGGACCGAGGCCTTCATCGATCATCTACGCCCCTTGGGCTTCGAGCTGAGCCAGCGCAACTTTCCCTTCGTCTGCGAGAACCTCCTCGTGAGCTGGTCCTTCGTGAAGGAGGGCTTGGGCATCGGGGTCATGTCGGACGTGGTCGGGGACGCGGATCCCGACGTCGAGAGGGCCTGCCCCGACCTCGCCCCCATGGTGTTCCCGGTCTGGCTCGTCTCCCATCGCGAGCTCCACACGAGCCGACGGGTACGGGTCGTCTTCGACCTGCTCGCCGAGCGCATCGCCGCCGCCTGCGCCTGACGATCCATACATATCTGCATGAGCCAGCTGCGACCTTGGTCGATGTCTTACCGCTTCGGCGTCGCCATGATGAGGCCATGAAGGTTTGCATCATCGGCGCGTCGGGGAAGTTGGGTCAGTACATGGTCGAGCATGCACTCGCGCGTGGCTACGAGGTGGTCGGCGTGTGCCGCCCCGAGAGCGTGGGCAAGCTCGACCGCTTCGCTGGGCGCATGACCGTCTTGCCCGGACGGACCGATGACCGCGACGTCGTCGCGAAAGCGGTGCGTGGATGCGACGGGGTGCTCACGGTCCTCGTTCCTTGGGGCGTGAACGACTACGCGTCCGGTACCGCCAAGGCCGTCCTCGATCACGCCGAGCCCGATGCCCGCCTCGTCTTCTCCTGCGGATGGCACATCACCCGCGACGGCAAGGACCGTTACGCATGGCCACTCCGTCTCCTCCTGGCCCTCTTCGGCCCCATCGGCCGGCTCTTCCGCTTCGCCGACCTCGACGATCAGGTTCGCGCCACCAACCTCGTCTTTGCGAGCGACCGGCGGTGGACCGTGGTGCGAGGCAGCGACCTCGAGGAGGGCGAGAGCCAAGGTCTGCCCGTATGGAGCCAGCACGTGGGTGACCCGGTGCTCGCGAGCAACCTCACCCGCCGTATCGACTTCGCCCTGTTCATGGTCGAGGCCCTCACCGACGACCGCCTCGTGCAAGAAGCGCCCGCGATCGTCGGACGCGAGACCACATCGGCCAGAGCCCACGCCTCCGGTGCGGCACGCGCTCTTCCCGCCACGAGCTAGAGGTCCTCGAGGTTCCGGGTTCGAGGTTCGAGGTTCCGGGTTCGGGGTTCCGGGTTCGAGGTTCCGGGTTCGAGGTTCGAGGTTCTCGAGCACGAGGTCGAGAACGAGAACCAGAACGTGGGGCTGAGTTTTCCCCGGTGCGGTTGCGGATTCGCCTTTCGGGAACCGATACTCTGCACGACCCGAATGCGGTAACCCGACAGCGACCTCAGCCAGAGCTCGCGCTCGAAACCATGGGCTCGCCCAGAAGAACTCACCCTCTGCCGATCGTCTTCGCGGTGCTGCTGCTCTCCTGCGGCGAGCCACCACGTGCCCGACCGCCACGACCACCCACCGTCGCGCCGGCGCCCCCTCCCACGACCGCGGCGCCTGCGCCCGAGATCGACGACGCTGCGCTGCAGGCGGTACCCGCCGAAACCACGGTCGACGCTCCGCTTCCCGCTGGGGTCAGGGCGCAAGCCGAGCGACTCGGCGTGTGGCTCGAAGGCGAAGGGGAGCGCGAAAGCCACGCGGTGTTGCGGGGTCGACTGCGTGTCGCGGGACTACTCGGCCTCGGCCGGGTCGAGGACTACCTACGCCACGCCCGAGACGCGGCGCCGGACGTCGTGCGCGAAGCGAAGATAGCAGCACGACGGCGCTTGGGTCTTCATCGGCCGCGTTACGAGCATCTCGGCGTCGCCGGCTCCAGTGTGTCGGCCGGATTCCTCGGCACGGGTGTCGCAGGCCTACTCGAGGAGGCCGCCCCGTCGGCCACGGTGCACGACGTCTCGGCAACGCTCTACTTTCGCAAGTCGATCGACGAGCGACGCGCGCTGCTCGACGAGCTCATCGCTGCCAAGCCCACCCTCACCGTTGCCCTCGACTTCCTCTTCTGGTGGACCCATGGGACCCAGGCCCACAACCTCGACGAGGGGCTGGCTCAGCTCGACACCATCCCGGGCCTGCTGGTGGTGGGCACCGTGCCACGCATGACCTCGGCCAAACGGTGGATCATGTCACGGGTGAGAAGCCGCGAAGCCATCGCCGAGATCAATGCCCGCATCGCAACATGGGCCGCGACCCGTCCCCGCGTCATCGTCGTTCCCCTCGCCACTTGGTACGGCCAGCGCGACGAAGCTGACGGTCCCATCCCCGGCGACGCCGAGGTCGTGGCCGACGAGCTCTTCGCGCCCGATGGGCTGCATCTGACCGCCCTCGGCACCCGCTTCGTGGTGCGACGAAGCCTCGCCGCGGTGGCGCAATCACTTCCCGATGCACCACCGCCGCTCGTGCCCTGGACACGCTGAGACCTCGCTCTTCGTGTCAGGCAGCCGCCTCGGTACGCACCTGCATGGGTGCGAGCTGCAGGGTCTCGTAGGGCATCTCGACCCCGGCCCCACGAAGACACTCGAACACCTTCTCGCGCAGCTCGAACCGCACCGGGATGTGCTTGCGCTCGTCCTCCAGCCACACGCGCAGCTGCAACGCCACGTTGTAGTCGTTGAGCGCGGTGGCCACGACGGCGGGAGCCGGCGTCGTGAGGAAGCGGTCGTCTTCGCGCACCAGCTCGAGCAACAGAGCCCGGATTCGGCCGAGATCTTCTTCGACGCCCACCGTCACGTCGACCTCGACCCGAAGCGTTGGAAAGTTCGTGTACGACGTCACCGTCGAGTTGACGATCGTCGAGTTGGGAATGGCGAGCATGCGGCCATCGTTGGTGACGACACGCGTGCTTCGCATCGTGATCTCCTCGACGCGCCCGTATTGGCCCCCGATCTCGATGAGGTCGTCGACCACGAAGGGCCGGTCCCAGAAGATGAAGAGCCCGCTGATCAGGTTCGACAGGGTGTCCTTGGCCGCGAAGCCGATGGTGAGACCGGCGACCCCGAGACTGGCGAGGATGGAGCTCGTGTCGACGCCCATTTGACCGAGCGCGCTCACCAAACCAATCGTGAACACCACGTACTTGACCACTTGCTGCACGAACGAGCGCGCCGTCTCGTCGAGGTTGGTCTGCTCCAGGTAGCTCAACGCACGCTTGAGGATCCGCCACAGCAGATAGAAGGCGAGGAAGGTCACCGTCGCCACGATGAGGTTGGGAATGAGGTCGCCAGCGAGGTAGCCCCCGATGCGCTCGATCGAGAACTGGTCCTTCAGTCGTTCGACGATGGTCATGCCGTCCTACTTATCGGGACGGAGACCTCAGACCAAGTCGGTCAACCAAAGGTAACCGATAGCGCGCGCGCCAGCGCCATGTAGTCTGCCTCCTCGTTGTGCAGGTGGGCCGAGATCCGCGCGAGACGCCTCGGCGGTGCGGGCCACGGCACGATGGGAACCTCAACGTGGTGCTCGTCGAGTAGGCGACGCTGCAATGGATCGGCGTAGAGGGCCGAGGTGGGCGGCGCCTCGTCGCCGTCCGGGAGCGGGACCGCAGCGAGGCTGCCGATCATGGCTTCGGGACACGGCGGCGGCGCCCCGAGCGCCTCACACAAGATCTCCCGCCCGCGAATGACCATGGCCTGGTTGCGGGCACGGAGCTCCTCCCAGGAGCCACCGACGAGACCCGCGAGGTGACGAAGCGCGAAGGGCACGCAGAGCATCGGCGTGGGGTCGTCGGTGCCGACCCAGTCGAACTCTTCGTGGAATCGTGAGCGCCCGCGGGTCGTCGCGTAGCCGTGGCTGATCACGGCTGGGTGTAGCCCCCGTTGCCGGTCGGCGCGAACGTGGAGCATGCCGGCCCCCTTGGGTGCGCAGGTCCACTTGTGGAAGTTGGCCACGTAGTAGGCGGCCGCGAGCTCGTCGAGGTCGAGCGCCACCATGCCGGGACCGTGCGCACCATCGACGAGACAGTCCACGCCCCGCGCATCGAGCGCGCGCACGAGTCGCTCGATGGGGAGCACGATGCCGGTCGGGCTCGTCACGTGGTCGATGAGTGCGAGCCGCGTGCGCGGGGTCACCGCCGCCATCACCGCATCCACCACCTCGTCGTCCGACGTGAGGGGAAACGGTACGTCGGCCACCACCACCTCGGCGCTTGCCTCCTCGGCCACGTGGGTCAGGGCGTTCCGGCACGCGCCGTAGGCCTGGTTCGTGGTGAGGAGCTGGTCGCCGGGCTTCAGCGCGAGCGAGCGCAGGACCCCGTTGACGCCCTCCGTGGCGTTGCGCACGAAAGCGAGGTCCGATGGGCTGGCCCCGACGAAGTCGGCCACCTCGGCTCGAGCGGCATCCCAGAGAGGCTCGAGCTCGTACACGAAGAAGCGCACGGGCTCGCTCTCCATCTGGGTCCGCAGCCGGTCCTGCTCCGCGAGCACGGCGCGGGGCGTGGCCCCGAAGGAACCGTGGTTGAGAAAGACCACCCGAGGATCGAGGGCCCAATGCTCACGCAGTGACATGGCTCGATGCTACTCGAAGCGACGGAGTCGACGCGCGGCGCGTAGCCGCCCATGGTCCATGGGTGAGCACCCCCTACTTCGAGCACCTGCGCCGCGACCTCGACTTCATCCTCTACCCGGTGATGGGGATCGAGCGCCTTTGCGAGCGCGATGCCTTCTCCTCGCACTCGCGAGAGACCTTCGATGCCATGATCGACGCCGGCCTGCGGCTCGCGGCCGAGCACTTCGAGCCGCATGCGGCCCTCGCGGATCGCGAGGAGCCGCGATGGGACGGTGAGCGCGTGATCTTGCCCGAAGCGGTGGGGATCGCACTCGAGGCCTTCCGTGACGGTGGCTTCGTCGCTGCTGCCTTCCCCGAAGCCGTCGGCGGCTTGGGTCTCCCCTATGCCGTCACGCAGGCCATGATGGCGACCTTCTACGGGGCCAACCCCTCCACGGCGGCCTATCCCTTGCTCACCGCCGCCGCCGCGAACCTCCTTCGCGCCTTCGGAACCGAAGACCAGCAACGACGGTTCATGCAGCCCATGCTCGAAGGGCGCTTCTTCGGAACCATGTGCCTCTCGGAGCCCCAGGCGGGTTCGGGACTCGCCGACGTTCGCACGGTCGCCCATCCGCAGCCCGATGGGAGCTACCACCTCGTGGGCGACAAGATGTGGATCTCAGGCGGTGAACACGACCTGTCGGAGACCATCGTCCACCTCGTGCTGGCCCGACTTCCGGACGCACCGCCGGGCGTCAAGGGGATCTCCCTCTTCATCGTACCCAAGCACCACGTCGACCAAGCCGGCGCGCTCGGTGAGCGCAACGGTGTGCTGCTCACGGGGCTCAACCACAAGATGGGCTATCGGGGCACGGTCAATACCGCCCTCGCGTTCGGCAGCGAGGCCCCGGCCGTGGGTGAGATGGTGGGCGCACCTCATCAGGGTCTCCACTGCATGTTTCACATGATGAACGAGGCTCGCGTCGGCGTCGGACTCGGGGCCACCATGCTGGGCTACGCCGGCTATCGGCATTCGTTGCAATACGCCCGGGAGCGGCACCAAGGTCGCCATCCCGACCAGCGCGACCCGAGCCAGCCTCCGGTCCCCATCATCGAGCATGCCGACGTGCGCCGCATGCTGCTGTCGCAACGCGTCTACGCCGAGGGTGGGCTCGCCCTCGCAATATACTGCGCACGGCTCATCGACGAGATGGCCACGGCCACTGGCGACGAAGAACGACAGCGCACCGACGACCTTCTCCAGATCCTCACCCCGATCGCCAAAGCGTGGCCATCGAAGTACGGCCCCCGCGCCAACGACCTCGCGATCCAGATCCTCGGGGGCTACGGCTACACCCGCGACTTCCCCGTCGAGCGCCTCTATCGCGACAACCGCCTCAACCCCATCCACGAGGGGACCAATGGCATCCAGGCCCTCGATTTACTCGGTCGCAAGGTGACGATGCACCAGGGTCGAGCCTTCCAGGCCCTGCTCCACGAGATCCGACGGTCGATGGACCGCCACGCCGAGGCGAGCTCCGACCACGAGGAGCTGACGAAAGGACTGAGCGAGGCGCTCGGACTCGTGACCGAGACGACCATGTTGCTCGGTGGGGCCGCGATGCAGGGGAAGGTCCGCCTCTTCTTGGCCAACGCCGGCGCCTACCTCGACATGCTCGGACACGTGGTCATCGCATGGATGTGGCTCGAGCAAGCCGCCACTGCGACCCGCCTGCTGTCGACGATGAGCGACCTCGACGAGACCTTCTTGCGGGGCAAGGTCACGGCGGCCCGCTTCTTCTTCCGCTACGAGCTGCCCAAGATCCGCGTGTGGGCCGAGCTCTTGAAGCGCCTCGACGATACGACGCTCGAGCTCGACACCCACGAGCTCTAAAAACGAGCCTAGATTCGGGTCGGGGGGGTGAGCACGGTGCCGCTGACGGTGCATTGCGCGTCATCCGCGGCGGTGTCTTCGGACAAGCCGCATCCGCACACGTTGTCGCCGCCGTCGACGAAGCTGAACTCCCGGCCGTTGACGACCTGGCCGTTGAGGGCGATCGGGTTGCAGTCGAGCGTGCTCCCCGAGATGGCGATGTCGGCTCCGAAGTTCACCAGCCCCGCCCTCGCGCTGCGCTCGATGCTCGCGTCGACGATGGACGCCTGAGCCCGCGCCCCTCCTGGGTCGGAGATGATCTGGATACCGTCGCCAAAGTGGTCCCCGGCAGCCACGATGTCTCGCACGGTCACGGTGGCGAAGTCGGCGATGCCGTTGCGGACGAGGATGCCGACGTCGGTCGTGCGCTCGACGAGAATGCGGCGGCCAACGACCGAGCCCTCGCGAACCTCGACCTCGTTCTCGATGTCGATGCCGCGACCGATCCCATCTGCTCGCGGAGCGACGTCACGCACCACCACGTCGGACAAGGTGACATCCGATCCCTGAGCGAAGATCCCGACCTCGTTCGAGCGCTCGACCACGATGCCCTCGAGCGCGACGGTGGAAGGGAGCTCGGTGACGACATCGTACGAGATGATGACCCCACGGCCATACTCGCCACTCGAAGGCTCCGGGTAGCTATCGCGCAGCCACCAGCGACGCCCTTGCACGGAGGAGCCGGAGACCCCCACGCCGCCGTAGTGGTTCCGCGCGCAAACGATCTGGTCGAGGGTGCCGGTGGCCGGTGTGCCCGTGAGGTCGTCGGCCTGGAGCTGGATCCCTACCCCGAGCCCTTGGTCGAGCGCTTGGGGGTAGGTGTCGTGAACGTGGGCGCGGGTGAGGGTGAGGGTGGAGCCCGTGGCGAGGATCCCGAACGTGTGGTTGCCCCAGACCTCGACGCCGTCGATCGTGGCCGTCGACGGCTGCTGCATGTTGTCGTCCACCTTCAAGCGGATCCCGCCTCCGAAGCTTCCATCGGCGGCGGGCTGCGTGGCCCGAACGAGCGTGCGCTCGATGGTGGCGGCCGAGCCCGATACGTAGACCCCCGTCTCGTGGTTCAGCTCGACCACGCTGTCACGCAGCTCGAGGGTCGCCCCCGTGGTGGCAGCGATCCCTCGGCCCGAGAAGCCCGAAAAGCGGGTGCCGCGGACCGTGGAGCGCTCGACCACGACGGTGGCATCGAAGGCAGAGATCCCGATCTCGGTGGCGTTTTCGACCAGCGAG
>JAUHZF010000002.1 GCA_030426145.1 Polyangia bacterium
AAGATCCGCCACAAGGAAGGGTACTTCCCCGTTCCCCCGTCCGACGCCACGGCCGATCTGCGCGCCGCGATGATGACCTCTCTGCTCGAGACCGGGGTGGAGGTCGAGCTCGGCCACCACGAGGTCGGCACCGCAGGTCAGGGCGAGATCGGCATCCGCTTCGACCCGCTCACGATGATGGCCGACAAGCTGATGTGGTTCAAATACGTGATCAAGAACGTCGGCCGTCAGCACGGCAAGACGGTCACGTTCATGCCCAAGCCCCTCTTCGGTGACAACGGCAGCGGCATGCACTGCCACCAATCGCTCTGGAAGGACGGCAAGAACCTCTTCGCCGGCGACGGCTACGGCGGCATGAGCGACATCGGCCTCTGGTACATCGGCGGCATCCTCAAGCACGCCCGGGCCATCACCGCCTTCACCAACCCCACGACCAACAGCTACCGCCGTCTGGTCAAGGGCTACGAGGCGCCGGTCAACCTCGCCTACTCGAGCCGCAACCGCTCGGCCGCCGTGCGCATCCCGGTCCAGGCCCAGTCGTCCAACGCGGCGCGCCGCATCGAGGTTCGTTTCCCCGACGCGTCGTCCAACCCCTACCTCGCCTTCGCTGCGCTCATGATGGCCGGCCTCGACGGGGTTCAGAACCGCATCGACCCCGGCGACCCGCTCGACAAGGACATCTACAGCCTCAGCCCCGAGGAGCTGAAGGGTGTCACCAGCGTGCCCGGCTCGCTCGAGGACTCGCTGCGAGCGCTCGAGGAGGACCACGACTTCCTCCTCAAGGGCGACGTCTTCACGCAGGACCTGCTCGACACCTGGATCGGGTGGAAGCGTGAGAACGAGCTCGACCCGATGCGCATGCGTCCCACGCCGTACGAGTTCTACCTCTACTTCAACTGCTGAGGCCCCTCAGCTCGGCCTCGAAGCCCCTGTCCCGACTGCCGGGGCGGGGGCTTCGCACATTGGACGCCCTCCACGCGACCTGCCACCGTCCAGAGGTTCGAATGCGCATCGCGATCCTCACGGTGCTGCTGCTCGCCACCGGCTGCGAGCGCAAGCCCACGCCACACTTCTTGTGCCGGATGGACCGGAGCGGCACGGCCGACCCGCTGTTGTGCCGTCCCGAGCCGCTCGCAGGGTCCTTTCATTGGGATGAAGCGACGTGTCAGCTCCCCACCGAGGGACTGCAGGACGCCACCCCCCATCGCTGCAACCGGCAGCGCATCGCCTTCTGCTTCGACCCACGCCTCGACCCGAGCGCCCCCCTCGAGCCGGTCTGCCTGCTGAACGAGCGCGCCTGCACCGAGCACCGCGACCGGATCCTGGCCGCCGTCGACGAGACCCAGCGCTCCCCGTGTCTGAAGCTCCAGCCGAACGCCGTGGCCTGGGCCCACGAGAAGCAGACCTGGCCCAGTCGGTAGCCGAAAGCGAAACAAGCTTGTTGCGCAACAACCCTGTTTCGCACGAGACCTTGGAACCTATCTAGGGGTGCCGAACGAAACGAAGCGTGGGCGGACCATCGTCGGCGTCTTCGACGAGCTCGATGATGCCCGAGTCGCGACGGCGGCGGGCCCCCAGGACCTCCTCGGGGGTCGCGTCGAGGAAGGCTTCAGCCTCCTCCTCCGCGATCTCGGCCAGGGCGCGAGCCACGGCACGCGCGGCAAAGCCCGACGGCGGCTCCATGAGCTTGGGATCCGCGGGATCAGTCATCGTCTCCTCCGATCAGGCCGAGCCGCTCGCGCAGACGTTGTCTCGCACGGTGGATGCGCGTGGCCACCGTTCCGTCCGGGAGGTCGAGCTCATGCGCGATCTCACGAATCGTGCGGCCTTCGAGCATCAGGCGCAGCACCTCGAGCTGCGCGAGGGGGAGCTCGGCGAGCGCGTCGAGGATGTCGCCGCGATACCAGCGCACGTCGTAGGTCCGCTGGACGTATTTCGCGAGCTCGCGGGCCACGTCGAGGCGAAGGCGGATCCCCACCTGCTTGCTGACCTCTTGCATGTGCACGTTGCGCGCGATGCCGAAGAGCCAGGCCTCGGCCTGCGCGTGGGTGTGTCCGCGCATCTTGGGCGCGGACTTGATGGCCCGCGTGATCGTCTCCTGCACGAGGTCGGGCACGAACGACCAGTGCCAGTGCATCGGGCCCGAGAAGTAGGCGAAGAGCTTGCGCTCGTGCTCCTCGAAGAAGGCCGTGAGCGCCTCCGGATCCCGCTGTTTCACCCGTTCGAGGGAGATGTCCTGGGGTTTCCGGATGACCCCCGAGCACTCGCTCGGCCGCTTCCGGAACAACACATGCGGTCGGGTGATGCGCTCCGACCTCGACTTGCCCGCCATATCCAGAGTGTCGGCCTTGCCCCCCATGTTCTTCCAACGCTGGGCAAATTTGTGGCGCGACGCCAATTGGAACGACCGCCGTTCGGAACATTGGACCCATTGTTACAGCCCAATTCTGTGCCACATCTAGGACATGGACCTGGGCCTCGAAGTGCAGAGCGCGGCGGAGACGCCCATCTACCAGCAACTCTTCGAGCAGGTCGCCGACCGCGTTCGCAGCGGGGCGTGGCCCGCGGGCTACCGTCTCCCCGCAACCCGCACATTGGCACAACAGCTCGGGACCCACCGGAACACGATCGTGCGTGCCTTCGAAGAACTGGTGGCCGCGGGCTACCTCGTGTCCTCGGTCGGACGGGGCACCTTCGTGGCGGAGCGACCGAGCGAATCCGCCCGTCCGGCCCCATCGCGGGGCGAGCTTCCGTGGTCGACCCTGCTGTCGGCATCGGCCACGGCCGAGCCCCTCGCTCGCCTCGAACGCTACCGGCGCCAGAGCCAACCGAGCGGCGCCATCAACCTCGCCCGTATGCAGCCCTCGCCCGAGCTGATGCCTCACGCGCTGCTTCGGCGCTGTGTCGATCACGTCCTGCGCAACCTCAGCGCCCATGCGCTGGGCTACGCCCCCCGCGAGGGCGTGCTCAGCCTGCGCGAACAGCTGGCGGCGCAGCTGGCCCAGTCTGGGGTCCCGGCCCGCGCCGAGGACATCATCGTCACCACCGGAAGCCAGCAGGCCCTCGACATCGTCGCCCGCGCGCTGGTCGACCCCGGCGACCGATTCTTCGCCGACGGCATGACCTACACCGGCGCGCTCAACCTCTTCGCGCTTCGCGGCGCCCAGGTGCTGGCCGTGCCCAACGACACCGAGGGACCCGACCTGGATTGGCTCTGCCGCCGCCCTCCGGGCGACGCCAAGGGCCTCTACCTCATGCCCAACTGTCACAACCCCACCGGGGGCACGATCTCTCCCAGACGGCGCAAGGCGCTCATCCGCTGGTCGCACGAGGCGGGGGTACCCCTCATCGAAGACGACTATGGCGCCGACCTCGAGCTCGAGGAGGAGCCGGCGCCGCCCTACCTCCGCGCCATGGATCCAGAGGTGATCTACCTCTCCACCTTCTCCAAGAAGCTCATCCCGGCCCTCCGCATCGGGTTCATCGTCGCGCCGCGCTCGATGCACGAGCCGCTCGCATCCCTCAAACACGCGATGGACCTCGGCACCTCGGCCTTGCTCCAACACGCCCTGGCCGAGTTCCTCGAGCGCGGGTACCTACGTGCGCACTACCAGAAGGTCCTGCCCGAATACCGCCGTCGTCGGGATGCACTCGTCGAAGGCCTCACCGAGGCCATGCCGGACGAGGTGACCTGGGACGTGCCCCGCCGGGGCGTCGTCTTGTGGCTCCGGCTCCCGCCAGAGCTCACCTCCGACGACGTCTACGAAGCCGCCCGCCGCGCCGGCGTGCTCGTGTCGCCCGGCACCCTGCACGCGGTGGGCGCCCATGGCCGAACCGGCGTACGCCTCACCTTCTGCTTCGAGTCGCCTGCCCGCATCCGCGAGGGCGCGGTGCGCCTCTCACGCGCCATCACCCAGCTCCTTCGCCGCCCCCAGCCCCGCCCCGAACGCACCGAGGTCGCCAGCTACGGCATCTGACCGCGTGCATCGCTCCAGGCCGGGTGGAGCCCTCGACGCATCCCCGTGATATGAAACAGTGGTGTTGCACAACAACTCTGTTTCGCTTTTTGGGCGAGACGCCACCCTCGCCGCCATCGAGGAGCGGCTCCGGGTGGGCGGGCTCCTGCTCGTGGGGCCGCGCCGCATCGGCAAGACGGCGCTTCTGAAGTACCTCTGCGATCAGCCGCCCCGCGGCTCCGTCGCGGTTCGGGTCGACCTGGAGGGACTCGACGACGTGGCGAGCGCGGTCGAGCGCATCGCCGAAGCCTTCTGGCGGGCAGAGGTGGCCCCGAAGAAGCTCTTCGCCGAGCGCATGGAAGAGCTACGCCGGGTGAAGGTGGGCGGGGTCTTCGAAGTCGAGCGGGGCGGGGTCGACCGGGCCGAGTCGGCCTGGGATGCGCTCGAAGCCCTCTTCGACGACGCGGTGAAGCGGCTCGAGAAGAAGCATACGCAGCTCATCGTCATGCTCGACGAGCTGCCGTGGTGGCTCGATGCCCTGGCTGCGCCGCGACGCGACGACGGCGATGACGCCGGCACCCGCGAAGAAGCCGGAAGGGCCCGCGCGCGCCAAGCCTTGGCGCAGCTGCGCTACCTGCGACAGCGAGACGGCCTCGCACACCGGCTGCGCATGGTGCTCACCGGCTCGGTGGGTCTCAGCGGCCTCGCCTTCGCCATCGGCGCCTCGGCCGAGCTCAACGACCTCGAGCCCTTCGAGCTGCGACCCCTCGAGGAGGAAGACGGCGCGGCGCTCTTCGAGGCCGAGGTCTCCGCGCGGGGGATGAAGTGTGAAGACGCGACCAGTCGCAAAGCCCATCGCCTGGCGGGCGGAAGTCCTCACTGGATCAAGCAGCTCGCGGCGAAGGCGAAGCGACAACCCGCGCTCGGCCCCGAGGACGTGGACGCCAGCGCCGAGCTGCTGCTCTCGCCGCGCCTGCGGCACCTGTTTCAGGACGAGGCCCATCATCACCTCGAGCGCCGCCACGGCGAGCACGCAGCCCTGATGCGTTCCCTGCTGTCGGCGGCCTCGGCCAGCGACGTCGGGGCTACGCGCAGCGCCTTGCTCAGCGTGGGACTCGGGGCGGGCTCCGGGCGCACCCGAGCCGACGTCGAGCGTGCCCTCGTGCAGCTCGTCGACGAGTTCTACCTCGACCCCGACGAAGACCGCTTTCGCTTCACCAACCCCCTCTTCCGGCGCTGGTGGGAACGCTACGGATCTTGGTGAACGCTTCTCACGACGGAGAGCCGATCGACCTCTACACGCCCTGGCGCGAGGCAGAGGCTGCGCTCGGCGCGCGCCACGTGGGTCGCGAGGCCGAGCTCGCCGCGATCGACGCGGGCGCCAAGCAGCTCGCGGCGGGCCAGACCCCACTCCCGCTCTACCTCTTCGGCCCGCGCGGGGCCGGCAAGTCGCACCTGCTCGCGCTGACGCGCCATCGACTCGCCACCCGATTCACCGTCGCCCTCGTCCCCGAAGACATCGCGACCGCCCGCAAGCCAGAGCGACTGCTCGCCCGAGTCGACGCGCAGCTGAGCCGAGCGCACAAGCCAGGTCGTCGTGAGGTCGTGCTGCTCGAGGGCTTCGACCGGCACCTGCAGGCCTTGGGCAAACAGGGGCGCCGCGCGCTCCGACGCCTGCTCGATGCGCGCTCGGATCAGTGGTGGATCACCACCGGCGTGACGCTCCCCCCCGAGCTCACCGGCAAAGAAGAAGCCTTCTACGGCGCGTTCGATCCGTGGCCGCTCGAACCGCTCGAGCCGACCGAGGCCGCACGTCTGCTCGACGCCCTCGCCGACCCCGACGCGCCGCGCTGGGTCGCGCGGCGCAACACCCTGGTCACCGTGGCTGGCGGCAACCCGCGTGCGCTCGTGGCGCTCGGGCGCGCCTGCCGCGAGCACCCGAGCCGATGGGCCTCCGACCAGCTGCACGCGGTCATTCGGGACTTCACCGCGCACTACCAGATGCGCTTTCGGGACCTCTCGCCCCAGGCGCAGCAGATCGTGGAGATCTTGGCCGAAGCACCAGGCGAGGTGACGCCGAGCGAGCTGGCCGAAGCCCTCGCGTCGACGACCTCGCAGATGTCGGTCCAGGCCAACCGACTCGTCGATGAAGGGCACCTCCGCCAGCGTTCCGAAGGCAGGCAGAGCTTCTATCGGCTGGCCGAACCCCTCTTTCGCTATTGGCTCGAGTACCGCACCGCGACCTGGGCCGAGACCCGTACGGGATGGCTCAGTCGGTTGCTCGAGGCGATGATGAGCCCGGTCGAGCTCGCCGACGCCTGGTGGGAGCACCCCTCCGCTGAGCTGCGCGCGGCCGTGGTCTCGGGCATGCGCCCTGGCGACGAGGCGGTGAGCGCGGCCTGGCGGCACTTGCTGCAAGAGACCCGCGAGGGCGACGCCGACCAGATGAAGCGCGCGATCGGCCGCGCCGCCGAGCTGCCTCCATCCCCCGCTTGGCGCGCCCTCGCCGCCCGCGCGCTGGCGCACGACCTCGGCCGCGCTCTCGAGTCGATCAGCATCGAAGGCGTCGCCGGCAAGGGTTGGGCCCTCAACGACCTCGCAGACCTCGCCGCCGTGCTCCGGTTCGAGGCGCACCTGCGCCGTCGCACCGCGTCTCCGCGGGACGGCTTTCTCGAGCTCATCGAGACCTTGGGTCGCACGGCCGAGCACCTCTCGACCTACGACCGCGAGATGCTGCTGAGCGCGGTCGTGGCCGCCCTCGGGCAGCACCGCCGCGGAGGGCCGTGGAAGCTTCAACGCAAGGAGCGCGAGCAGCTGGCCATCGTGCCCGGGCTGCGCGCCTACTTCGCCGAGCACGGAAGGTTGCCCTCTCACCCGCCGCTCATCTCGGCCGACGACATCGCGGCCGTGCTCGAGCCCAACGTACCCGACGCCGCGCGCCTCATCGTCGTGGCCGCGGTGCACGATCATGCCCCGTTGCTCCAGGCGGCCGCACGCGCCTTCGGCGAAGCATCGGACTTCACCTTCCCGCCCTGCCCCACCCCCGCCACGCCCCTCGATCGCGAAAGCGCAGAGGCGGTGGTCGATGCCGCCAACCGGGCCCTCGATGCGGGCACCGGTCCGCTGTTGCACATGTTGGCGCGGGTGGTGGTGAGCTGGTCGGCGAGCCTGGCCGAGGTCGACGACGCGCGGTTCGCCACCCTGGCCGGCTACCTCGAGCGGGCCGCCGACGCGCCACTCGACGCCGAAGGCGACGAGCTCGCCCTCGCGGTTCTCGCCACGCGCTCACCGGATCGCTTCGAGGCCCTCGCCAAGGCGCTCGGCCCTCGGTGGCGTGACACCTGCGACGATGCGCGACGATTGGCCAAGACCCTACGCAGGTCGACGGGGCGGCTGCACCCCGAGCTCGAGCGCATCCGCGCCCAGCTGGAGGCAGGGGCATGAATCCGCTGTCGCGTTGGCTGCAGACGCGGCGGCAGCGCAGAGATCTCGACGAGGCCTCCGAGCGCCTCACCCAGGCCCTGCTCGACGGCGCCTGGTCCGAGGCGATCGACGCCGGCCGCCTCGCCCTCGAGCACACCGCGGCGCTCCACGGCGAAGACGATCCCGCGACCGTCGCCCCGCGCTACGCGCTCGCCGCCGCCCACCTCGGAGCCGGCGACGTCGATGCCGCAGAGCGGCTCGCCGAGCAAACCCTCGCGCTCGCGAAGAAGCACCCCGTGGGGCTCGAGCCACCCTTGCCCATGCTCTACGAGCAGCGGCTCGCCATCGCGGAGCGCCGGGGGGACGACCCCATGGCCGGGGAGCTGCTCGAGACCCTGGCCCGCGCCTACGACCGCATGCGCGCGCCCGACCGGGTTGCCCACGCCTCGGTCCTGAACCGATGGGCGCTGCACCTCGCTCGACATGGCGAGCGCCTCCGCGCCGGTCCCCTTTTCAGCCGAGCCCTGGACTTGATCGACGCGTCCGCCGAAGGTCTCAGCACCGCCGAGGTCCTCTACAACCGAGCGAGCCTCGCCCCCGAAGAGACCCCGGCCGCGCCACGGCTGGCCGACTTCGACCGCGCCCGGGCTTCGACGCCGTCGCCCGAGCTGCTGGCCCGCATCGAGCACAACCGCGCCACCGTGCTCGAAGAGAGCGGCGACGCCGAGGCCGCCGTCGCCGCCTACCGGGCTGCCCTCGACGCATGGCCCGAGCCCTCGATGTCTCGGCCCACCTTGGTGCGGCTCGCACGGCTTCACCATGCTGCGCGTCGCTACGACGCGGCCCTCCCGCTGTACCAACGGGCCCGCGACCTCGCCCAGGCCGACGCCGAACCAGACGTCGTGGCGCGTCTCGACACCTGGATCGGCGACGCCCACAGCCAGACCTATCGGTAGCCCGAGGCCGTTCTGGGCCTCGGACTGCCCGACGCAACGAGAGGGAGGCACTTTGCCGGGGCCATGGTAGGGTCCCCGAACCTCGCGTGGCGCTCCAAGAAGGCGACATCATTCACTCGCGCTACGAGCTCCTGCGGCTCATCGGCACGGGCACGAGCGGGTCGGTCTGGGCCGCACGGAACAAGCTCATCGATCGCGACGTGGCGCTCAAGATCATGGAGCCCGAGGTGATGAGCGACAAGGTGTTGCTCCGGCGCTTCTTCAACGAAGCCAAGGCCATCGGGCGGGTGAATCATCCCAGCATCGTGGGGATCTTCGATTTGGGTCAGGCCGAGGACGGCTCACCCTTCCTCGTGCTCGAGCTGCTCGACGGCGAGCCCCTCAACACCCGCATCCAACGTGACGGCGCCGTCGAGCCCGAGACCCTGCTCGACGTGTGTGCCGGCGTGGCCAAAGCGCTCGACCTCGCGCACAAGCAGGGCATCGTTCACCGCGACCTCAAACCGGCCAACATCTTCCTGCACCGCACCTCGACGGGCGGCCTCATCGGCAAGATCCTCGACTTCGGGATCAGCAAGGTCGTGTCGTCGGGCACCCACAACTTCTCGCTCACCAAGACCGGCACCGTGGTGGGCTCACCTGCGTACATGAGCCCAGAGCAGGCGGCGGGGCGGGACGACATCGACGGGCGCGCCGACGTGTGGTCGCTCGGGGTCGTGCTCTACGAGGGCCTCACCGGGCAGCTCCCGCACGAGGCCCCCAACTACAACGCCCTCATGGTGCGCATCCTCACCCAGGATGCCCCCTCCATCGCGGCCCGCATGCCCGACCTGCACCCCAAGGTGGTGGAGATCGTCGACACCTGCCTGCGCCGCGATCGAGACCAGCGCGTCTTCGCCGGCCAGCTCTCGGCGATGCTCGAGGCCGCGACCCGAGAGCTTCGGGCCGCGCGCTTCCGCCGCAGTGGAGGTCGGCGTCGCGACGACGCCATGCTCGACGACGAGGCCGTGGGTGGCCACAGCACCCTCAAGCTGGCCCTGATCGCGGCCAGCACCTTCGCCGTGGGCAGCCTCGGAGGATTGCTCGCCGGCTACTACCTCTTCGGCGGCTGAGTCGGGCCGTGGCCCATGCCAGGGCCAGCTGAGCGAGCCATGATATCGTCGAGGTCATGAGTGCGTCCCCCGCACGGCGGAAGCCAACGTACCAGGACGTGGCCGCTCTGCCGCCTCATCAGGTGGGCCAGATTCTCGCGGGAGAGCTCGTGGTGCAGCCGCGTCCGAGCGGTCGCCACGCCTCGGTGACGAGCACCCTCGGCGAAGAGCTGGGACCACCATTCCGTCGCGGGCGAGGTGGACCCGGCGGATGGATCATCCTCGACGAGCCAGAGGTGCACCTCGGTGACGACGTGCTGGTGCCCGACCTCGCGGGGTGGCGTCGCAGCCGATTGCCCTCTATCGGTGACGAGGCCTTCTTCGAGCTCGCGCCAGACTGGGCATGTGAGGTGCTCTCGCCCTCGACGGTCAAACACGACCGCACGACCAAGCTCACGATCTACGCCCGGGAAGGGGTCGGCCATGTATGGCTCGTCGACCCCGCACACCGAACCCTCGAGGTGATGAGGCGCACCGACGTGGGCTGGCTCGTGGTGGGCGCTCATCACGACGCGGAGGTCGTTCGCGCCGAGCCCTTCGACGCCATCGAACTCGACCTCGCGCTCCTGTGGGCCGACTTCGACGACACACCGCAACCATAGCGCCGCACGACCTCGGCCAGCTCAGCTCGCTCTGACGAGGCGGCCTGGGCGTCGGCCGGTGAGCTCGCCCTTCTCGACGGTGACCTCGCCGCTCACCACCGTGGCGAGGTAGCCCTTGGCGCGCTGGATGAGGCGCTTGCCGCCTGCGGGAAGGTCGCCCACGAGCTTGGGGCGATCG
This sequence comes from Polyangia bacterium, assembly GCA_030426145.1. Lineage (GTDB taxonomy): Bacteria > Myxococcota_A > Polyangia > Polyangiales > Polyangiaceae > JAPYTK01. The sequence continues at coordinate 10,267 of JAUHZF010000002.1, forward strand.
AGCTGGAGGTTCTGATGGTCGATGACGTTGAGGTCGGCCTTCTGGCCCACGGCGATGGTGCCGCGGTCGGTGAGACCCACGTGGCGCGCGGTGTCGTGCGCTTGCATCTTGATCGCCTTCTCGATGCTGATCTGGTCGCGCTTGCGGTCGCGGGTCCAATGCTGGAGCAAGAAGGTGGGGAAGCTCGCGTCGCAGACGGTGCCGACGTGCGCACCACCGTCGGAGAGACCGGGAATGGCGAAGCGGTGCGTCATCATCTGGCGCACGTTGTCGAGGTTGAACGCGGTGTAGTTGTAGAGCGGGAAGTAGAGCAGCTGATGCCCTTGGTCTTCGAGGAGCGCGTCGTAGATGGCCTCGAGGGTGGGCTGCTTCTTGCCGAAGGCTTCGGCGTAGATGCTGTCCTCCATCTCGGGCTCGTAGTTGGGCCGCTCGGCGAAACGGAAGAGTCGCATGGCGACCATGTCGATCCGCTTCAGCAGGTGGTCGGCCAAGGGCGGGATCGAGCTGCCGTCGGACACGGGCTCGGTGGTCTCGCGCAGGAGCTTGGCGCGGAAGTCGGGGTTCTTCATCCGGGCCACCCGCTCCGGCAGGGGCAGGTTCGCGATCTCCTTGTAGGAGGGGAAACCCATGAAGGGGTTGAAGGTCGCTTCGAGCCCCAGGAGCACGCCGATGCCGCGCGGCGCACACTGCACACGCATCTGCAGACCGCGGGCATTGGCCTTCTCCACCCGGTCGAGCACCCACTGCCACTGCAGCGGCGACTGATCGCGTTGCATGAGCGAGATGCTCATCCGGTGGCCGCCGCCGGCCTCGGCCATGGCCTCGAGGAGGTCGAACTCGGGACCGAAGCGGTCGTCGGACACCGCCATGTCGAAGTCGCTCACGGCCTGGAGCACGCCGTGCCCGAGCCCGTCGAAGGCCTTGGCGATGCCGATGAGCTCGGCGCGGTCCGCCTCGGAGGCGGGCGTCGCGTCACCGGAGGCATCGCGATGGTTGTCGCTGCGACCGGTGGAGAAGCCGAAGGCACCTGCTTCGAGCGACTCGCGCAGGTGGCGTCGCATGCCGGCGATGTCGTCCTCGGTGGCCGACTCGTTGGCGAGGGCGCGGCCCCCCATCACGAAGACGCGCAGGGCGTCGTGCGGAACCTGGAGTCCGAAGTCCATGGTGCGCGACTGCTTCTCGAGCGCGTCCATGTACTCGGGGAAGGTGGACCAGTCCCAGGTGATCCCTTCGGAGAGGGCGGTGCCAGGGATGTCCTCGACGCCCTCCATCAGCTCGATGAGCCGGTCGTGGTCGGTGGGGCGCACAGGCGCGAAGCCCACGCCACAGCTGCCCATCACCGCGGTGGTGACCCCGTGGTAGCAGGACGGCGCGAGGTCGCGGTCCCACGAGACCTGACCGTCGTAGTGGGTGTGCACGTCGGTGAAGCCGGGGGTCACGAGGGCACCGTCCGCGTCGATGGTGCGCGTCGCGGGGCCATCCACCTTGCCCACCTCGACGATGCGGCCGTTCTTGACCGCAACGTCGCCGGTGAAGCGGGCTTCGCCCGTGCCGTCGACGATGGTTCCGCGGGTGATCTTCAGGTCGAACACGTCTGCTTGCTCCCCCCTGGCGAATCCGCCAGGCCGCACCCGGCGCCGTGCCGAGCTTTAATACGATCGTATTATTAACACAGGAGCCGGTGTCGTGTCAACGCGCACCTCACCGGGGGCTCCCCAGGACGAGGGGAGTTATCGCAGACGGAAGCACCAACAAGCCAGGGTCAGAGCCGACGACCACCGAGGGTGGTGCGCTCTTCCACGACCTCTTCGAGCGTCGACGCATAGATCATCAAGTGCGCCTGAAGGGTTTCGCCCTCGGGATCCCAGAGCAGGCCACGGAAGGGGAGCTGGCCGGACTGGGAGGAGACGAAGTAGCTGCCGATGGCGTCGTCGAGCACGTCCGCGACGCGGGCTTCGTCGCCGGGGAAGGCGCTGGGGGGCTGCATCACCAGCGGCTGGGAGGGCCCCTCGTCGCCAACCACGAAGCGCATCGAGGTGCCGCGCTCGAAGCTCACCTCGATCGAGCCAGGATCGACCGAGACCACCACCCCCGGCGTGTTGGCGGGGATGAAGACCTCTTCGACGCGCGTACCGGACCGGAGCTTGAGGGCGCCGTCGTCGATCTTGCGGCCCTTCGACTTCACCTCACGGCGGAGCTTGATGTCGTGCGAGGTGTAGAACTGAAGCTGGCTGACCTCGTCGTCGGACAGGCCGTGCTCGACGCGCATCTCGTGGGTGAACGGGACCATGGTGGCACAGCCGGTGGTCCCGAGCGCGAGCAGTGAGACCAGGACGGCCGCGGGGGTGCATCGCGGTGTCATGCGAGGGAAACGCAGCACGCGGCCCGGGCTTTCACCCCCCGAAGCTTTCTGCTCAGGCCCCGACGAGGAAGGCGGCGGCCCAGACGGCGACCCGACCGAGGGGACCCCGCACGGTGGGGCGCCTCCGGCAGCTCGCGACGAGGGTCTCCCCCTCGGCCGGACACAAGGTCGCGGCCCCGTCGTCGGGCTCGAGCCAGCCGGTGACGACCACCTCGTCCCCGTCGACCAGGGATCGGAAAACGCCACAAGGCGGCACGTCGCGCCGCGCACACAAAGCGATCGGTTCCGCCGCGCGCACGCGATCGACCACGTGCCGTCCGAGACCGTGGAGCCCGACGCCGGGAAAGTGCTCTTCGCTCCCGACGTCGACGAGGATGGCGCCCTCGAGTCGCACGCGCGCCCCTTTCACCACGAGATACAACCGCTGCGCACGAGCGCTCCAGGCCTGCGCCTGACCCTCGTGGTGGAGGTAGTAGCTGGAGGCCGCCGCCGCGGCCGCATCTTCGAGACGCTCGCAGCCTGGCCCTTCGATCCGCAGTCGGCCTGCGATGGCCACGTGGTGTCGCCCGCTGACCGGTAGCTCTTCGGTGGGCTCGTCGGGATGCTCGATGGTCTCGCGCTTGCGGTCGCGTCGCTGCGACCACCAACCCGCCCAACGATTGCTGGTCGCACCGGCTGCGACCATGCACCCCGCGGTGACGACCGCCGCCAAGCCGACCGACTGGCTGCTCAGGAAGAGATCCATTCCCGCCCTCGACCTCTCATTTACGGATGCCATCCGGCGTCGATCTGCGCCAGCGGCATTTGAACCGTAGGTCGAAGGGGGGAGAGGTGGGCCGATGGGGCCCGCGGTAAGACTAAACGGCGCGCAAGTGCACGATGCCCCAGGCGAGATGACCCGCCTCACCCGCCTCGATCCAGTGACCGAGGCCTTCGATCATGCGGTCGACATAGACCTGGCCCGAGATGCCGACCATCTCGTCGTAGCGTGACTTCAGCTCCGAACGCACCGCGGCGTAGTGCCGGGGCAGCATCGGGGTGAGGTCGTCGATGCCGACCACGTCGAGCCCCACCCGACCCGCGGCCTCGCGGTAGAAGCCGAAAGAGGCCATCGACGAGAGATGGATGCGCGCGAGCACCGGACCGAGCACCCCGTCGGGGCAGTCATCGGCCTGCATGGGATCGGTGAAGACCATGTTGCCCCCGGTCTTCAGCACCCGCCGCGCCTCCTTCAGGACCGTCTCGCGCCTCCCGCTGTGCAGGAAGGCGTCCTGCGACCACACCACGTCGTACTGGCCATCGTCGAAGGGCAGCTCCTCGAAGTTGCCGTGCACGACCTCGATGCGGTCGGACAGCCCCTGGTCTGCGCTCATCTCGCGGTTGCGCCGATTCTGGGTCTGGCTGAGGTTGAGGCAGGTGACGTGACACCCGAAGCGCTTCACCAAGGCGCGCGCCGAGCCGCCGTAGCCGGCTCCGAGGTCGAGCACGCGCGTCTCGTCGCTCCACCCGTGCAGACGGTCGACCATGCGGGTCACCGTCTTGGCGCTGGCGTCGCGAATCGAGTCGCCGTCGTCGTAGAGCCCGATGTGGATGTCTTCGCCACCCCAGACGTGGAAGTAGAAGCGGTCGGCTTCGTCGGAGTCGTAGTAGGTCTCGGTCGTCTTCACGACCTCGGCGGCTGGGTCAGACAATGCGCGCCCTCCCGGCCTCGTCTTCGTCGTCGCCCCGGAAGGTCTTGTCGGCGACGTGCACGTAGAAGTCCGGGTCCTCGACCTTGAAGTCCTCGTGGAAGTCGCCGTAGGTGGTCACGTCGTAGAAGCCGACCTGCATGAGGAGGTTGCGGGTGTAGTTCTTCCGCAACGGGTACATGTTGAGGTGGTATTCGGCCCCGTCGGGGAAGCTGTACTTGAAGCGCGCCAGACCCTCGTCGACGTGCTCGGGCCGCGCCTGCACCTGCTCGCCGCAGTAGTAGAAGACGTGCTTCGTCGAGAAGCCCTGATCGAGGATCATGTCGTAGTTGCGCTGATCGAGGATGAGCACGCCGTCGTGCTTGAGCGCGGCGTAGAACTCCGCGAGTGCCCGGCGTCGATCGCGCTCGCGAAACAGATGCGTGAACGAGTTGCCGAGGCAGATGATGGCGTCGAACTTCCCCGCCGTGTGCCGGTTGAGCCAGCGCCAGTCGGCGTGCACGGTCTTGAGGAGAAAGCCGCGGTTCTTGGCGTTCTCGAACGCCTTGGCCAGCATCACCGCGCTGCCGTCGACGCTGGTCACGTCGAAGCCGGCCTTCATGAGCTGGATGCTGTGAAAGCCGGTGCCCGTGGCTACGTCGAGGATGCGCTGCTTGCCCCGCTTGCGCAGCTCGTTGATGAAGAAGCGCCCTTCACTCTCGGCCCGCGCATCCCAGTCGATGAGCTCGTCCCACTTCTCGACGAAGCTCTGGACGTATTCGGCCTGGTAGTGATCGGTGTTGCGAACTTCGATGGGCTTCTCGCCGTAGTCCTGTTGCTCCAGCTTCAGCTGCTCGCGCGCGGAATCGGGTCCGGCCATGACAACCTCCTGCGGGCCGCAGAGCTGACGTCAACCGCACCGTCGCGGTCGAACTCAGCCCCATCGAGGGCCCAAGCGACACGCGGAGGGTCCTCCTGGCCCGGGGGCATGCCCCGTCGCCGTGTCCTCCGCGCTATGTGAGGCGCCACACTCGCACGAGCACCGGACCTCGACAACCCCGGCGGCCAAACGTCACGCTCGTGAAACCTGAGCGAAATGGCTACTTACGGGTCTTGAGGAAGGGCTCTTCGCCCCAGGTGAGATCGTCTCGGACCCAGCCGATGACCTCCTTGGGGGTGGCGATGCGCATCCAGCGGCCGTCGGTCTTCACGATGCGGAAGACCTCGCCGTACTCGACCTTGTCGAGCACCTCGCCCTTGGTGGACGGTGCGTCGCGCACGTTGCCCTTCTTGACCTCGACCACCACGGTGGGGGTGCTGGTGAGCAGGCGCTTGGCGATCCAGGACTCTTCCTTCTCGAAGTCGACCACCCGCACCCACTCGCCCTTGGTCTCGAGCACGGTGACCGGGAAGTACTTGGTGGCGGTGAAGAGGATTTCGTCCTTGGTGCTGGGGCCCGCGCGGAAGTTGGCAGTCGGCACGTTGACGCTGAGGCGTGTCGAACCGCCCGCGTGCGCATGCGGCGTCACGAGGGATGAGGCGGCGAACGGCAGCGCCATCAAGGCGACCGCCGCGGCCCAACGACGGGCTCGCTTCCTGACGATTCCAACGACGTTCATGCCTACATCGGGTACCAAACCGTCCCCGGTCTACGCAAAGAATCCGCGAAGGGCGGCAGACCTTCGACGCACTGTGGGCCGAAATGAGTAGGATGGCGGCCATGAGCCGTCAGGCCGCCCGACAGAATGGAATGAACCGCTGGAGTGTCCGTGATGCCGCTGAGACCTACGGGGTCCAGAACTGGGGTCGTGACCACTTTCGCGTGAATGACGAAGGACACCTGACCGTCGGTTCAGGCAAACGTCACGTCGATCTCAAAGAGCTCGCCGACGACCTCACCAACCGCGGCATCGCCATGCCCATGCTGCTGCGCTTCTCGCAGCTCCTCGAGGCCCGCATCGCCCTCCTCAACGGCGCCTTCGCCAAGGCCATCGCCGACTACGGCTTCGGGGGCTCGTACCGCGGTGTGTACCCGATCAAGGTGAACCAGAGCCGAAAGGTCGTGGAGGCGATCACCAAGTACGGTCGCAAGTTCCACTTCGGCCTCGAGGCCGGCTCCAAGCCCGAGCTGCTGGCGGCGATGGCCCTGCTCGACGACCCCGAGGCCCTCGTCATCTGCAACGGCTACAAGGACGAGCACTACATCGAGACCGCGCTGCTCGCCTCCAAGCTGCGGCACCGCGTCATCATCGTGGTCGAGAAGCCCAGCGAGCTCGAGCTCATCCGAAAGGTGAGCCAGCGCATGGGCATCCGCCCCGGCATCGGGATCCGCCTCAAGCTGTCGGCCCGCGGGGCCGGCAAGTGGGAGCAGTCTGGTGGCGACCACGCCAAGTTCGGCCTCTCCGCCAGCCAACTCCTCGCCGCGGTCGAGCAGCTCGAGAGCTGGGAGATGCTCGACTGCATGCGGCTCATCCACTTCCACCTGGGCTCGCAGATCACCTCGATCCGCAGCATCAAGGATGCGCTTCGCGAGGCCACCCGGCTCTTCGTCGAGCTGCACCAGCTCGGGTGCAAGCACCTCGACCTCTTCGACGCAGGCGGCGGTCTCGGCGTCGACTACGACGGCTCGCAGACCAACTTCGACGCGTCGATGAACTACACGGTGCAGGAGTACGCCAACGACGTGGTGTGGGCGGTGCAAGAAGCCTGCGACGAAGCCGAGATCCCCCACCCCACGCTGGTCACCGAGTCGGGCCGCGCCATCGTCGCGCACCACTCCATCCTGCTCGTCAACGTCATCGGCAGCACCGAAGCCCGCGACGAGCCAGAGGACCTGGAGCCCCCCGACGACGAGGACCACGAGCTGGTGGGCAAGCTGTGGGAGGTCTACTCGATGGTGTCGCGGAAGAACCTCCGCGAGATGTACCACGACGCCCTCGAGTACAAGGACCAGTGCCTTCAGCTCTTCAACCTCGGGCACCTCACCCTCGCCCAACGCGCCCAGTGTGAGCGTCTGTTCTGGGCGAGCTGCCGTCGCATCGCCGGTCTCGCCGCCGAGGGCGGCCGCGTGCCCGAGGAGCTCACCAAGCTCGACCGGCTGCTCTGCGACACCTACTTCTGCAACTTCAGCCTGTTTCAGTCCGTGCCCGACGCATGGGCCATCGACCAGCTGTTCCCCATCATGCCGATCCACCGGCTGAACGAGGTCCCCAGCCGGCAGGCCATCCTCGCCGACATCACGTGCGACTCCGACGGCAAGATCGATCACTTCATCGACCTGCGGGACGTGAACGACACCCTCCCGCTGCACCCCTTCACGCCCGAGCAGTCTTACTACCTGGGGATCATGCTGACCGGCGCCTACCAGGAGATCCTCGGCGACCTGCACAACCTCTTCGGCGACACCCACGTCATCAACGTCGACATCGAAGAAGACGGCTACACCATCGATGAAGTGGTGCTGGGCGACACGGTGGGCGACGTGCTCCGGTACGTGAACTACGAGCCCAAGGAGCTCATCAACATGCTCCGGCGGCAGGTCGAGCTGGCCATCAAAGACAAGCGCATGACCCCCGCGGAGTCACGCCAGCTGATGTCGCGGTATCATGACGGTCTCTCGGCCTACACCTACCTAGAGGAGGCACCCGAAGGGGGATGAACAAACCGCTCGTCATGGTCATCGACGACTACGCGCCCGACCGCGTCTTCGCCCGCATCGTGCTCGACAAGGCCGAGTGCTTCGGCGGCGTGATGGAGGTCCCCGGGGGCGAGGAGGCGCTCGAGCTCTTCGAAAAGTATCTTCGAGACGAGCGTGACGATCTGCCCGAGGGCTTCCCGCCCCTCATCATTCTGCTCGACATCAACATGCCGCGCATGAACGGGTTCGAGTTCCTCGACCGTTTCACCGAGCTCGTGCCCAAGCTTGGAGACGATACGCCGGCGGTACTCATGCTCACCTCGTCCGAGCAGCCCTACGACCAGGAGCGAGCTGAGACCTACGAGGCAGTCGTAGGCTACATCACCAAGCCGCTCACACAGCAGAAGGCCCTGGCCCTCTGCCCGCGCCCCAGCTCGAGCTGAGGCAGCCGTTGCCGCTTCTCTCGAGAGAACGGTAACCCCCATCCGAGATCCTTCGAACGAGCCGCTCGCGCGATCCGTGTAGGATCGCGCCATGGCCAATGAAGACGGAGTGCCATCGGAGGTGCCGCGACACGACCTCCGACTCGCCGAAGACTTCGTGCGCTTCGCATCGGCCTCCCTCGACCTCTTTTGCGTGGCCGATACCAAGGGCTACTTTCGCTGGGTCAGCCCCCGGTGGACCGAAACGCTGGGATGGTCCGAAGATGAGCTCTACGCCCGGCCGTTCATCGAGCTCGTCCATCCCGAAGACATCGCCGCCACGCTGGCCGAGGTCGAGAAGCTCGCCGCGGGAACACCGACCATCCAGTTCGTCAATCGATACCGGTGCGCCGATGGCAGCTGGATCTGGCTCGAATGGACGACCACGCCCACCGACGACGGCTACCTCTACGCGACGGCACGAAACATCACGGCGCGCATGGAGGCGTCGATCGACAACGAGAAGCGCGTGCACCTGCTCGAGATGAGCATGCGCCTCGGCAACCTCGGCTACTGGGAGATCGACCTCGTCGAAAACACCATCTCGTGGTCGCCCGAGATCTACGTCATCCACGGTCTGGATCCCGCGACCCACGTGCCCAGCCTGGATGACGGCATCGACCGATACCACCCTGATGACCGACCGAAGGTCCAGGAGGCCGTGCAGAGAGCCATCGACGAAGGCGAGCCGTTCTCCTTCGAGCTTCGGATCGTTCGGCCCAGAGGAGAGATCCGACAAGTCGAATCCCACGGAGAGGCTCTTCGCAACGCCCGGGGGGTGGTCACGCGGGTGGTCGGGGTCTTCCGGGACATGACCGACGACCCCACGTTCAAGCGCAAGCGCGAGCTGGAGCAGTTTGCCTTCTTGGCCTCTCACGACCTCAAGGAGCCCCTTCGCACCATCACCACGTACATGGACCTGCTCCGTGATGATGGCCTGGTCGACCTGCAGCCGCCGGCCAAAGAATACTGGAGCTTCGTTCGTGATTCGGCGGGCCGCATGTCTGTCCTCATCGAAGATCTCCTTCGCTTCGCCCGCGCCGGCGGCACCCTCGACCCCGAGCCGGTGGCGTTGTCGGAGCTCCTTCCCATCATCCTCGCCGACCTCGGCCAGCGCATCGACGAGACCGGCGCCCGCATCGAGGGCCACGACACGCTGCCCACCGTGAAGGGAGAGGCAGAGCGCTTGAGGCTCGTGTTCCAGAACCTGGTCGAGAACGCCCTCAAGTTCTGCGACGCGCCCACCCTTCGCTTCGCGGCGACTCACATGGGGTCGCAATGGGAGATCACCCTCACCGACAATGGCCCGGGCATCGAGCCCGCGTTCCGGCAGCGCGTCTTCGAGCCCTTTCAGCGACTGCAACACGACAAGCCGGGCACGGGTATGGGTCTCGCCATCGTCGATCGGATCGTGCGAGAGTGCGGCGGCAGCATCTGGGTCAGCGGCGAGCCGGGTGAGGGCACCACCTTCCACCTCGTGTTCGACCGAGCCTGAGGTCAAATGGCGAAGGATGAAGAGTCAGTGATCGGCGACCTCGAGGCTCGCCTCGCCGCTCGCGACGCAGAGCTCGATCGTGCGAAACGTGAGCTCGACGAGCTCGCACGGGTGATGGCGCACGACCTGCGAGCACCGCTGCGCGCCATCACGAGCTTCGGCGAGCTGCTGGTCGCCGAGTATGACGACCAGCTCGGAGGTGAGGGCGAGCAGTACCTAGGCTTCATCACCCACGGCGCCGAGCGCATGCGCGACATGCTGGACGCGCTGGTCCGCCTCATCCGTCTCGACGGTCGCAAGGGCCCGTGCGAGGACGTCGCCGTCGTCGACGTCTTGAACGAGGTGGCGTCAAACGTAGCGCCAGCGCTCGAGGCACGAGGCGGAAGGCTGGTGTACGAAGAGGACCTCGGCGTCGTCAGCGCGATTCGCTCTCAGATGGTGCTGCTGTTCCAGCACCTGGTGGAGAACGCGATCAAGTTCTCCGAGCATGCCCCTCGCGTCACCATTCGGGGCCGGGTCGACGACGACGCCGTCGTCATCGAGGTCATCGACGAAGGCATCGGGTTCCCGGCCCACGCGGCAACGCGCATCTTCGACATCTTCGAGCGTGCCGTGGGCCGCGACGCCTATCCTGGCCTCGGCATCGGCCTCGCGATTTGCAAGAAGGTGGTCGAGGACCACGGGGGTCGGATCGAAGCCCACAGTGCAGGAAGCGACGAGGGCGCCCGCTTCGTGGTTCGATGGCCCCCATAGCGGTGCCCAACGCACGCGCTCGGCGGGTAGAACGCTAAGGCCCTGGCTGGCCGCGCAAGGCGCGGTCGTGGAAGAGCAGCATCTCGTAGGCGCCCGGACCACGGTTGAAGGCGTAGCTGTGGGGGCCGGCCACGACGTCGTGGCGGTGGGCGAGCGATGCGCGGTCGAGCTGCTTGGCGAAGGCGCCCACGGTGCCGCGGTAGAAGTCGCCATCGCTGGTGAGGAGGCGGAGGCGGAAGGCGGCGTTGGCCTTGCGGGCCTCGCGGACACGGCGGGTGAGCTCGTCGAGCTCGTGGGGGTAGATGGCGGGCTGGAGCGCGGCCACCACCCCGAAGTGCTCGGGGTGCGCGAGACCGACGAGCAGCGAGACACGCCCCCCGAGGCTGACGCCGTCGATGCCGGTCGTGGCGGGGGTGCCGAGGGCTGGGGTGTCGGCGTAGATGCGAGGGATGAGGGTCTCGACCACGAACCGACCGAAGGGGATGGCCGCGCTCATCTCCTTTTCGCCCTGCAGGATGTCGGGGGTGAAGGGCGTGACCACGATGAGGCCCTCGTACGGCTGCTTCTCGAGGGCCGCGTTGAGCTCGGCGATGCGATCCTGGGGGGCGATGCGCAGCAGATCGGCCCGGGTGAGCGGAGGCGCCTTCACCCGGGCGAGGGCCTTGGTGAGCGCATAGTCGTCGAGCCAGCCTCGAGCGCCCCGAGCCGGCGGCTTGAAGGCCTCCGTCTGGCCGTGCAGCGCGATGAGTACGGGCAGGCGCTTCTTGGTTTCAGGAACCGTCACCACCACGTCGATGCGGCCAGCGGGGGTGTCGTCGAAGCGCCAGGTGTGCTCGGCGGCGGGCCATGGACCCTCAACCGCGCGAGCGGTGGCAGAAGGTGCGGGTGCGGAGGGTGCGGACGGAACCGCGGTGGGTGCGGGGGGTGTCGACGAGGTGGGCACCGAGGATGCCGTGGCCGACGACGTGGGGGCGACGCGGGGCTCCTCGGTGCAGGAGACGAGGGCGAGCGCGAGCAGCAGGGTTCTCATGGCGCGCACGGACGGCACTCTACACCGGTGGCACGACTTCCGCGCTCGCCGTGACACGGGATGGCACAGCACGATTTGGGCTCAAGTGCCCGAATGCACGCGAACACGGGCTGGCCCACGCGTTGCACAGCTGAAGGGCATGAACACCAAGCTTGTCTTGCCGCTGCTCTCGCTGCTGCCCGTGGCCATGGTGACTGCCACGGGCTGCGGAGACAGCGAGCCCGCCCCCCGAGGTCCCTTCGTCGCGCGTTCGGCGGAGCTTCATCAGGCCGAGAGCTGCGACGACCTGCTCGCCCAGCTCAAGCGCGACGCTTCGGTGAAGATGAACGACGCCATCAACCGCAACCTGTACTGGTTGAACGAGCGCACGAGCGACGTCGCCGATGGCGAGGGCTCCTCGTCGGCGAGCACCGGCAGCGGAAGCTCGGCCGGTGCCCAAGACGACGGCGCTCCAGAGCACAGCGAGACCAACAACCAGGTCGAGGGCGTGCACGAAGCCGACATCGTCAAGACCGATGGCTTCCACCTCTACGTGCTGCACGAGGGCGAGCTCGCCATCGTGAACGCGTGGCCCCTCGACACCTTCGGCCTCGGCAGCACGACCCCCATCGAGGGCTCTCCGATCGAGATGTTCGTGCACGAGGGCAACGCGGTCGTCTTCTCGCGGGTGAGCAGCGACGACGGCCTGTTGAGCTGCGCCGAGGGCGATTGGCGCTGCTATCGCGACTTCACCAAGGTGACCGTCATCGGCATCGACGGCACCCAGACCGAGGTGAAGGGCGAGCAGTACCTGCAGGGTTACTACAGCTCGTCGCGCCGCATCGGCAACCAGGTGCGGTTGGTCACGACCGACTGGAGCAGCAACCGTCTCGATCTCGAGTACTACCCCAACGAGGTCGATTACGACCGCTACGACGACGTCGACTACATGACCGCGCGGTACGAGACGCTGCGGCGACAGAACCAGGCCGTCATCGACGCCGCCACCCTCGAGGACTTCTTGCCGCACCAGTTCGTGCGTGACGGCGGACAGCTCAGCGAGGTCCCCCGCAGCTGCGGCGACTACTACGTGCCCACCGCAGGCACGTCCGAGTACGGCCGCACCTCCATCGCCTCCTTCGACCTCACGCAGCCCACCGCGCCGGCCCAGGCGACCCACATCACGGGGCAGTCGTGGACGGTCTACGCCAGCCAAGACAACCTCTACGTGGCCGGCGCATCCTGGAACGACCACCGCTGGATCTGGGCCTACCAAAGCGAGACCCCGCTCAGCGTCACCTCGACCCTGGTGCACAAGTTCAGCACCGACACCGCCAAGCCGACCTACGTCGGCTCGGCGCGGGTGCCGGGACGCCTCAACGACCAGTTCTCGCTCGACGAGCGCGACGGCGTACTTCGCCTGGTCACCACCGATCGGCTCGTGTCGAAGGACGAGTGGACGAGCGAAAACGACCTCTTCCTGCTGGGTGAGGACATGCTGCCCATCGGCGAGGTGACGGGGCTGGCGCCGGGCGAAGCGGTCTACAGCACCCGCTTCGTGGGCGACCGCGGTTACGTGGTGACCTTCCGCCAGATCGACCCGCTCTTCGTCTTCGACCTGAAGGACCCTCGCCAGCCCAAGCTCATGGCCGAGCTGAAGATCCCGGGCTTCTCGACCTACATGCATCCCATCGCAGGCGGGGACTACCTCCTCACCATCGGCCGCGACGGCGACGACGACGGCACCGTCGGCGAGCCGGCCTTGCAGCTGTTCGACGTGCGCGATGCCACCAACCCGGTGCTGAAGCACAAGCACGTGCTCTCGGGCGGCTGGTCCGAGGCCGCCTACAACCACAAGGCGTTCACCTTCTTCGGAAGCAAGCTCGCCATCCCGACCGCCGAATGGACCTCGCAGGGCATGGAGAGCAACCTCCAGCTCTTCGACATCGACGTGGAGCAGGGGATCTCTCCCCACGGTTCCGTGAGCCACTCCGGCTTCTTCGACGAGGTCGTGGTCGACGACGGCACCTACTACGACGAGTGGTGCATGAGCTATCAGGGTCGGGTGCGACGCGGCGTCTTCATCGACGACAGCATCTACTCGATCAGTCGCGGCGGCATCGTGGTCAACAACACCGCCACCATGACCGAAGAGGCACGGCTCCCGCTCCCCTTCGAAGCCGAGAACTTCTGCTACTACTACTGAGCTGAAGCCCTAGATGCGACGAGCCCGCCGGACCCCATGAGAGGTCGGCGGGCTCGATGCCTTTTGTCGGGAAGCTCAGTTGGGCGTGACGCAGCTGCCCATGCTCGTGCTCATGCCCAAGCCGGGCGCATCGCAACCGGGGTCGGTGGGCATGGTGCCGATGGTGCACGTGCCGAGGCCGGTCGCAACCGGGTCGAAGGCCCCCTTCTGACAGCTGCCGACCCCTCCGGTGCCGCAGTCGGCGTCGTCACAGCAGTAGCGACCGCAGGTGCCCTCGGGCACGAGGTTGCCCCCGGGGTCGACGCAGGTGTTGCCCTTCTCGCACTTGGTCTGGCTACCGAAGTTGTAGTTGCAGGCAGTGCACTGGTCGGCGTTGTTCGTCTCGAGCTTGCACTGAAACCCAATCACGGTGCGAGGCGCAAACGTGAGAATGTCGCTCTCGGGCATGGTGATGTAGTCGCAGCGCTCGTTGCCCTGGTTCGGATTGCACCCGTCCTGCGTCACCGGGTTGCACTTGATCACGCTCGGCGCGTCAGCGAAGCACGCGTCACGCTGCGCCGCGCAATTGTCTTCGATACAGTCCCGGCAGTTCTGGTTGGGGTCTAGGCCCTGACAGAACGTCGCCTGGCAATCGCCAAGACAGGCGCTGTTGGCGTTGCACGCACAATCTTGAAGCGTGGAGAACAGCGTCGCCGAGCTGGCACACAAGGCGTCGAAGCCCGCGAAGTAGGTAGCAAACGTCCTGCAGTTGACGCAGTAGTCAGTACACGCGGCGTCGGATGCGCAATCGGCACACGCGCAGGACTCGTTGTCGTCGCAGACACCATCCGTGTTGCAGGAGGGAGTGTTGCACGCGGCGCTATACCAGCAGTCCTCACACGCACAGTGCTCGTCGCTCTTGCACTTGTTGTCGAGGTCACACACGACATTAGACATCGAACTGCCGGTGCTGGTGGTGTTGGTCGTCGACATGTCGCCGCCACCGGACGTCGTGGTCGTGGTGTTGCCGGCGCCGCTCCCACCGGTGCCGGTGGTGTCTCCGTCGTCTCCACCGCAGGCAGCGATGGCCACGCCCGTCAGCAGTCCCAAGCCAATGAACCCAAGCCGAACCTTCATGCCCCCAACCTACCGTCAGCGGTCACGCCGAGGCAACGCCATCGACGCAAGCCGGGCGCGATGAGCTCGCCCACGCGCCTCGCGACCGGAACCGTCGGCGACGCTAGATCGTGGCCCAGGCCCGCAGCTCGGGGAGGGTGAGGACCTCGCCGGCGATGTCGTCCGTCAGGTCGAGGTAGCGCTCGAGGGTGGAGGTGCTGTCGAGGTCGCCGGCCACCACGGGGGGCCAGCTCGGGGGCGGGTGGATGTAGGTTCCGTCCGCGTTCAGCATGTGGCCGCGGTCGGTGGCGAAGGTGGCCTCGAGGTCTTCTGCGGTCACGAGCCGGAAGCTCGGTACCAGCGATGACAGCTCGTCGGGCAGGCGCTCGGGCTCGTAGGGAAAGGTAGCCTCGAGGTAGGCCAGCGCGGGACAGACGGCCGGAAGGCGGGTGTCCTGGTCATGGATCCAGCGCGCCCCGTCGGCCTCGCGCACCATCACCACGTGGTAGTCCCAGAGCACCGGCTCGCCCGGCTTCGCCAACCGCTGCTGCCACAACAACACGCGGCCCTGCGCGTTGGTGATGAACAGGGCCCACCGACGGCCTTCTGTCTCGCGCACCTGCCACCAGACGTTCTCCTCGCAGTAGAAGGGCTGGTAGCGCGAGGTCACGATGGCTTCTTCTCGGGCTTGGCGGCCTCTTTCTTGCGCTTCTTCTTCTTGGCCGACGACTTCTTCTTCTTGGGCGCGTCGGCAGGCCCGTCGTCCATCTCCTCCTGGGTCGCCTGGGGGATGGGGAGGCGCGGGGCACCAGCCGCCATGGCCGCGAAGCCGAGCGCAGCCACGATGGCGATGATGCCGTGTGCGCTCGGGCCCGCGGTCAGATTGCCCGCGCCGGGGCCCACGGCGAGGAGCTCGCCGCCGAGGAGGGCATCGGCCCCGAACGAGAAGGCAAAGTGGGCTCCGATGGGCGCCCACGCGTCGCGGCCCTTCAGCCACAGCGCCACGAAAGCGGCGCTCGACGTGGCCACGAGCGCCAAGCCCACCGGTGTCGCGCTCCGCTCGAGAGCCACCGCGGCGACGCTGGCCAAGACCGCGAAGATGGCGCCGTAACGAAGCGGCAGCCGCGCCCGCGCGGCAAAGGTGAGCGGGATGCCGTGCAGCCACACCTCGTCGCGCAGCGCCAGGAAGACGCTCTCGATGATCCCGAAGAAGACGGCCGCGGATGGCTGCGCGGAATGGATGGCGCCTCCCGCTGCCACCGCGACGCCCGCCGCCACCGCCAAGATCACGAAGACCACCCCGGCCGATACGATGGCCCGGCGCCAAGCTCGCCCGCCGCCACGCGCGGAAGGAACGCCGGCGCGGCCCATGGCGAAGCTGACCACGACCGCGCCGAGCACGGTGGCCTGCATCGGGTTGCTCAACCACCCGTCGATGCCGCGGATGACCGCGCCGAGGCTCACCACGAGGATCGCCCCCATGGCCAGCGCCCGGGTGGGGTTCTCGTCAGTGGAGGGTGTGCCAGCGGCCGTCATGCGACACCTTGGGAACCTCGGTCTCCGCCGACTCCACCGCGCCGATCGGGATGCGGGGGGTGCTGCGCGTCCGACGTCGACGCCGGGGCGGGGGCGGAGCCTCGGGCTCGTCTCTTTCGATCTCGGGCTCGACGCGCGCGCGCCACCGCCTCGCGAACATGGCGGCCAGCGCGAGCACGCCCCACAACCCGAGGCTACCCAGGAGAATGGGAACGAACGTGCGGTGCCGTGCGAGGTCGAGGCGCCACGACTGCTCCAGCTGATTGAGGTCGGTCTGGTAGCCCTGCGCGATCGCCGCCTCGAAGGCTTCCCCCGCCCGGCGACGGCGTACGAGGTGGGCGAACGCCTCGGTGCGCTCGCCCTCGGAGAGGAAGCGAACGAAGTCGACGCTCTCCGCGGCTGCGACCGAGTCGAGGGCGCCGTCTTCGAGGTAGAAGTCGAGGTCGACGAGCGGGATCACCCGCTCCTCCACCGATGCCCACCACAGCGCGCGCGACCGCGCCGGTTCGCCGTAGGCCGCGACCCGGAGCGCGTAGCCCAGGCGAAGCCAGCGCGGCAGACCGTCGGTCCCCGCGGCTTCATCGAGCGCGAGGTACGCCATGCCCCGCCGAAAGCCGGCCATCACCTGCGCGTCGTCGACGTTTGCGCTCGGCAACGCCAAGATGAGCGTGGAGGCCTCGAAGAGCGCGATCGTCTCCTGCCCCGTCGGCGCCCCCTCCGGCACGATGCGGGCCACGTCGGACGGCCCCACCGCGACCCGGATCGTGAGCTCGCCGAGCACGGGATGACCGAGCTCTTCGGACAGGCGACGACGCAGCTCCGGCGCTGCCTCGGCCAAGGCTCGCACCCGATCGCGCGCCAGCGGGTGATAGGCGATGGTCATGCCCTCGACCTCGCGCGTGAGATATTCGGGCGGAAGCGGAGGCAACGCAGGAGCGTGACCGAGCAGCGGCGCCTCCGCCGGCCTGGGGTACATCAGCTGTGGTGCTGGCGCTTCGGGCGGCTCCGCCTTGGGCGCTGGGGTCGTCGATCGAGGAGCGGCAGAGGAGGCCGGCGGGCTCGGAGCGGTCTGCGCCGCCGACGAACCCGTCAGCGCCAGAACCGCACAGGCGACGCCCAGGCGCCCCCAGCCCCCTCTCAAGGAGCGATCCTCCCCTGGATCACCACCTCATCGGGCTCGTTGAGCGCCGTCCTCGACAACACGAAGACCGTTACACCGACCGTCACCACCACGCCGAGACCGCCCCAGAACCATGGTGAGGTTAGCAGATTGAACTCGTCCTCGTCGTCAGCTCCCTCGGCGGGGGCCGTAGAGGTGGGCTTGGGCGCTTCTTTGGGCTGCGGGCCGGTGCGCCGCGGACCCGGCACCGGAGTTCCCACCGCGAGCCCCCGCAGCATGGCGACGGCGTCGGACCAGTCCCACGTACCATCCGGGCGTTGGGAGGCGGTCAGGGTCACACCGCGGAAGCGGCCGCCCTCCACCACCCGGGCACGCGGCCCCTTGGCGCCCGTCTCCACCAAGACCGCCCGCTGCACGCCGAGCTCTCGCGACATGGCGCCGAGCAGACGCCGGCGAACGGCGTCGTCCTTCAGGGTCGAAACGGCCGCGACGGTGGAGGCGAGCTCGTTCAAGCCCGCGTCGTCCTTCGGGGCCGGATCACCGGCCAATACGCGGGCGGTGGCTTCGTCGATGCGGGGACGCAGCGAGGCGTCCTTGTAGGCGATGCGAGCCAGATTGCGAGCCTGACCCCGCGCCTCGGCGTCGCCCGCCACGACCACCAAACCGTGGCCCTTCGGCGTAGGCGCCGGCGCGGGCGCCGGAGCCGGCGCCACGGGAGCGGGCCCATCAGGGGAGGGCGTTGGTTTGGCGGTATCGGTCGGCTTCTTCTCGCCTTTGGGCGCGTCGGCCGGCGCATCCCCCTCTTCGGGGGCCGCCTTCTCGGGCTCGCCGCTGGACGCCTCTTCTTTGGGCGCCTTCTCGTCAGCGGCCTTCTCCGCGGGGGCTTTCTCCGCCTTCTCGCCCGCGGGAGCGCCCTCCTCCGCCGCTTCCTTCTTCGGCGCGTCGTCCTGAGCCCATGCGGGCGCGGCCACGAGCAGGCCCAGGACCACGAGGAGGAGGACGCGCAGGCTCATGGCGAAAACCTATGGATCGGCGAGGGCCCGGTCAAACCCGTCAGAGGGCCATCTCGTAGACCCGGTAGGTCTTGTAGACCCGGCCACCCATCATCTTGATGCCCACGTTGATCTTGGCGTTGTCTTCGAGGGTCCACGAGAGCTCGCCGGTGCGAATGCCCAAGAGGTGACCCGCCTGGTTCATGGCGACGTAGAGGTAGGCACTCAGCCCTGCATAACGCCGCACGTTCCGGAACTTTTTCCGGATCCCGAGGATGACCAGGCGACCGCTCTTCGGTCCGCGGACCCGGAGCCGCCACAACAGCTTGAGGGCACCGGTGGGGAGGAGCTTGCCACGCGTGTCGTAGATGAGCTCGTTGAGGTTGGGCAGCGCGAGCGCGACCGCTGCGATCTCGCCCTCGATGAACACCAGCTGCGAGAGCTGCGGCACGAAGATGAGGCGCAGGTCTTCGCCCATCTTCTTGAGCTCGCGCTCGGTCATGGGGACGAAGCCCCAGTTGTCGCTCCAAGCGTCGTTGTAGACGTCTTGAATGAGTCGGATGTCGTCGTCGTAGCGACGGGTGTCCCCGTGCCGAACGCTCACCTCGGGGAGGGCGAGGAAGTCGTCGTGCGCGCGCTGAGCCCGCGGCGGCACGCGGCCCACGTCATAGCTCCAAGCGAAGAGGTCTTTGCACTTGCTCAGCCCGTAGGACTCGATGAGGCCCGACTGCCACTTCCGGTGGTGGGCGCTCATGATCATCGGCGGCGTGTCGAAGCCGTCGACCAAACACCCGCCTTCGGCGTCGAGGTGCAGTGGATAGGGTCCGCGCATGAGCTTGACCCCACGGCCGCGGAGCCAGCCTTCGGCCGCCTCGAGCAGGGGGCGGCTCACGGCGTCGTCGTCGATGGTGTCGAAATGCCCGAAGAAGCCAGCACCGTCGTCGTAGAGCTCGTCGTAGCCCTTGTCGATCGAGGCCGAGATCCGTCCCACGGGGCGGCCATCTCGATAGGCGACCCACGCTGCCGCCTCACCGTGATCGAAGAAGGGGTTCTTCTTCCGGTTGAAGCGATCGGAGATCTCCATATCCAGGGGGCGGATGTAGTGGGGGTCCCCGGCGAAGACCGTGTCGACCACATCCATGAAGTCGCGCATCCCCTTGCGCTGATTCGTGACCTCTCGAACGTCGATGCTCATGGCGAGGGATGGGGGTAGCTCCCCGCGCCCGGCGACACAACGTGTCTTGCGCGTATCCGCTTTCCCTCGCCCACCTGAACTGACGAGCAGCAGCTGCACAATGAGGCCGCTTCGGTCCTTTTCTCGGCCGTCGCCCTGCACTATCCCGAGGCCAGCATGAGCGCCGAGGATCCGCGGACCCCCCTTCATCCATCGCTCGCCCTCGCCGCTTATGCGGGTGGGCTGCTCCGCGGGCGTCGGGCCGCCGTGCTCGGCGACAGCGCATCGGGGCTCGCCGAGTGTATCGCCGGTCTCACTGGACGCCGCGTGCACGCCTACGATGCCGTACGCGATCGGGTCGCAGCCTCCATTGCACGCTCGCGGGGCCCACAGAGCCAAGTGAGCTTCGCGCCCCTCGACGAAGCCCGGGACGCACACGGCGCCGCCTTCGACGCCGTCATCGTCTCCGAGCTGTGGCGCCGCGAAGCCAAAGCCACCATCGACCTCGCGCGCGAGCTGCTCTCGCCCCGCGGGGTCGTCATCGTCGCGAGCGCGAATCCCGACGGCCTCGATAACGAGCCTCAGGACGTGCTCGGCTACTACGAGCTCTACGACGCGCTCGCCGACCGGTTCGAGAACGTGCGAATGCTCGGCCAGGCGCCCTTCGTCGGCTACACCGTGGCCGAGTTCGCCCTCGAAGGAGAGCCCGCGGTCACCATCGACACCTCGCTCGTGACCCGCACCGAAGACCCGCGCTTCTTCGTGGCCGTCGCCAGCGACCACGACGACCAGCCGCTCGACCCGTACACGCTGGTGCAGATGCCGCTCGACGGCATCGGTCCCACGCTCCTCGGATCGGGCGCGCCGGCCCCCGAGGCCACGGCCGAGCTCGCCGAGGCCCGGGTGCAGATCTCCGTGCTCGAGGCCGAGCTCGACAAGACCCAAGATCAGGTTCGCGAAGCGCGCGAGCGCAGCAAGGAGCGCCAGGCCGCGGCCACCGTGATGTCGGCTCGCCTCGCCGAGCTGCAGGCCGCGAGCGAAGAGCAGCGGGCCAAGTTGGCGCGCGAGCTCGACGAGCTGCGTCGGGACAACGACAAGCTGCGCAAAGCCGCCGACGAGGACCGCGGCCAGAGCGGGCGGTTCCGAGAAGAGCTCGACCGAGCCACCGAGCGCGCCGAGCGTGCCGAGCGACGTCTCGGCGACGTGCGCAACAATCAGGACGTCGCCGAGCGAAAGGCTCGTGAGCTCGAGCAGCGCCTCTCGGCCTTGCATCGGGAGCAGAAGCGCCTCGAGCGAGAGCGCGACGAAGCGCGAGAAGCCACCGAGCCCCTCGAGGGCCGTGTGGCCGAGCTCGAGAGCGCACTGCGTGATGCCGAGCAGGGCTTGGCTGCGACCAAGCCCCTCGAGAAGCGAATCGGCGAGCTCGAGGCGGCCCTGCGCGACGCCGAGAAGGCCGCGCGGCGAGAGCTGCGCGACAAGCTCGAGCAGGCGGCCGAGGCGCACCAGTCGGACCTCGACACGATGCTGGAGCGCATCGCCGATCTCGAAGCCGAGCTCGAGGCCCGCCCCGAGCCCGTCGAAGAAGCACCGAGCGCAGAGCCCACCCTCGATGCACGCGGCTTGCAGTTCCAGGTCGACGAGCTGCGCACGAGTTTGCAAAACGTGCGCGCCGAGAACGACGCGTTGAAGAAGCGCGCGCACGCCGCCGAGACCACCCGCGACGAGCTGAAGGTCGAGCTGCGCCGCGCCGTCACCAGCACCGGCGATGACGAGGCTGAGAGCGGCAAGGCCCTCGATGCGGCCGAAGCCCGGCTCCGCACCCAGGCCCAGCACATCCGGCGCCTCGAAGCCGAGCTACGCGAAGGCCAGCGGATCGGGGCCGAGCTGCTGCGGCGCTTCGAGCGCCAGGGCGGCAAGAAGGGCGGCGGGAGCGCCAGCGGTGAAGGTGGCGCACATCACGGCCGCAACGGCGTCTCGGGGGGCGTCGAGGCGACCGAGCTCGACGCCCTGCGACAGCGTGCCGCCCGCAGCGAAGCCGACCTCCAGGCCGCACAGTGGACCATCGACAGCCTCCGGGCGAAGGTCACCGAGCCGACCGACGCCCCGCCCCCCGAGCGCATGCTCGAAGAGGCCCTCCGCGCCGCACGAGCCGAGGTGGCCCAGCTCCGACGCGCCCTCGACGAAGGGGGCGCGTGACCGGCCGGAGCCGGGCGCTCTTCTGGCTCGCGTTCGCCTTTCTGGGGTGCAAATCCGAGTCGGCTCCCCCTGGCGCCACGACGAGCACCGCGTCACCCGTGGTCGCGACGACGGGCGCCGCCCCCAAGAAGCTGGCCCTGGTGAAGGCCAAGCCGCACGTACCCGTCGAGGTGCTCATGAAGGAGGAGCTCGAGCGGACCCAGGCCACGGGGCAGCAGGTGATCGTCTACGTGGGCGCTTCCTGGTGTGAGCCCTGCCGCTACTTCCACGACGCGGCCGCCCGCGGCGAGCTCGACGAAGCCTTCCCGAACCTGCGCGTCATCGAGTTCGACGCCGACGCCGACGAGGCTCGCCTCACGGCGGCCGGATGTCGCTCGCGCATGATCCCACTGTTTTCGCGGGTGACCACCGAGGGGAAGTGCGACCCCGACCGCCGCATGATGGGCTCGATCAAGGGCCCAGGGGCGGTAGACAACATCACCCCGCGACTGCGCGAGCTGCTCGGTGGCTCGTGAGGTTCCGTCTTTGGGGCCGCGCCGTTGACAGTGCCCCTCGGGGCATTAGGTTGGCGGCAGTCTTTTCGACGCGCTCCATCCCTTCCCTCTTTCCTGGAGCCGTCGGTCCGCCATGAGCGAAAAGCGTGATTATTACGAGCTTCTCGGCGTGGAGCGCACCGCTTCCTCGCAGGAGATCCGCAAGTCCTACAAGAAGCTCGCGCTCAAGTACCACCCCGACCGCAACAAGGGCAGTCAGGAGGCGGAGGCTCGCTTCAAGGAAGTCACCGAGGCCTACTCGGTGCTCAGCGACGACGACAAGCGGGCCCGCTACGACCGCTTCGGTCACGCCGGGTTCGAGGGAGGCGGCGCGGCCGACTTCGGCGGCGACATCTTCTCGCACTTTCAGGACCTGTTCAGCGACTTCTTCGGTGGCGGTGGAGGCGGCTTCGGCGGTCAGGGCCGACGTCGCGGCCCCGCACGCGGCCGCGACCTGCGCGTCGAGCAGGTGCTGACGCTCGAAGAAGCGGTCCTCGGGTGCAAGAAGGAGATCGAGCTCCGCACCCCGGTCCAGTGCGACGACTGCACCGGCACCGGGGCCAAAGACGGCAGCGCCATGAAGACCTGCGAGGTCTGCAACGGGCGCGGCCAGGTATCTACGGCGCGTGGGTTCATCATGTTCACCCAGGCGTGCTCAGCCTGCGGTGGCGCCGGTCAGATCGTCGAGGAGAGCTGTGACACCTGCGAGGGCGCGGGCTGGGTCGAGAAGCACCGCAAGGTGAACGTCAGCTTCCCCCCCGGCATCGACAGCGGCCACCGGCTGCGCGTCACGGGGCAAGGTCTCCCCGGTCCCCAGGGCGGTCCGGCGGGCAACCTCTACGTCGACGTCGAGCTGCAACCCCACGAGCGCTTCGAGCGCGAGGGGCTCGACCTCATCACCCGCCACACCATCAGCTTCCCCGAAGCTGCCCTCGGCACCAAGATCGACATCCCGCTCATCGACGGCGGCATCCACCAGGTGAAGGTCGACGCTGGCACCCAGCCCGGCACCGTGCTCACGGCCAAAGGACGCGGCGTACCCAACGTCAACGGACCTGGCTCCGGCGCCCTCCACGTCATCGTGCAGGTGGCGGTCCCCTCCAAGGTGAGCAAGCGCGCCA
This sequence comes from Polyangia bacterium, assembly GCA_030426145.1. Taxonomy (GTDB): domain Bacteria; phylum Myxococcota_A; class Polyangia; order Polyangiales; family Polyangiaceae; genus JAPYTK01. The sequence continues at coordinate 33,645 of JAUHZF010000002.1, forward strand.
AGAAGCTCCTCCGCGACCTCGAAGACGAGCTCGAAGTCTCCGCCGCCGAGTAGCGCACGAGGGTTTCGAGGTTCGAGGGTTTCGAGGTTCGAGGGTTTCGAGGTTCGAGGTTCGAGGTTCGAGGTTCGAGGTTCGAGGTTCGAGGTTCGAGGTTCGAGGTTCTCGAGCCCGAGATCGAGATCGAGACCGAGACCGAGGTCGAGACCGAGACCGAGATCTAGGTTTCCATGCCGACCCAGGCGCCGATGCACGTGAGGGCGAAACCGATGGGGGCGAAGGCGACGGCGAAGACGACGCTCACGGGTGCCATCATGCCCAGGAGAACCATGACCAGCACCATGGCCAGGGACGAAGCGACGGCGGGCTCGACCACGCTCTGGGTGCCGGAGGCGCGAGCGAGCAGGTAGCCGCTCACCGGGAAGGCCACCAGGACCCCGGTCCCGAGGAGGGCCACGGGGGCGAGGGCCTCCGCCCCTACTTCGGCCGCGTCGACGGCAGCGAAGTCGAGGTTGAGCTCGTGGCCGAGCCACACGGCCCCGATGAGGCCGGTCGTGATGACCCCCGTCGTCACGAGGGCGCCGAAGGTGATCCAGCGCAGCGTGAGGGGTCGGTCCTGGCGGCGAAAGGCGTCGCGGATGGTCTCCAACGAGGGCGCCGGCGCCGAGGCGATGATGCTGCTGAGCTTTCCACCGCTCGAGCCGCCTTCGCGTCGCTGTAGGTCGCGCCAGAGCAAGAAGGCGATGCCGAACATGAAGAGCATGAGCGGCAACAGGGCGAGCATGGCCGCCGGTCCTCGACGGAAGGTCAGCTGGTCGGCCACGGCGCTCATGACCACCGCCCCGAGCCACGCCGACGAGAAGCGGCGCCCACGCATGCCGCGCTGCGCGTTGCGGCCCAAGACGTAGCCCCATCCCGCGCACAGGGTGGCGAAGACGAGCGGCCAGAGAAGGGCGCGCAACACGGACAACCAACCCGCCGACGCCGCGGCCAAATAGACGCCGCTGCGCGCGATGCCGAAGCCGAGGGCGGCCGAGATGGCGAAACCGACGCCTTCGCGGATCTCCAACGAGCGGGACAAGCCGGCCCGCATGCGCAAGCGGCGCAAGCGCCAGAAGGGCCAGACGGCGAGCGTGCATAGCCCCATCTCGAGCGGTGCGATGATGAGGATGGCGTAGACGAGGAGCGTGACCGTCCCGCCCTGGCCGGTGGTGGGATCGATCTCGGCCCAGCGCTGCAGCACCCGCTCGAGGAGCGTGCTCGGCACCACCAGGGTGGCCCCTGCCGCCATGGATCCCAAGAAGGACCCCAGGTGCATGCGCATGTAGCTGGAGCGCCAGAGCGCGCCGACGTGCGTGCCCAAGACGAGGGCAGCCACGGCGGCGGCGACGATCCAATGAACGGTGCTCACGTCAGAACTGCACGCCCAGCCTCGCGAGCGCGCTGATCGTCGACCCGTAGCCGCTGCCTTCGGCGGCGAGGATGTTGCGCCGGGCTTCGCTCAGGTCGCTGGTGGTTTCGGGGTTGAGACTCGCCGGATCGACCCCCGGCCGCACCAAGCCCATGAACTCCCAGCTCGCCCCGAGGCCGAGCGTCACGTAGTTGCCGAGCCAGAAGTCGAGGCCACCCCCGACCCGCCCGTAGCCACCGCGGATGTTGATCGCGTCGGATACACCACCGAGCGCATCACTCAGACTGCCCAGTCCGGCGTAACCACCGCCGAGCGAAAAGTGGGGCTCGACGAGGCCGATGGGGATGCGGAAGCCGATGTCGCCGCCGACCGTGAAGATCTGCCAGTCGTCGAAGAAGCCCGCCCGGAAGCGCGGTCCCACCGTGAAGATGCGGCCCAGCGTGAGACCCGCGCCGACACCCACGAAGCCGCCGCTCGAGTTGGTCTTCACGAAGCCGACGGTCAGGGTCGACTCGTCTGCCTCGAAGGTGTTGAGGTCGACGTACTGATAGCCGCCCTCCACGTCGATGTAGATCCACTTCAGCCCGCGGCCAGAGTCCTCCTCTTTGGCGTCGTCGAGCTGCTGATCCGTCTCATCGGGCTCGGGGTCGGGCATGGGGTCCGGCGCGGTGAGTCCGCCTGCAGTGGGCCCCGATGCGGGCGCGGGCGCGGGCATGGTTCCCGGCGCCGGGGTCCCCGGCAGCGTGCCCGGGGCCGGTGTTCCGGGCGGTGTGCCGGGGGGCGGCATGGGGGTCTGAGCCCAAACCGAGCCGCTGCTCGTGAGCAAGATCATCGTCACCGCGGCCGTCAGGCGTCCCATCGTGGCTCCTCCTCTTCTCGCGGCGGGAGCGCGTCGGCGGTGGGCTCCGCGGGTGGGCCGGCGATCCGGTAGGACCCATCGAGCCAGCGACCGAGGTCGAGCTGACGGCATCGCAGCGAGCAGAAGGGGCGGAAGGCCTTGCTCGTCACGGACTCACCACACGTAAGACAGCGCACGAAGACAGCCTAGCCCGTTCCGCACTCCGGCTTCCAGATGTGCATGTCTGCGGCGTCCGTCGTAGCCTGCCCCCATGCTTATCGCGCGACCCCTTCTGGTTGCTGCCCTGGCCCTGACCACCCTCAGCTGCGGCGGTCGCACCGAGACGCGTGCCGACGCGCCGCCCGAAGAAGACGACGACGGTCCCCCCCCGGTAACCAAGCCCGGTCCGGCCTCCTCCCTCGACGTGCTCTTCGTGGTCGACAACGGCTTCACCGGGGGCGCAGCCCAGCGCATCATGGCCCAGGCGATCCCGTACATGGTCGACCGTCTGGTCAACCCGCGCTGCGTGAACGGCCGCGGCCAGATCGTCGACGCCCCGCCCAATCTCGAGACGCAGTGTGAGGTGGGGATCCGCGACTTCGCCCCGCAGACCGACATCCACTTCGGTGTCGTCTCCTCCAGCATCGGCGGCCACGGCGCCGACATCTGCAGCCCCGTGGCCTCCGACTACGACGTCACCCAAGACGATGGCGCGCGGTTGCTCACCCGCGCCGAAGACGACACGGTCGTCCCCACCTACCAAGGCCTCGGCTTCCTCGCCTGGGATCCCGATGGCGCCGCCACCCCTCCCGGAGAGAGCAGCCCCATCGCCCTCGGCAACGCCTTGCGCAGCATCGTGCAGGGCGCGGGAACGAACGGCTGCCTCTTCAACGCTCCCCTCGAGGCGGCCTACCGCTTCCTCGTCGATCCGGCCCCCCCGGTCTCGATCCAGGTCGTGGGCGGAAGGGCTCAGCGACAGGGCGTCGACACGGCGCTCCTCGAGCAGCGCGACGCCTTCCTCCGCCCCGACTCCGCCGTGTTGGTGGTGGTCGTGAGCGACCGCGACGACTGCTCCATCCGCGAAGAAGGCCAGTTCTATCTCGCAGCCCAGCGCCTCGTAGGTGGCGCCCCCTTCACCTTGCCCCCGGCGCGTAGTGAATGCGCGACCAACCCCGACGACGCCTGCTGCCTCTCGTGCGGTCAGCCTCAGGGCAACTGTCCTCCCGACCCCAACTGCGACGGCACGGCGCTGCCGCCCGAGGACGACCCGCTGTCGCTGCGCTGCTTCGATCAGAAGCGGCGCTTCGGCATCGACTTCGACTACCCGCTCGATCGCTACCTGAACGGCTTCCGCGAGAACACGGTTCAAGACGACACCGGCCAGGTCGTGCAAAACCCCCTCTTCGCCTCGGGTCGTCGACCAGAGCGGGTGATGGTGGCCACCCTCACCGGCGTGCCCTGGCCCGACGTCGCCATCGCGAGCCAAGACCTCGCGGCCGGTCTCGAGCCCGCGACCGAGGTGACCTGGGAGCGCCTGCTGACCCAAGACGATGGCACCGCGCCCACCGATCCCCTCATGCTGCTCTCGGTCGCTCCGCGCACGGGGACCAGCCCCGTCACCGAAACGGAGCTCGCCCCGCCCGAGGCCGGTCCACTCGCGAACCCCACCAACGGCCACGAGCACGCCCTCCCGGCCACGCTTCAGTTCAGCTGCACCTACGCGATCGACCCCCCGGTGAACTGCGGTGGCGGCCGCTGCGAATGCGGCGTGCCCGAGCTCCAGCCCCAGAACCCCGTCTGCCAAGATCCGATGACGGGTCTGTACGATCAGGTTCAGCGCTACGGTCGCGCCACCCCGGCCCCGCGCCTGCTCGAGCTGGTGCGCGAGCTCGGCCCCCAGGGGATCCTCGGCACCCTATGCGCCGGCACCGAGACCGCCCCCGCAGCGCCCACCTTCGGCTTCAAGCCGAGCGTAGACGCCATGATGCGCGGGATCCGCCGCCAGCTGGTGCCGTTTCAGTAGTCCTTGCGGGCCACGATGACCGAGCCGCGCGCGATCTCGCGGATGGAAGCCGTCACCAAGCAAGTCGAGGTCTTCTCGCGCGTGCGCAGGACGATGAGCTCGGCGTAGGTCTCGGCCGGGTAGAGCTCGGGCTCGTCCTTGTCGACCGTCTTCTCCTCGCGGATGTTGCGGTCGTCCTCGTGGATCACGCGGTGGTCGGAGAGGTTGCCCGCGTTCTCGAGGCCGAGGCGCCACTCGTCGCCGCGCGACACGGCGAAGAAGCGGTTGCCGACCTCGATGCCGTCGTCCTTGCCCTTGTCGATGAAGACGTAGTGCCCCTGGGCGTAGAACTCGTAGGGGTAGAGGGCGCCGACGATGCGTGCTTCGACGGTCTTCTTGTTCCGCTTCGGCTCGACGACGTCCATCTTGCGACCCATGGGGCCGGCGAGCGTGCCGCGCTCGATGACGGTGAGCGACTCGACGATGCGTGCCCGCACCATGCCGGTCTTCTTGTTGATGCGGTTGATCTTGGCGATGCCGCGCACCCAGACCAGCGGGTAGGGCGTGAGGTTCTTCACTTCGCGCGGCTCGAAGAGCGTGAGCAGGTCGCCGGGTGCGAGGTTCTCGACCTCCTTCTTGTCGGAGAGGAGCTTGATGTAGACCTCGTCGTTCTCCGACAAGAGCATCTGGTCCTCGGGGCTACCGATGATCTCGCCGTAGACCTCGTGTTTGCCGTCGAGCACGTAGCCGTAGTGGCGGTAGAACACGGTGCTCGGCGGCACGATGGCCTGAGGCCGCACGAAACCACCTACGGTGCGAACGCCGAAGCCACCCTTGAGGCGGATCTGGTCGCCCGGGTAGATCCAGTGCGGGTTCTGGATCTGGCGGTTGTACGACCACACGCGCGGCCAGTTGTAGCTGTTGCCGTAGTAGCGTCGGGAGATGCTCCAGAGGGTGTCGCCCCGCTTGGCCACGTGGAGGTTGGGCACGGCCTGACCCGAGACGATGTAGGCACCGTTGGCGCTGCCTTTGACGACCTTGCCGTCGCCCGCCCCTGCGCGGCGCAGGTCGAATCCGTCGGAGCTGCGCGAGGTGTCGGTCGAGGCTTGTGCACTCGACGGGAGGTACTGATTGACGTCACCCACGCTGGCCGGCGCAGGCCCGAAGATGCTGCTCTGCGAGGTGGTGGTGGTTCCCCCGGGCGAGACGACGTCGACCCCGGTGGGGGTAGGCTCGCTCGGTGTGGAGCCCGGCGGCGGGGCCGCGGGGGCGTCCTCCTGGGCCGATGCCCCTCCGGCGAGGGTGAGCATGGCGGCCGCAGCGGCGACCCAGAGTCGGCGCATCATCGTCGACCTCCCGGCGCGTGGCCCGGCGTGGTGGCCGCGGGGGCCGTCTGCTGCACCCGCTGTCCGGCGCCGGTGATGACCGGGCGGTCGTTGTCATCGTGTGCCGGGTCCTCCGCGTCCCCGAGCGCCGTGCTCGGCGTCTCGGGCGGGGGCTCCTCCTCGGGTTTCGGCGCCAGCCGCACCACGTCGAGATGCGGCCGTTGGTCGGCCGCCTCGGGCTCCGACTGGCCGAGGGCCTCCAGACTCGCATCCTCCTGAGCCGCCTCGGGGGTGGCTGCCTCGACGGCATCCAGACGCTCTGCGAGCGCGATGTTGTTGGCCTTCAGGCGCGAAATCTCACGCTGAAGGTCGTCGAGACGGGCCGTCGTGGTGTTCTTTTCCGGCGCGCAGCCCGCGAGGGCAGCGAGGGCCAGAGCCATTGCAGTCAGCTGGATGCGATTCATGGCGCTGTTGGAACTATAGGGAGCGCGTCCAAAGGGGGCCAAATCCGCTACGGTGCGAAGCCGTGATCGGACGACTACGAGGCATCCCCGAGGGCGATCCCCTCAGCGGCGACTGGGTCCTGGACGTGAACGGGGTGGGGTACGAGGTCACCACCCCCATCGGAACCCTGGGACGGCTGACCCCCGATGACGACGGCCGGGTGACCCTTCACGTGCACACCAACGTGCGCGAAGACGCCTTCGAGCTCTACGGCTTCGCGTCCGCGATGGAGCGTTCGGCCTTCCGCACCCTCATCAGCATCAACAAGGTGGGGCCCAAGCTGGCCCTCAACGTGCTGAGCGCGATCAGCGTGGAGGAGCTCATGGTGGCCGTCGAGCGCCAGCACGCGGCCGCCCTCACCCGCATCCCAGGGGTGGGCAAGAAGACGGCCGAGCGCATGCTGCTCGAGCTGTCCGACAAGCTCCCCGCTCTCGGCATCGCGGCCATGGGCGGGGGTGCGCCCCTTCCCCGCACCGCAGCGGCGCCGGTGCGGACCGTCACCGGGCCTGGCTCGGTGGTCGTCGACGCGCTGGTGAGGATGGGCTTCAAGCCCGCCGCCGCCGAGCGCGCGGTGGCCGGGCTCGACGATCTCGACCGGCCTCTCGCCGACCTGATCCGGGAGGCTCTGGCCATTCTGTCGAGCTGACCCTCATGGTTGTGGTCCGCGCGCCGGGATTGCCCCATACTCCGGGGTCCGGACCGTCGTTGCGCTGCCTGGCCCGACGGTTCCACTTCCAACATGGCTGGCAGTGGTACGACAGAAGCTGTGATCTGTACCCGTTGCGGATCCCCCAACGAGCCCACCCACAAGTTCTGCTCCTCATGCGGAAACGGGCTACACGACGGGGGCCCCAATCCACACGAAGCCGAGGCGTCCGCCCGGCTCATCGCTCTCAACCCCGACGGCTCCGAAGGGGCCGCGATTCCGCTCCATGGCAAGACGACCGTGGGCCGGGCGAACGGCGGGCTGTTCGCGCAGGACCTGTTCCTGTCGCCGCGCCACGCGTCGTTCATGCCGGGCCAAGGCCAGGTCGTGGTCGAGGATGAGCGTTCGCTGAACGGCATCTATCGACGCATCCCGGCCGATCAGCGCTTTCCTCTCGATCAGGGCCAGATGTTCCGCATCGGCCAGGAGCTGATCCGCTTCGAGGAGGTCATGGCCTCGATGCCCGACGAGCAGGGCGTCGAGTACATGGGGGCGCCCATCGAGGGCTACGTGGGGCGCATCACCATGGTGCTGGGCCGCGGGACCTACGGCACGGCCTTTCCGATTCCCGAGACGGGGCTCAACCTCGGTCGCGAGCGGGGCGAGGTGCTCTTTGCCGACGACGGCTACGTTTCGGGCCTGCACTGCCGCCTCAGCTTCGACGCCGGGCAGGTCTACTTGACCGACCTGGGTAGCTCGAACGGCACCTTCGTTCGCATCCGCGGCAGCGAGACCTGCCGCAACGGTGAGATCCTCCTGATGGGGCAGCAGCTGTTCCGGATCGCCATGTGATGAACAACAGCGCGGCCGACAAGCCAACCATCCGCGTCGTGGCCGCGGTCATCGCCGAAGGTGGTCGCTATCTCATCACCCAGCGTCGGCCCCAGGCCGCACTGCCTCTGCTGTGGGAGTTTCCGGGGGGCCGGGTCGAGGACGGGGAGAGCGACGCCGATGCCCTGCGACGTGAGATCCAGCACCGCCTCGGCGTCGACGTGACGCCGGGGGAGCTCATCAGCTTCGTGACCCACCCCTATGCCAGCTACGACGTGGACCTATTCCTCTACAGCTGCAGCCTCGAGGGGGGCACGCCAGAGGCGAAGAACGTGCACGCCTTCACCTGGGCCACGAGTCGCGAGTTCACGCAGTACGACTTCACGCCGGCCGACGAGTCGAGCATGAGCAAGCTCCTCGGCATCGAGTAGCGGCCCAGAGGGGTGTCGTCGCGGCCGGTTTGCGTATACTGGACCGTCTGGGACGATGCGAAGGACCACCGGACATACCGCGATGACGCTGCTCGGCGCAGCTTCTCTCGCTCTTCTCTTCGGTGCCTGCGCCTTTCCCGAGTTCGAGTTCGACCCCCTCGGACCAGGCTCCGTCAGCTCGACCTCCTCGTCCACCGGCGGAATGTCCGGCGTGGGCGGCATGACGACCACCTCCACCGGGGGTGGCATGGGCGGCTCGCTGCCGACCACGTGCACGCTGTTCAGCACCGGGGAGTGTGGAGCTGGGCGCAAGTGCAGCATCGTCAATCCCACCACGGGTGAGGCCGGGTGCGTCGATGCTGGCGACCACCCGCCGTGGTCACGATGCAGCGTCGATACCGACTGCGGCGAGGGCTACTACTGCCCGGATGGCGGCGACACCTGCCACCTCATCTGCAGCGGGAAGGCCGACTGCAACGACCCTGCACGCGAGTGCGCCGTCGCGACCCACGACGGGTCGCCGATTCCCGGCTTCGGACTCTGCACCGCCAACTGCCATCCCACGATGGGCACGCCGTGTAACAACAGCCGCGGCGCGGTGAACTGTGTGCCGACGAGCGTGGGCAATACGTCGGGACTGCTCGACTGTGCCGCCTCCGACGGGAAGATGTTCGACCAACCGTGCGCCACCTCGCGCGAATGCGGTCTGGGACTCGTGTGCCTCGTCAGCACGAGCGCGTGCACCTTCTGGTGTGCGCCGCCCGACAACTCATCGAACGGGATCTGCCCCGTCTCGGCCGAGTTCTGCACCCCGACCAACCCCGACGTCACGCACGAGATGGTCACCTACGGCGTCTGCGCCCAATGACGACGTACGCTCAGTCGAAGCGCACGCGCAGCTGAGCGCCGCCGTCGGCGAAAGGCGCGAGCGAGACGTTCCCACCCGTGGCCGGCTGGTCCTTCTCGGGCTCCCAGAGCACGAACCAGAGCACGGCTCCGGTCGCGATGAGTCCCGCGCCGACACCGAAGCTCACCTTGCTCCCGAGGTCGAAGCTGCGCGCTTCGTCGACCAGCGGCTCGTCGTCGGGGTTGCAGCCCGTGAATCCGTCTGCGCAGCGAACCTGGCTGATGCGGCTGTTGCGGAGGCCCCACAGAGCGCCTCCCACGACGATGCCGGCCACACCGGCTCCGGCCACGACGTAGGCCGGCCACTGCCCCACCCCCGGCTCGGGCGGCGGTGGCGGCGGCGGAGGGTCGGGCTTGACCGGCCACGGCTCGGGCTTGGGGTCGGGTGGCTCCGGGTCGTCGATCTGGAGCTCGACGCTCTCGGTCTCGGCCTCGGCCACGGTGATGTCGAGCGCCTGCGTGACCTCGCCATCGCGACGCACCTCGATACGGTGGTCGCCCGGGTCGACCGGGATGAGGGTGCCGGCGAGGGCCAAGGAGACGGGGGCCCCGTCGATGAAGACCTTGGAGGTGCGGACCTTGCCCTCCACGGTGAGCTTCAGGGTCGGCACCTTGGCCCGCAGCTTCTCGGCCCGGGGCGGTGCCGCTTCGGCCACGTCTTTGCCCTTCTCGCCGAGCTTGAGGGCTTCTTGCGCCGCCAGCTCGAAGCCGTTGATGGCGTCGACCCAGCGCCCCACGTTCTCCTGACACAGAGCGATGTGGAACCGCACCTGCGGTGTCATCTTCACCTTGCCCACGCGCTCGAGCCGGCTGAGCGCCTCCTCCCACTCGCCCTCGGTCTCGAGGTCCTTGGCCTCCTTGAAGAGCTGTCGGGCCGCGGCGAGCTCTTCTTTCGTGGCCTCGCGCTTGGGGGCAGGGGTGGTTGGGGCCTCGTCCTGGGCCACGGCCGGCACGCTCAGCGTCAACGAGACGCCGAGCAAAGCCGCGGTGAGCCAGGGGGATGACATCGTTCGAGCCTACCTCAGTTCGGGGTGACCGGGTCAGGCCACCGGCGTGCGCTGGTGGCGGCGATTGCGCTCGTGGATGAGGCGGAGGCCGGTGAGGGTGAGGTGGTCGTCGACCTCCTCGATGCTCTCGGCCTCGGGCGCGATGAGGCGAGCGAGGCCACCGGTCGCGAGGATGCGAACGGGGAACTCGAGCTCGGCCTTCAGGCGGCGGCAAAGGCCGTCGACCAAGCCCGCGTAACCGTAGACGATGCCCGACTGCATGGAGCCTTGAGGATTGCGGCCCACCACGCGCTCGGGCCGGGCGATCTCCACCCGATGAAGCCGCGAGGCACGCGAGAAGAGAGCTTCGGCGCTGATCTCGATGCCAGGCGCGATGACCCCCCCGAGGTACTCGCCCTTGGGGGACACGCAGTCGAAGGTGGTCGCGGTGCCGAAGTCGACCACGATGACACCTCCGTCGGCCCAGGCGAAGGCAGCGACGGCGTTGACCACCCGGTCGGCGCCCACGTCGTGGGGGTTGTCGTAGAGCACCCGCATCCCGGTCTTGGTACCGGGACCCACCACCACCGGGGCGCAGGCGAAGGCGACCTCGATGAAGTCACAGATCGTGTCGTTGAGCGGGGGCACGACGCTGGCCACGATGGCGTGCCGCACCTCGTCGGGGGAGATCCCGCGCAGCTGCATCATCTGGCGCACGATGACCGCGTATTCGTCGGCCGTGCGCGAGCGCGCGCTCTCGGTGCGCATGTGCAGCACGAGCTTGTCGCCGTCGAAGACCCCGTAGCTGATGGATGTATTGCCAACGTCGACCGCGAGTAACACGGTACCCCTCCTCAGATTTGCTCCTAGCGCCCAGGACCCAGTCCCTTGCGCGGGAACCCCTCCCTATAGAGCTCGCCCCCGGTCGACACAATAGAGGTCGTGTTGGGCGCTCCCGGCAAATGGTACTAACTTGGGTCGTTGTGAGCGACGACCCCTGGGCGAGCGCCGAAGCGCTGCAGACGGCCATGAAGGCGCTGCAGGGGCTCCTCCTCTCCTTGGAGCCACCTCAGCGCGAAGCCTTCCGGCGTCACTGGCTCTCGCGAGGTGGCACCCGTGACGACGTGCTGCGCGCGCGGGAGCTGCTCATGCGCATCCTCGCCGCCATGCAGACGGGCGACCCGCGCCTCTGGGCCGAGCTCGCGCTCGCGCATGCCGCCCTCAGCCCCGCCGCGCCCCCCACGCCGAGCCCCGACACGGTGATGACCCCCGACGCCCGGGACTTCACCCTCCCCGCGGTGACGGAGTTTCGCCTCGCGCTCGACCTCGACGAAGCCGCGCCGGGCTCGGAAGACCCCCTCTCGAGCACAGTCGACGAGACGGTTGCGCTCGGGGTCCTCTCGGTGCCGCATCTCGGGGTGGCCGATGCCCCCGCGCCACAAACCGGCACCCTCAAAGCCGGCTCGTCGCCGCACCCGGTGCTCGATCTCGAGAAGTACGCGGTGCTCTGCGCATGGACCGAGTTGCACCCCCAGCGACGAGCCGACCTCCACCGTCAGTACGGCCTCGCCGACGAAGCGGCCCGAACCCAGCTCGACCTGCAGTTCGCGGCGCGCTTCCGACAAGACCCCTCCTTGCGCGCAGCCTTCGACAATCGGCTCAAGATGCACCGGAAGTTCCTGGCCGCGACCCAGAAGTGAACCCCGGGCCGGGACTGGCCTCGCGCTCAGTCTCGGTCCATGCTGCCGATCCGTGATGCTCGCGCGCACACTCGCCCTGCTGATGGTCCTGACCGTCGCGCCCCTCGGGGGCTGCAAGGGAAACAAGGACCCCGATGCCTCGTCGGCCGACGAGCTGCCTCCACTGCAGCTCACCGACACGACGCCCGATCTCCTCCTCACCTGGGTCGACGAACGCGGCGGCACCCACACCGAGACCGCCATCGCGGGGATACCTGGGGGAAGCCGACAGCAAGTGCGCGTCATCACCAAGGAGGCCGGTCACGGGGCCTTGTTCTACGTGGCCGATCTCGAGCAGAAAGGCGACGACGGCACCTACGTCGTGCGCACCATGAAGCGCACCGAGTGGGAGCAGATCATCGCCGAGCGGCGCGCCGCCTACCGCGCCAAGCACGCGCCCAAGCCGCCCCCCGTAGCCACGGTCTCCCCCAAACCCGATGGTCCCGAGCCACCCAAGCCCGCCGACATCGCTGGGGTCGAGGTCGTCATCTACGGTGCATCGTGGTGCAAGCCGTGCCACGACGCCGCCGACTACCTCCGACGCAAGGGGGTGCGGGTCACGGAGTACGACATCGAGAAGCAGCCACAGCGAGCGCGCGAGATGCAGAAGAAGCTTCGTGATGCCGGCATGACGGGAGGCTCCATCCCCGTCATCGACGTGGGTGGGATCGTCCTGCGCGGCTTCAACCCGAGTCGTCTCGATCGCGCCCTCGCCGAAGCCGGCAAGAGCGGCACCGACATGTGAAGGCGCAGTGGTTGATGGCGCAGTGTGTGAAGCCCAGTGTGTGAAAACCAGTGCCGCTGTACTTCGCCTTTGGCTCGAACCTGAGTCGCGCCCGTCTCGCCGCCCGCGTGCACATCGCGCGCGACCTCGGCTGCACGCTTCTGCCCGGATGGCACTTCACCTGCGACAAACACGGGTCGGACGAGAGCGCGAAAGCCAACCTCGTCCGCCGCGCGGGAGGTGAGGTCTGGGGCGTCACCTACGCCCTCTCCGACGAGGCCATCACGCAGCTCGACGTGTTCGAAGGCGGCTACGAACGGGTCGAAGTCGAGGTGGTGGCGGGCACCTCGCGGCAGGCTGCCTTCACCTACGTGTCCGAGCACCGCAACCCCTCGCTTCTGCCGTTCGACTGGTACAAGGCCCACATGGTGGATGGCGCCGTCGAACACCGCCTTCCGGAGTCGCACGTGGCGCTGCTGATGGGCCTCGAGAGTCGTCGCGATCCGCGGCGCTGAGGGCCGAATTCACCCCGTCGTGGTGGCTTCGAAAAAGCGCTCCTTCCGCCCCATTTTCGGCTCCCACGGTGTGGTAAGGTCCGCGAGCTTTACCGTCCGGAATTCCAAATCATGATCGACGTCCAGATGCCCCAGCTCGGTGAGTCCGTCGCCGAGGGAACCGTGACCCAATGGCATGTGAAGGTGGGCGACGCCGTCCGCCGCGAGCAGCCCCTCCTCGAGGTCGCTACCGACAAGGCCGACAGCGAAGTCCCGTCCCCCAGCGATGGCGTGGTGACCGAAATCCTCGTGGCCGAAGGCGACGTGGTGCCCACCGGTGGCCTGCTCTGCAAGATCGACGAGAACGCCACCGCCGCTTCTGCCCCCGAGACCACCACCTCCAAGCCGGCCGCCCCCGAGGCGTCGTCTTCCGACGGTGGTCAAGCCATGGCTTCACCCTCGAACCGCAAGCTCGCGCGGGAGCAGGGCGTCGACTTGTCGACGGTGCAGGGCACCGGTGACCGTGGTCGCATCACCCGCGACGACGTCGAGCGAGCCGCCCAGAACACGGTGGTCGGTCAGGGGCAGGTTCCCGTCTCCTCGGGCGCCGCATCGGCGCCGCCCGTACCGCGGGCCGCCGCTCCGGTCGCGACCCCGCGACCCGCTCCGGCGCCCAACACCGGAAACGCGGGCGACGTGGCCTCGTTGATGAACAGCGTGCCCATCCCCGGCGTGGGCTACCGCTCGTACAAGGTGCCGCCCTTCTCGCCCAAGGAGGGCGACGAGGTCATCCCCTTCTCGCGACGTCGTCGCATCACCGCCGACCACATGGTCTACTCCACCACCGTCTCGCCCCACGTGGTGACGGTGGCCGAGATCGACATCCACGCCACGTCGCAGCTGCGCGACCAGCACAAGCGGGCGTTCAAGGCCGAGGGTGTCTCGCTCACGTTCCTCACCTTCGTGGTCGCGGCCACGGTCAAGGCCCTGCGCGAGTTCCCGAAGCTCAACAGCCGCGTGCTCGACGACGCCTTCGTCCAGTTCAAGGACATCAACGTCGGCATCGCGGTCGATACGCCGAGCGGTCTCCTGGTCGCCAACATCAAGCAGACCGACCAGCTCTCGCTGCGCGGCATCGCGATGCAGATCACCGATCTCGCCAGCCGCGCCCGCGCCGGCAAGATCACGGCCGACGACTTGTCGGGCACGAGCTTCACCGTGAGCAACCCCGGTCGTAAGGGGAACCTCTTCGGCGGCGCGATCATCTCGCAACCCAACGTGGCCATCCTCCGCGTGGGCGAGATCAAGAAGCGCCCCGTCGTCGTCGAGAGCGCCGGCGGCGACGCCATCGCGATCCACCCCGTCATGTTCTCGGCGCTCTCCTACGACCATCGCGTCGTCGATGGCGTCGAGGCCAACGAGTTCCTGTGGCGCATCTCCGACATCCTCACCCGCGCTGAATTCGAGATCTGATGCCCACTCCCCACATCGACGCCGTCGACCCCGAGATCGCCTCCCTCATCGCCTCCGAGGAGCGCCGCCAGGCCGACACCCTCCGCCTCATCGCCAGCGAGAACTACGCCTCCGCCGCCGTCATGGAGGCGACGGGTTCGGTGCTGACGAACAAGTACTCCGAGGGCTACGCCGGCAAGCGCTACTACCAGGGCCAGGAGCACATCGACGCCGTCGAGAAGCTCGCCATCAGCCGCCTCAAGGAGCTGTTCGGCGCCGACCACGTCAACGTTCAACCCTACTCGGGTAGCCCGGCCAACCTCGCCGTCTACCTCGCTTTCTGCAAGGCCGGCGACACCATCATGGGCATGGGCCTTCCGTCGGGTGGCCACCTCACCCACGGCTGGAAGGTGAGCATCACCGGCAAGTACTTCAACGCCGTGCAGTACGGCGTGCGCAAAGACACGCACCGCATCGACTTCGACCAGGTGCGCGACCTCGCCAAAGAGCACAAACCCAAGATCATCTTCTCGGGCGTGACCGCCTACCCCCGCACCGTCGAGTTCGGCACCTTCCGCGAGATCGCCGACGAGGTCGGTGCGCTGCTCATCGCCGACATCGCCCACATCTCGGGCCTGGTCGCCGGCGGCGTGCACCCCACCCCCGTGGGCGTGGCCGACGTGGTCACGAGCACGACCCACAAGACGCTCCGCGGGCCTCGAGGCGGCATGATCATGTGCAAGGCCGAGCACGCCAAGGCCATGGACCGCGCCGTCTTCCCGGGTTTGCAGGGGGGTCCCCACAACCACACCACGGCCGCCCTCGCCGTCGCCGCCAAAGAGGCGCTGCAGCCCTCGTTCAAGAGCTACGCGGCGCAGGTGGTGGCCAACGCCAAGGCGCTCGCGGAGTCGCTCGCCGAGCGGGGCTTCACCATCATCACGGGCGGCACCGACAACCACATGGTCGTGGCCGACATGACGCCCAAGGGTCTGGGCGGGAAGCCCTACGCCGTCGCGCTCGAGAAGGCGGGGGTGGTCTGCAACTACAACTCGATCCCCTTCGACCCGCGCAAGCCCTTCGACCCGTCGGGCATCCGACTCGGGACCGCCGCGGTCACCTCACGCGGTCTGGTCGAAGCCGACATGAAGCAGCTCGCTTCGTGGATGGATGATGTCGTAGGCAAGGTCGACGACGACGCTGCGCTCGCGAAGATCGCCGCCGACGTGAAGGCCCTCTGTGACGGCAAGCCGGCCCCCGGCCTACCCGTCGGCGACTGACCTTCGTTCCCCCCGCTCGGCAGGTATCACCACCGAACGACGAAGCTCACCTCCCAGAGGTGAGCTTCGTTCGTTTGTAATTCTCTTGTTACGACGAATTGCCTTTGCAAAGCCTTGGCGGTTCGAAAGGATTGATCTGTCATGGGGGAACTAGACAGACGCGCGATTGTCGCAGCCACGCCGACCGCACGGCAGCGTGGGGTGAACGTGGTCTACGACGGTGCCGCAGGCTCCGGAAAAACGGCGACCCTCCGACGGCTGTCGAAGCTCTTCGACACCGTGCACCGCAGCGACGTGGTGAGCACGGACGAGTCACAGTCGCCGACCCAGTTCTTCGACTGGATGCGGGTGGACCTCTCGGCGGGCGACGCCGGCGACGTGCGGGTCCACTTCATCACCGTGCCCGGTGGTGAATCGCACGAGCTGCGCCGGGACGCGCTCGTAGAGCTGGCCGATGCCGTCGTGTTCTTGGTCGAAAGCACCGTCGAGGGGGTGCTCGCGGCCAGGGCGCGCTACGCGAAACTGATGGCCAAGGTCGGTCCCCATGCGTTCGACCAGCGGGTCATCATCCAGGCCCATCAGCAGGATCGCAGCTCGGCGCTCGAGCCCGAGGACGTGCGCCGCTTGCTCGGCGGCCGTCCCCGCGTCGTCGCCACGAGCCTCGCCGACCCCGTGGGCGTGCTGGCAGCCGCGCGAGCCGCGATCGAGCTCGCGCTGGAGCACGGTCCCATGCGCGAACAGACCATCGACCCGGGGGAGCTGATGAGGCTCCTGGTCCGCATGGAGAACGACGCCCCCGGCGCGGGCCGAACGCTCGTACCGCCGGGGCACGACGAAGCGATGCCCCGCCCGCGTCCCGGCGCACCACGCCACCGACGCTCAGCTCCGGACCTCGAACCGGCCCGACCACAGTACGCATCGGGCGTTCGCCCACTGCGGAGGCAACCTTCCGTCGCCCCTCGCGCCGACACCCGACACAAGACCTCCACCACCATCTCGAAGCGCATCGAGACGGCACTCGTGAAGGCGGTCGACCTCGATGGAGTCATCGGCGCCGCCCTCGTCGACTACGCGAGCGGCGAGATCCTCGGCATGCACTGCGTCGACTACGGGACCTTCGACATCGCGCTCGCAGCTCAGACCTCGCGACAGGTGGTGAGCTCGAAGATGGCCCTCATCGCGCAACTCGGGTTGCGCGACGAGATCGAGGACATGGTCGGGACGACCAAGACGCAGTTCCACCTCCTGCGACCCCTCGAGCGTATGGGCACGCTCTTCTTGTTCGTGGCCGTGGAGCGAACGGCGGCGCTGAAGCCCATCCGCGAACAGCTCACGCAGATCGAACGTGAGCTGTCCGGGGACGCATGAGCTGTCGCTAGAGCTGGAGCTCCTTCTCGTAGGAGGTCAGCTGGTGCCGGGCCATGCCGAGGTTGCCTCGCTTTCGATCGATGGCGAGGTAGAGGAACAGGTTGCCGATCGAGCTGAGCGGTCGGATGAGGTGATACTGCGTGTCGAGGGAGATGAGGATGTCCTCGATCCCGCCCTCGAGCTTGAGGCTCTGCATGACGTTGAACTTCGAGCGCACCACCTGGGTGTTGCCGCTCGCTGCGACGTCGATATCGAAGGCCGAGTTCGTGTTGCGAGTACCCAGGGTCATTCCGCTCTCGAAGTCGACCAGCGCTACGGCAAAGGCGCCTTCAATGGTCATGCACTTGTCCAGGATCTCGTTGACGTTCGACATATTCCACTCTCCTTGTGCTCCCGCCGTGTGAGGCGAGGCTGTGATGTTCTCGAGCGACGACGCTGCGACGTCGCTGAAGTCAAATCCGTCCTCCTCGTGGAAGGATGCGATCTCTCCCTCTTCGCTTGCGCGCTCATCCCCCCGAACTGCCGCCTCGAGCAAGAGCTCCATGACCGGCATTTGGATGTTGGGGGAGACATCGAGCTTGTTCGACTCGAGGAAGATCGCAGGCTGGGCCCAGGTCGCGATCTCGAAGACCGCATCGTGCCCCAGCATCTCGCCATGCGCGGCGTACTCGAGCACGCCCTCGTCGAAGGCGAGAAGGCCGTGGCCCTCGGGACCCACCACCCGCACCGTGCAGGTGGCGCGCTCCATGGACAGAAGCTGTAGAAACCCCTGCAGGGTCACGCCGTTGATGGCGTTGGCTTCGGGCTGCTCGAGCACCCACCCGATGACGTCGACGAGGGTGGTGAGGTCGACGGGCTTCTCCATGTAGGCAACCACCCCGAACCCTTGGGCGTCCCGGGCGATCTCGACATTGCCGTGCGCGGTGACGAGCACCGTAGGCACATAGGCCCCCCGCCGTTGCAGGTCCGAGAGAAGCTCGAAGCCGCTCATGACCGGCATGCGCACGTCGGCCACCATGGCGTGGATCTTTCGCTCGTCGATCAGATCGAGCGCCTCTTGGCCGTTGCCGGCTTCGTGGATGCGAAGCTCGGGCATCCTGCTTCGCATCGTGTCTGCAATGCTGGCGCGAAACAGAGGCTCGTCGTCCACGATGAGCAGACCCTTGCCTGCGTTGCTAGATGAGCCTCCCACACCCTCACGCTACGCAACGTATAGTCCATGTCAAAAGGGGCCTCAACTAACTGAAATGTCGTACATCTGCCGCTCAATATGAGCCTAGCCGCTCAATTTGAGCGCTCAATCTGAGCGACCGCGGTAGCTCGTGAGGCGCCGGCGCAGCGTCGCCACCGAGATCCCGAGGGCCACCGCGGTGCGGTCGCGGCGGCCGCCGAACTGGTCGAGGGTGCGCAAGATGTGACGGCGCTCGACCTCTTCGAGCGGGAGCGGCTCGTCGGTGGGGGTTGGGGATGGCCTCGCGCCCCGCGCCACGATGAAGCGACTCGGTCGGAGCGTTGCGCCGTCGGCCAGCAGGAGCGAGCGCTCGAGCACGTTCCGCAGCTCGCGGATGTTGCCCGGCCACGGATAGCGCGCCAGCGCCTCGAGCTCACCGTCGGCGAGCTCGGCCGCGGGTCGCCCTTCCGCGCGCTGGGCGGCGAGGATGTCTCGCACGAGCGCTTCGAGATCTTCCAAGCGGTCGCGAAGCGGAGGCAGCGTGACGCTCAACACGTCGAGCCGGTACAGCAGGTCGGCGCGGAATTCCTTCCGCTCGGCGGCCTCCTCGAGCGAGACGTGGCTCGCGGCGAGGATCCGCACGTCGACCTTCATCTCGCGCTGCGCCCCGACCCGACGCACGCGCCCTTCTTCGATGACCGACAGCAGCGTGGCCTGCGCGGCCAATGGGAGCTCGCCGATCTCATCCAGAAACAGCGTGCCTCCGGTCGCAAGCTCGAAGAGACCGGGACGTGTCGTGGCCCCGGTAAAAGCCCCCTCGACGCTTCCGAAGAGCTCGGCCTCCACGAGGTTGGCGGGGATGGCGCCGCAGTTGACGGAGACGAAGGGTCCATCTGCGACCGAGCTCGCGTCGTGGATCGCGCGCGCGAGCCGCGTCTTTCCCGTTCCGGTCTCTCCCCCGATGAGGATCGGCGAGGGACGCTGGGCGGCTCTCAGGGCCAGGTCGATGGTCTCCGCGAGGGCAGCATTGGCCGTCTCGATGCCGGCCGTGTCGAGGCGCTGACGGTGAGCGAGGCTCGCGGCGCGCTCGAGGACGGAGGATTTGACGCAGCGGTGAATGACGAAGCGGAGCTGTGGCAGATCCACCGGCTTGATGAGGTAGTCGTGAATGCCCCCATCGAGCCCGAGGAGGGCATCTCCCATGTCGGCCTTGCCCGTCACCATGATGATCGGCACCCGCTGGGTCGCGGTGAGGCGGGCGGCGAGCTCGAGCCCGGTGCCATCGGGCAGATGCTGGTCGAGCGTGATCGCATCCCACCTCGCCTCCCGAAGGCATTGCTCCGCGGTCGCACAGTCGGGGGCCACCTCCACCGTGAGGTCGTCCGGCGCGAGGTAGTCCCGTACCGAGCTCGTGAAGAGCTCGTCGTCGTCTACGAGCAGAACGCGCCGGGTCATGGTTGCTCGAAAGACAGGGTGACGCGGGTGCCCACACCATCTTCAGACGTCACGCCCATGGTCCCGTTCATCTGGGCGACGAGGCGCTGCGTGATGACCATCCCGAGGCCGGTGCCGTGGGACTTGGTGGTGTTGAAGGGCTGGAACAGTCGCTCGAGCTGCTCGTGGGTCATGCCGGAGCCGTTGTCTTCGACCACGATCTGAACCTCGTCTCCTGAAGGCGAGACGGCGAGTGAGATCTCGGGCTCGTCCCGCCCCTGGAGCGCATCGGCGGCGTTGGTGATGAGGTTCAGCAGCACCTGGTGCAGCGCCCTGGGATCGCCCCGCATCGACAGGTCGGCGGCGGCGAGCGCGACCCGTAGCGAGATCGACCGCCGCACCATCTCGTCTTGGATGAGGGGGAGAAAGCCGACGAGAAACTCCGAAATCGAGATGGTCTCGAGGCGGAGGTAGCTGCCCGGATGCACGCTCTTGAGGGCGCCGAGGAGGTACTCCATGCGGCTCACCTCGGCGGTCATGCGGTCGATGTAGCTCTCGAGCTTGTCGGCGGGGAAGGTCGCGAGGTTCTGCTTCACGACCGTGAGCGCCGACTTGAGCGAGTTGACCGGATTGCCCAGCTCGTGGCGAAGCCCCGCAAAGATGTAGCCGGTGTTCTCGGTCATGTTGAGCGCCGATGCGACGGCCTCGATGCGACGCTCCTGGGTGCGATCGCGGCCCACGAGGACGATGCCCGTATTGCCCTCGTAGCTCAGTTGCATGAGCGAGGTCTCGATGGTGAGGACCTGCCCCCGCGCGTTCACGATGGGTAGCTCGCCCTGCCAGCTGCCGCCCGGCTCGAGCCCCTCGATGACGCGAAGCAAGGCCCCCCCTTCGACGGCGGGCTGAAAGAACGGAAGCCGGGAGAGATAGCTCCCCATCAAGAACCGCCGCGACTCGCCCGTGAGCCGCGCCAGCGCGGGGTTGACGTACTGAACCGTCAGCGCCGGGCTGAGGATGAGCACGATCTCCTGAAGGCTGTCGAAGGCCGCCTCGAGCCGCTGCGCGAGGCGCTCGTTGTGACGGACCTCGGTCACGTCGCGTTGCACGCCAACGAACTTGGTGACCTCGCCGTCCAGGTCGTAGACCGGTTGCGCGTACCACTGGACGACGAACTCCTCGCCGTTCTTGCGGTAGTTCACGGTCTCGCCGGAGAAGACCTCGCCCGCAACCAGCTGTCGCTTCAGCCTCGCGAGCACCTCACGGTCGGTCTTGGGCCCCTGCAGCATGCGTGGGGTGCGGCCGACGGCGTCTTCGAAGGAGAAGCCCGTCAGCTTGGTGAAGGCCTCGTTGACGTAGAGGATCCGAGGTCCAGGCCGCTCGAGGAGGGTCTCGGTGATGAGAATGCTCTCGTCGGCGGCATCGACGAAGGACCGAAGCTCGGCATCGCTCACCGCCTCCAAGGCTTCGGATGGAATGGACGAACGCGCCACCGAACCAAAGTATCAGTGGCGCGTTCGCTTGGTATCCAGACTTGTCGGGTGAGGCTCACCCCTCTGGAAGGAGGCTCAGCGCACGTAGACGCGGCCGGCGGCCAAGCCCGAACCGCTGCGCGCTTCGTAGATGACCTTCACGTTGGCGCCGACGGGGAGCTGCCAGGTGTAGCAGGGCTTGATCGACGCGTTGGAGCCGGTGCGCTTGTCCTCGGCCAAGACTGGGTTCTGCACGCCGGGGATGGGCTGCAGCATCACGAAGCTGATGTGCATCTCCTGGACCCCCGCGCCGACCGCCACCGCGCCGTAGCACTTGCCGGGCTGCATCTGGAAGGTCTGCTCGAGGACCTGTCCCTGCTGGAAGTTGCCCGCGATGACGTCGGTCATGGGCTGCATGCCCGCCATCTCTTGCTGCGCAAAGACGCCAAAGGCTGCATTGAGCGGGGCGGAGGGCGCAGGCAGCACCTGAGCCATGTTTCCACCACCACCCGGCTGCGGGGCCGGCGGCACGCCGGGCTGAGGCGCCGGAGGCTGGGTGCCCGGCTGCGGCTGCGGCTGCGGCAGGCCCGGGATCGGGAACGGGAAGCCGCCAGGCTGCGGGGCCGGCTGAGGCTGAGCACCGGGCTGCGGGGCCGGCGGGTAGGCGCCGGGCTGCGGGGCCGGCGGGTAGGCGCCAGGCTGCGGCACCGGCTGCGGGTAGGCCCCGGGCTGCGGGTAGGCACCCGGCTGCGGGTAGGCACCCGGCTGCGGGTAGGCGCCCGGCTGCGGCGGGTACTGCTGCGGGTAGGGCTGCGGCTGCTGCTGCTCACGGGGGCACCCCATGAGGGCGGTGGCAGCCAAGGCGGCGATGGCGAGGGTCTTGAACCCAGCGTGGTGGACCATGGGGGACTCCGATGACGAGTGAATCAGGGGGGCTCAACAGTGAGACGGGTGAACCGGGCAGTCATTGGCCCGGACCCCTCACGTCAGCAAGTTAGAGACGGGGTGCGACGGACCGGCCGCACCGTAGCTTCGCGCATCTTCCCCAGAGGCCAACTAAATTCTGGCCCCTGGGCAAAGACCTGCGGCGAAAAAGCCACGGTGGCCGGAAGCGTCAGTTGCTGGCGTAGGCCTGGGCCGCGACCGGGCCGGAGCCCGCATTGACCTTGATCTCGACGACAGCCGCGAGCGGGACGTTGAGGCCCGGCACGAGGTTGAACTTGTAACAGTTCTGCCCGGCGCCGATGCTGCCGTTGAGACCGATGTCGGCATCCTGCGCGAGGATGGTGTTGGCGAAGGGCGCCAACAGCGGGTTGGCCTGGGCCTCACCGAGGTTGGGCTTCAACACCACGTCGATGTCGGTCACGTTCGGGAACGAGCCGGCCAAGACCGTGTAACAACGGTTGGGCTGGATGGTGATGGGCATCTTCACGACCTGCCCCTCAGCCGCCCGCTCACAGATGAAGGCGCCCTCGGCCTTCATGCCGGCCTTGAGCTCCTTCTTCTCGCGCGACTGGATGGCCGTCTGCAACGCAGCCGTCATCGTCGCATCGCACGGGCCCGTATCGACGGTGGGCTCGGTCGGCGGTGCGGGCTCGACGGGAGCCGGCATCGTCGCCGTGGCGGTGGGCATGGGGGTTTGGGGCGGATCCTTCGGATCGCTCGAACAACCGAGGACACCCAGCAGGGCGACGGCGACGGTGAGATTTCGACGCATGGTGTGGCATTACCTCCTTCGCGAGGCGAGGTCATACCACGGCCTGCCACCCGACCGTCAGCCCACCGCGTCGTGGCAGGCCTTCACGGCGCGCGCGCTCACCCTCCGGATGGAGGGGCGTGCGGGCATGAAGCGGTCTTCGCCGAAGACGCTACGCACCCCGGCCTTGCTGCCTTTTCGCCGTTTCACTTCCAGCTTGGTGAAGCCGGGGATGGTGAAAACACCGCTCCGGCGGAGCTGTCGGTAACCCACCGTACGTAGCGCCTCGAGGACCTCCACCACCTGCCGACGATTGATGTCGGTACTGGTTTCCTTGACGAGCGCCTGGATGAGCTCGGCCTTGGTCAGAGATCGCTTGCGGGTCTTCGCGGTTGCCATGGGCGCCTCCTGGTCACGTCGCCGACGGATCTGGCGGCGAGGGAGCCCGCGAAGCTACCACGACTCAGCGGCGGGCGACTTCAGCGAGGCGTGTGACGATTCCGCGCGCGACGATCTGCAGCGCCTGCTTCTCGAGCTTGCCACGACGCTTGGGATGACCGCCTATGCGAATGTGCGAGCGAACCCGCTGCCGCTTGCCGCGCGGGCCGTCGTCGATGCGCGCGACGACCGTGACCGACACGCGAAGCACGTCGTCGTCCTTCTCCCACGCGAGCTCCGTCACCTTGGCCGACAGCTGGTAGCTGGCCGACTTGCGCTTCTTCGCGCTCTTGCCCGAGCCCTTGGTCCAGTCCTCTCGCTGACTCGCTCGCTTGAGCTCACGCTTGAGGATTCGGGCCACGCGGGCGCCGTCGTCCCCGGGGCGAACGTCGACCTTGGTCCACTTCACCTTGGGGCCGGCAAGCGCCACCGCGGGTGTCGCCATGCCAAAGGCGAGGACCAGCAGCACGACACAGAAGCGGATGAGACGAGATGAGCGGGACACGGTCGGACGCTAACGGCCGGGGACGAGCCGGGCCAAGTCGACTACGCTCGGCCACCGATGCGGTGGTCCGTTGCCATTGTGGTTGGCCTCCTCGCCACGAGTCACGCGGCGGAAGCCGCTCCCCCCGTAGCCGCCACGCCCGACGCGATGGCACTCGCGACCCAGACGGAGCTCACCGACGGGAAGGGCGACCTCGGGAGCCTCTTGTCGCTCGTGTCGCTGCGCGAGCGCGCAGCCGACGGAAAAGTCGACCGCATGCTCGTATCGCTCGCCGCCGGCGAGGGACCGCTCTCGGAGACCGCACGATGGCTCGCGCGCCGCGAGCTCCCGGCCACGGCATGGCATTGGCCCGGGCTCGCACGCGGCTTTGCCGTGGTGGGGCCATATCAGGACGTGGGCGGGGGACTCGACCGCGCCGAAGGTCCCGAGCGCGCCGACTTTCGCTTCGCGAGCACGGACGACTCGTGGGGCGTCTATCGCGTCGCAGCTCAGACCGTGCCGCGGGGCCTCGTCTCGCCCCGCGGCGTACCCCTCGACCGGTTCGTCTTCCCTCGACGCGAGACCTGCACCTACCTCGTGAGCCGCGTCGAGGTTCCGGAACCCATGCCGGTCGTGCTCGACGTGGCGAGCAGCGGCTCGGTCAAGGTGTGGTGGGACGGCGAGGTCGTGGCGCGAGACGAGGCGGTGCATGCGCGCGCCGTGCTCGACCGCCTCGCGGTCGAAGTGTCGGCTTCGGGCGGAGCGCACCGCCTCCAGCTCAAGGTCTGCACGGGCGCGCGAAACGATGCGGGCCGGGTTCGGGTTCGCTTCAGCACGCCGTCCGGCGATGACCTCACCCTCAGCACCGACGGCAGCCTCGCTGCGCTCGATGCACTGAAACCCCAAGGGTCCGTCATCGCCAAGCCGAGGGAGACACCGCTCCAGCGAGCGCTTCGGGTGGGGGCGACCCCCTCGGCCGACGATGCCCTGCGCGCGGCCATCGTGGCGCGCCTAGCGGGCGCCGACGACCTGCGGGCGGAACGAGCTCCGGGTTGGCTCGACCGGGTCATCGCCGCGGGCCCCACCCCCACCGTGCGTGCCCTCGCCGGTGACCTCGCCGCGAGCGCCGCCAATCGAAGCGGTTGGTTGCAGCGGGTCGTGACCGAGGCTCCGACCTCGGCCGCGGCTGCCTTCGCCCAGCGACGTCTCATCGAGCATCGCCTCGCCATCGGGGCCGTCGACCTCGCGCGCCAGACCAGCCAGGCGTCGCCTTTTGCGAAGGCCACCGACGCCGACGCCGTTCGGCTCCGGGCCCTCATCGAGGCGCGACTCGGCGGCACGGGGCTGCTCACCGCGGCACGCAAGCGCCTGGAGAAGCTCGGGTCGCCCTTGGCGGTGTGGACCCTCTGGGGCGAGCTCGCCGCGGCACCGCGATCGAAGCGCCATGCCGCGCGCTACCTCGCCCGACGGCACCTCGAAGCTCACGACGTGGGTTACGTGTTGGCGCACGAAGCGGATGGCGCCGAGGCCATGGCCGAGCTCGCACGGCGCTGGGCCCCACGCCGCCCCGATGCTCGAGAGGTGCTCGCGCTCGCCAACCTCTTGCTTCGCCGTGGCGAGAGCTCGACCGCCGAGAAGCTCTTCGCCATGGTCGCGACCCAGAGTCCGAACCTGGTCGACGCCCATCGAGGCCTCGCCCGCGCGGCCCGGCTCGGGGGTCACGAGGCGCGGGCCGACACCGCATCCGAGCGCGTGCTCGAGCTCGACCCCTCCGATGCGCGCACCCAAGCCGAGCTCGCATTTCGCCGCGGAGAGAGCAGCGACGCGAAGCTCGGCGACGATGCGGGCTACATCGTCCCCGCCAAGATCTTCCTCTCGCGGGCCATCGAACGCGGCCGTGAAACGGCGACCCCGGACGTGTCCGAACGCGAGCTTCATTGGCGGCGGGTGGTCCGTCTCCACGACGACCGCCGGGTCTCGCAGCTGATGCACTACGCGCGCGAGGTGGTCATCCCACCGCGCACCGCCGACGAGCGCTACGAGGGGCTGCCCGAAGGAGCCCGGACCGAGCTCTTGGTGGCGCGGGTGCACCGACGAGACGGGACCGTGGTCGCCCCGGAAGAACGAGACGACGGGCGCCTGCTCGTCAAATGGCCGCGTCTCGAGCGCGGCGACGTGGTGGAGATAGCCGTGCGGACGTGGACCCAGGGCCCAGTCGGGCGACGCGGCGATCCCCCGTTCTACTTCACGGACTACGTGGGCTCGGTCGCGAGCCGTCCCCTTCTGCACAACGAGGTCGTGATCGACGCCCCCACCAAGGCGCCGATGTCCTTCGACGTCATCGGGGGCAAGCCGGACGAGCGACGCGAGGAGAAGAAGGGCGAGCGAACCATCACGTGGCTGCTGTGGAACAAGCCGCCTTCGGTGGCCGATGAGCCCTTCGCGCCGCCGCTCACCGAGACGGTACCGGCGGTGGTGGGCTCGATCTATCCCGACTGGGCCTCGTTCCTGACCTGGTACCGGGGCGCGGTGGAGGGGTTCACCGAGCCCGACGAGCAGATCAAGCGTCTGGCGAGCGAGCTGACGGCGGGAAAACGAAACCGCGAAGAGAAGGTCGAGGCGCTCTTCAACTTCGTGGCCGACGACATTCGCTACGTGAACTTCCGCTCCGACGAATGGTGGCTACCCAATCGACCGCAGCAGCTTCTCGCCCGCCGACAGGGTGACTGCGACGACAAGGCGATGCTGCTCATCAGCCTGCTGCGCGCGGTGGGCATCGAGGCCCGCGAGGTCCTCATCCAAACCCGACAGACCCGGGCTCGTCGCATCCTGCGGAGCTCGCGGGTCGCGGTGCCCCTGTTCGACCACGGCATCATCTACCTCCCCGACGAGACGGGCGACGGCGGCCGCTTCCTCGACGCGACCAGCCCCCAGAGCCGCATGGGGACCTTGCCCGCCATGGACGGCGGCGCCATGGCGCTCGTGGTCGAGGCGACACCGAAGATCATCGAGACGCCGATCGGTTCGGCTGACGATCACGGCGAAGCCGTGAGCTGGACCATCACCCTGCAGGGCGATGGAAGTGGAACCATCACGGCCGAGGAGACCCACGTCGGCGATGCGGGGTTCCAGCTCCGCACGCACCTGCGTCAACCCGACACCCGTGCCTCCTGGGTGGAGCAGAACCTGCTCCTCGGCCGGGTCTCATCGGTGACCCTCGCCCCCGACGTCAGCTTCGAGCAGACCGGTCGTGGCGCCAAGGTGGGCTATCGGGCCACGTCGCGAACGCTGGCCCGCAGGGAGGGCGACGACCTCGTCCTCACCCTCGCGCCGTCGACGCCCATCACCACCGTTCTCGCGCCGCTCGCCAAGCGCACGCTACCCGTCGAGCTGCCACCGGGGATCGCACCCTGGCATCGCCGCATGCACATCGACGTGGTCGCCCCCGAGGGGATGCACTTCGCCCCCCCGCCTCCCGACGTCGCCGTCGGTGCGGGCGACTACGGCGCCACCACGGTCACACTGACCGTGGCCGAGAACGGCCGACGCGCGACCATCGAACGCTCCATCGCGCTGAAGCGCGCCCGGGTTCCGGTAGCGGACTACCCGGCGTGGCGCCGCTTCCTCCAGCAGACCGACGCCGCCCTGCGCCGCAGCCTGCGCCTCGTGCCCAACGATTGAGTCCGAAGTGACCCGGAGGGCTCGACAGAGGCCGTGCGTAATGGTTATCATTCGACTGATAAAGAATGAAGACCATCCTCCTCGTGGCGACGTTCGTCGTCGTCGGGTGCGGCCATTCGCCTGAACCCCAATCCTGGCAGGGCGTGCTCGAGCACGAGGAGCGGCACCTCGCGTTCGAGCTGAGCGGACGCATCGCCAACGTGGAGGTCGCGAGGGGAGACGAGGTGAGCGCCGGGCAGAAGCTCGCCGCGCTCGACACGGGACTCGAGGCGCCGCTGCTCGCGGCGAAAGAGGCCGAGCTACGCGCGGTGGAAGCCGAGCTGAAGCTGTTGGAGGCCGGGCCGCGCAAGGAGGACGTGCGCGCCACCGCCGCCCAGCTCGCGGCGGCACGGCGGGTGGAGTCGCTCGCCAACAAGGAGCACGCGCGCTACGCGCAGCTCGCCGCCAAGGGGGCCAGCCCCGAGGTCGCAGCCGACCGCGCCCGGCTCGAGCTGACGCGCGCCCGCGGCGAACGACAGGTGCTCGAGCAGCGACTGCACGCGCTGCACGATGGAGCGCGCCCCCAGGAGATCGCCGCGCTCGAAGCGAAGCGTGACGCCTTGAAAGCTTCGGTCGCGGCCTACCGCGAACGCCTCGCCCGCATGAACCTCTTCTCCGCCCTCGACGGTGAGGTGCTCGACGTTCACCTCGATCCCGGCGAGATCGCCGCCGCCGGCGCCCCGGTGGTGACCGTGGGCGAGATCAAACACCCCTATGCCGACGTCTTCGTTCCCCAGGGAGACCTCGAGGGCCTTGCGATTGGCACCCCCGTCACCCTCAGGGTCGACGAATACGACGGCACGTTCACCGGCGCGGTCGAACCGAATACACGCCGCGCTACATCTTCAGCGAAGAAGAGCGGGCGGGCTTGGTGGTGCGCGTCCGCATCCGTGTCGACGACCCGGAGGAGAAGCTCCACGCCGGGGTCCCGGTGTTCGTGGAGCGGGCGCCGTGACCGACGCCATCATCGTCACCGAAGGGCTTCAGCGGCGCTTCGGCGCGCTGGTGGCGGTGGCCGACATCTCCTTCTCGGTCGAACGCGGCGAGATCTTCGGGGTGCTCGGTCCCAATGGCGCGGGGAAGTCGACGCTCATTCGCATGCTCTGCGGCATCCTCGACCCGAGCGGAGGCCGGGGCCAGGTCGTGGGCCACGACATCGAACGCGAGCCCGAGGCCATCAAGCGCCGCATCGGCTACATGACCCAACGCTTCAGCCTCTACGAGGACCTGAGCGTCGAAGAGAACCTGCGCTTCTACGCCGGCGTCTACGGTCTCAGCGGTCGCAAGCGCAAGCAGCGCGTGGAAGAGCTGCTCGAGAGCTCGGGCCTCGCACCGCGTCGAAGACAGCTGGCCGGCACCCTCTCGGGGGGATGGAAGCAACGGGTCGCGCTCACCTGCGCCATCGTGCACGACCCGCCGCTCATCTTCCTCGACGAGCCCACCGCCGGCGTCGACCCCGTGAGCCGGCGCTCCTTCTGGAATCGCATTCACGAGCTCTCGGCCCGCGGCACGACGGTGCTCGTGACCACCCACTACATGGACGAAGCCGAGCGCTGTCATCGGCTCGCCTTCATCTCTGCCGGTCGCTTGCTCGACGTCGGTACCCCGGAGCAGATTGTCGCGCGGCGCGACCTTCACGTGGCCGAGCTCGAGGTGGACGATGGCCTCGCGGCCGAGGCCGCGCTCACGGCCCACCCCGCCGTCGACGAGGTGAGCCACTTCGGACGTGTGCTCCGACTCGCCTGCGTCGGCATCGACGCCGAAATGCTCGCAGCCGAGGTGCTCGAAGAGGCCGGGGTCGCCATCCGCAGCTCGCGACCGGGGCGGCCCACCGTCGAAGACGCTTTCGTCTCCATCGCCAAGCGCGACAACGATCCCGCGCTCGCCAAACGAGGCGCGGCATGAGTCTGAGCCGGTTGCTCGCCATCGCCGTGAAGGAGCTCCTTCAGCTTCGGCGCGATCGCCTCACGTTGGGCATGATGGTGGTGCTGCCGATGATGCAGCTGCTGTTGTTCGGCTACGCCATCGACACCGACGTGCGCCACATGCAGACGGCGGTCTTCGACCAGGACCGCAGCGCCGCCTCGCGCGACCTCGTGCAACGCATGGTCGCCACCGGGTTCTACGACGTGGTGGGACACGTTCACGGCTACGCCCAGACCCGCCGCGCGTTGCGATCGGGAGAGGCGAGTGTGGCCCTGGTCATCCCGGCCAACTACGAGGCCCACCTGCGCGCCGGGGAGCCGAATCAGGTGCAGCTGGTGGTCGACGGGAGCGACCCCCAAACCGTGAGCAGCGCCCTGAACACGGCGTCGGGGCTGGTGGCGAGCCTCTCGGGAGAGCAGACCCGCGTCGCCCTGGCCCGATGCGGCGTGCAGGGACCGGCCGCGATCGAGCTGGTGCCGTCGACTTGGTACAACCCGGAGCTGCGCACTTCGGTCTTCATCGTGCCGGGGCTGGTCGGTGTGATCCTCACGATGACGATGGTGATGCTCACCTCGATGGCCATCGCCCGCGAACGCGAGCGAGGCACGCTGGAGCAGCTGGTGGTCTCGCCGGTGAAGCCGGTCGAGCTGGTGCTCGGAAAGATCGCGCCCTTCGTGGTGCTGGGCGTGGTGCAGATGAGCCTCATCCTCGGTCTCGGCCACGCGATCTTCTACGTGCCGATGCGAGGCAACCTGGGGTCGCTCTACTTGATGGCGCTGCTCTTCATCAGCGCCAACCTCGCGCTGGGTTTGTTCTTCTCGACCATCGCCAAGACCCAGCAGCAGGCGATGCAGATGTCGTTCTTCTTTCTGCTCCCCAACATCTTGCTGTCGGGCTTCATGTTTCCCTTCGCCGCCATGCCACGGCCCGCGCAGATCCTCGGCGAGGCGCTGCCCCTCACGCACTTCCTCCGCATCGTGCGCGGCATCGCGCTCAAGGGCGCGACCATGGCCGACCTCGGTCGCGAGGTGGTGAGCCTCGCCGCCATTCTCGCCGTCTTGGTCATGCTCGCCTCGCTCCGCTTCTCGAAGAAGCTCGCCTGATCGCCATGCCCCGTCCTGCCAGCGACCTCCCCCACCGACTCATCGCCGCGGCCCGCGACCAGTTCCTTCAGCAGGGCGTCGACGGCGCGAGCCTGCGGGCGATCGCACGCAGCGCCGACAGCAACATCGGGATGATCTACTACCACTTCGGCACCAAGGACGGCCTGTTCCTCGCCGTGGTCGACGACGTCTACGACCAGCTGATGGCCGACCTGCACGCCGCCATCGAACATGCCGACGGCGCCGAAGCGCGCCTCCGAGCGCTGTTTCATCGGGTGGCCGAGATGAGCGCCGAAGAGAACGAGGTGATGCGGATCGTCTTCCGCGAGCTCTTGGCGGGTCCAGACCGGCTCGAGCAGCTCCTCGAGAAGTTCCTCGGCGGGCATGTGCACCTCATCATCGATACCCTCGCCGGGGGCGTACGCGAGGGCACGCTGAAGCCGGACCACCATCCCATCGCGATGCTCGCGGCCACGGGCTTGCTCGGCGTATTGAGTCAGATCGTTCGGCGACAGCTAGGCGACGCCGTGCCCGCCGCGGCCTTCCCGATCGGTCCCGAGCTCGCCGACCTGATGCTCGACACGCTTCTCCACGGCATCGCGACACCTAAAACGTGAACCGGGCTTCGAGGCTGGGGCTGAAGGCGAGCGACACGTCGAACACATGGCTCGTTTCGTCGTAGCCTTCGCCTGTGGCGCTCGTATGGCCGTAGCCGGCGCTCAGCACGTCGGTCGACATGCGTACCCCGAACCCCGGCGCCACCGCGACGTCGAGGTTGAGCCCCGTACTCGCCTTCGCCGTCCATTGGGTCGAGCCATGGCCTTGATAGTCGGCCACGCTGTAGCCCCCACCCACCAAGACGTGGGGCGAGAACTCGATGGTGTCGCCTGGGTTGACTACGTACCGAAGTCCCGTACCGAGCTGCACGCCGAAGGCATGGGATCGCCCGTCACCATAGCTGGTGCGATGGGTCTGGCTCCCGTAGCTCGCAGCGCCGCGGAGCATCCACCACATGCGCTCCGTGGCGCGCATTTCCAACGTGGCGACCGCTCCCGGGCTGTAGAAAGCACCCAGCCCTCCGAGTCCGGCATAGCCAGCGTAGGCGGGAAAAGCCTGGAAGCCGGCAAGTAGCGCGACGTCGTCTTCGGGTTCGGGTTCGGGGGTCGATTCCGAGGCGGTCGCGACCGAGGCCGTGAGCACGAGGCCCATGGCGATCGGTCCGCCCCGCATGAGGGTGATCCATCGCATTCGTCTTCTCCGGCGTGGGTGCCACTCCGAAGGGGGAGCGGCGTTGGGTTCTCGAAGAAGACACTTGGCGACCTCGACCCATTCGGTGAGAGGCCAGGTTTTGTGGCACCTCAGCGCATAAGCGCCGACAGATCCGCCGGAAGCTCACTATCGATCGCGAAGCCGTCGAGCACGTCGTCACCGGCCCAGGCGATGCGGCTCGCATGCAGGGCGTGGCGCATGGGGCCTTCCGCGCCGCCGTACCGGAGATCTCCCAGCAGGGGCGCGCCGAGGTAGGCGAAGTGGATGCGCACCTGGTGGCGAACGGCGGGTGAAGCGGAGGCCTCGACCAAACACCGTCGTCCGATCCGGCGCAGCACGCGGAAGCGCGTCGTGGCAGCCCGGCCGTCTTCATCGATCCGCACGGTGGGCCCCTCGGTGCGCACCGGGGCATCGATGGTTCCCTCATCGTCGAGGTCGCCCTCGCACACGAGCAGGTAGCGTTTGTCGACGAGGCCTCGCGTGAGCGCCGCACGCGCCTGCACGAAAGCCTGGTGGCTACGTGCGGCCCAGAGCAACCCCGAGGTGTCGTTGTCGAGGCGGTGAATGAGCCCCGGTTCGCGGGGCCCGTAGCCGATGCCCGCCATCTCGGGGTAGTGGCCGAGCAGGGCTTGGGCGACGGTCCCCGTCTCCCCCGCGGTCACCGGTGCACAGGCTTGACCAGCTGGTTTGTCGACGATGACCCACGCGTCTGACACGAGGACGACGCGCAGCGGGGCGTCGGGCTCGGGGGCGATGAGCGCCGCGGGCTGCGACCAATGAAGCCGGTCGCCTTCTGCGACGCGGTCGCCCTTTTTGGCGCGGCGTCGGCGACCGTCCCGCTCGATGAAGACGTCGCCCCCTTCGAACCAGCGGCGCACGTCGGCACGACTGAACCCGTCTCCCCGAACCGCACCGGCCACGGCCTGCTCGCATCGCTCGCCCCCGTCGGTCACCTCGAGCTGGCGCTCGACGCACTGGACGGGGCTCACCACGGGCCGTGCCAGGTGAGGCCATAGCCCGGAGCCCCGAGCTCGCCCGGGAGGCTCGGCGCAAAGCCGACCGTGGAGGGGCGCGGCACGAAGCGCCAACCGCTGCTGGGCGTCGTCTCGGTCGTGGCGTCGGGGAGGAAGAAGGCCGCGGTCACCGTGCCCGCCAGCAAGCCCCCGCCGGTCGCCGCGACCCAGCCGCGGGTCTTGTCGACGGTGGGTTTCTCGAAGAGCAGCGGGCTCGCGGCCGAGGCTCCAGCCAGGCCTCCGAGCAACCCTCCGAGATCGAGGATGAGCACATCGACCGCACGGGGGCGGAAGAGCGTCGCGGACGCGCTCGCGACGAGCCAGCCGCCAGCTGCGCCGTAGCCGAGGCCGGCGAGGGGCAAGGTCTCGGTGTCTCCCGTGACGGCGAGCTCGGTGAGGCCACCGATGACGAGCCCGCCTGCGCCGCCCGAGTGGGCGAGCACGGCGCCGCCGTCGTTCATGCCGCCGTTGAGCAGGCCGGCGCTCGAGAGGGCCACCCCCGCCGCGGACCCGATGAGGCCGAACTGCCAAGCCTCGGCCGCACTCGCGTCGGGAAAACGTCCACCGTGGATGAGGTGGGCGGCCACGGCGGGCCACCAAGTTCCGGCCACGAGATACCAAGCCTCGCTCTGGCCCACCTCCCACTCGTCGGTGACGATGAGTGCGGCCCCGAGTCCGATCCCCGCCCCGACCGCCATCAACGGATAGAGCAAGCGCGGATCGTCGGAGCCGGCCCCCCGCTGGAGGGAGTAGCCCAGGAAGCCGCCGTAGAGCGTGCCGTGGGTGGCGAGGATGAAGCGCCCTTCGCTGCGCGTAGCTTTGGGAGGCGGCGTGACCTCACTCGGCTGCGGCGCGTTGGCGGTCGTCTTTCTGACCACCACATCGCGCATCATCACCACCGCTTGCACGCTGGCCCGGTCCGACGACACGCGTCCCTCGCGACTGCGGAGGAAGCGGTCCTGCGGGTGGGCGGCCACCACGCGGAGCTCGATGCCCTGCGCGCCGACGCGTCGCTGCACGATGACGGCCGTGGTGTCGCGCTCGCGGGCCCACGTCAGCAGATTCGACCGCGCCGGCGGGGGCTCGATGGCGAGGTCGGGGGCGAACCCCAGGTCGCCAAGCGTCTCTTCGAGCAGCGCCACGAGGCTCTCGTCCTCTTCGCCGACGACGAAGAGGCGCACGCGCGGCCGGTCGTCGGGTTGACGCGACGGGGGTCCCTCGACGGGTTCGGTCTGCGCCGCAGCCATCATCGGCGCGCCCGCCAACGCGACGCCGGCGAGGACCGAAGCGACCCATCGACACGTCATCTGTTCCCCTCCGTCGAACCCGAGGAGGGCTCAGAACATGACGGTGCCGCTGGCGAAGACCTCGTAGGTGATGCTCTGGTCGACGTAGAAGCGACGGCCCACCGCGTTGATGACGGGCCGGTAGGCGGGGTTCGGAATGCCCGTGACCGCGCCGCCCTGCGTGGACTGGCAGGGCCCTGCTTGTCCCGCGTCCCCCTGGAAATCCGGGTTGCAGGGCTGGTCGTGGCTGATCCCGTGCGCCTGGTCGAAGCGAATGCCGGCACCCGCGTTGAGCTTCACGTACTCGCCGGCGCGCCAGGTGACCCCGCCCGCACCGCGGTAGGACCCGTAGGGCTCGACCACGCCCAGACCCGTGAAGTAGGTCTTCTGCGAGCCCTGGTCGACGACCGAACGGGCGACGTCGCACTCGGCATCGCGGCACGCACGGAAGCGCGCCCACTTCGGGTTGCGGAGCGAAGCGGCAGAGCTGCTGCCGAGCGCGTCGAAGAGCTCGGAGTAGTCGCGCCCCTCCGAGTGGTACTCGCCCTGGAACCGCAGATCGAAGGTGAGCCGGCTGAAGCTCTCGCGGTCTTCCCAGGGGTGAATCAGCATGCCGACCATGACGGTGCCGATGATCGGCGGGCGGTTGACCAGCGCCCCCTCGAGATCGGTTTCGCCGAAGTCGCTGTTCCCCTGCTGGAACTCGAAGAAGGCGTTGAAGCCCCCGTAGGGCTCGATGTACTTGAGCCGCTTCGACATGAGCGAATGCAGCTCGAGGCCGATGGTGCCGCGCGTGACACCAGCCCCTCGGGAGTCGATGGCCTGAGACTCGAGGGACTCGCCCCCGGCCGGGTCGGCATCGAACGACCCGTTGCGGTTGATGTCGCCGGGGTGAGCACACTCGACCTCGCCCTCGGCAGCGTTGGCGTTGCACGCATGCATCGGGGTGCCGATGGCGAAGCGACCTTCGATGCCGAAGATCCAGGTCGGCTTGGTGCGGTCGCGGGCCTGGTTGAAGATGCCCCAGTCGATGCCGGCCGCGAGGTACTCGACGCCGCTACGCGAGGGGGCCTCGAAGGGAATGACGAACAGGGTCTCGCCCGGCGCGCCACCGGTGGCGGCCGAGATGTTTCCCGCCGTGCCGTCGATGTCGTCGATGCGACGACGGTTCTCGAGGATGATGGGCAGGCGAGCGTAGAGCGCCAGATCCTTGTAGATACCGAAGTCGAGACGAGGGCTGAGGCGGCTCGTGGTCTCGATGTATTGCCCCACGTTCTGCAGCTTGGACGTGAAGCCGCCAGTGGTGAGGCCAGGCGCGAAGACGGGTGTCTCCCGCGTGATGCGCGCTCGCTTGGACAAGTATTGGAAGTCGAGCCGGAACGCGAAGTCGTAGAGGTCGTCGTTGTCGTCGTCGAAGGCGTCGATGACGTCGACCACATCCCCCGGCTCCTGCATGATCTGAATCGCAGGTGCCGCTGGAGGCGTTTGGGCTTGGGCCACGCCCGCCGCCAGGAGGACGGCGGCAGATGCACCGCAAGCGATGCCTTTCGCGCGCCGCCGCGCGAGTCGCCGAGGACCGCTGCCGCTGGATGATCCCATGCCGTTTCCGAAGCTAGTACAGCCAGAGTCCGGTTGTAAGACCCTATCCTCCGCGCTTTTTTCGGTCGCGTCGAGCCTTGGCCAGGCGCTCCTTGAACTCACGCCTGAGCTCAGCCAGCTCTTCTTCGAGCCCTCCAGGCTGTTCTAGGGGCAGGGTTTCCTTGGTGGGCCGGAACTCGTCGTCGCCCGGACGCAGGGGTCGATCGGGCCGCGTCGCCTTGGGGTCGGAGCTCACGCCGTCTTCGGAGGCGGACTTGAGGGTGTGGGCCCGCGGGCGCCGCGCGCTGGACCGCGGACGTAGGGCGGGCACGGTCTTCTTGGCGTCGAAGTCGTCGGCCGGGTCTCCCCCGGTGAGGCTGATACCTGAACGGTCGCCGTGCGAGCCGTCGGGGCCGGGCTGGCTGGCATCGGGGTTGGCCTGTCCGACGAGACTCGCCCCCGGATTGCCGTCCTTGCCGTACGTGAGGCGCGGATACCCCACGGGACGGTGCGGGCCCGTCTCACTCAGACGCGGCTGCTCGGTCGGCGCGATCTGATCCTGGGGATTGTGATCGAGCATCGACCCCTTGCGGGGGGTGACGGCCGCGTCGTCGTCGAGCCCGGGAATGGTAGCGGGGCGCGGGTAGTACGAGGAGGCCGGCGGGGCGGCGAAGGGATCGAGCGTTGGCTCGTCTTCGATCCACTGCTGCCGGGTGCCGACCACGGCCTCACGGGCGTGGCTGAGGTCGTTGGAGGTGCGCTCCAGCCGATGCGCGAGCACCCCGAGGAACTGCCAGAGCAGCTTCACGGCCACCCGCGGCTCGTTGCGGATGAGCTCGAAGAAATCGTCGCGCTTGATGGAGATGAGCTCGCTCGGGACGATGGCCTTGATGGTGGCCGACCGCGGGAGATTGCGCACCAGGGCCATCTCGCCGAAGTGCTCGCCGCGCTTGAGCTCGCCCACGGCCGTGTTGTGCGACAGGACCTGAAGTCGCCCGTCGAGCAGGACGTACATGCGGTCGCCAGCTTCGCCCTGCTTGATGACGACTTCGCCGGGCGCGTATTCGAAGACCTCGGCCACCTGCATCAGCTGCAACAGCTCCCGCTCGGCGAGACGCGAGAAGAGCGGCATGGTGTGAAGCATCTCGCGCTTGAGCTCGAGCCGCTTGGCGCGGGCGCTGTCGCGCAGGTCACCGCCGCCGAGCCGCACGAGCAGACCCGTGATGTTGTCTTTGCCCCCGCGCTCGTTGGCGAAGTTGATGAGCCCCTGGACGACCTTCTCGCCGTCTTCGTCCTGGGTCCACTTCGACAGGTCTTCCCGACCGCTGTCGAGGTATCCCGTGAGGCCGTCGGAGGCGAGGATGAACTGGTCGCGCGGCAGCACCTCGAGCGTGAGGGTGTCGACCTCCACGTGTTCGTAGATGCCGACCGCTCGGGTGATGGCGTTGCGACGGGGCACGTTGGGGAGCTGGTCCCACGTGACCACGCCGAGCCGCACCAGCTCGTTGCCGATGGTGTGGTCCTCGGTGATCTGATCGACCCGCGAACCACGGATGAGGTAGACGCGGCTGTCGCCGACGTGCGCCACGTAGGCG
Organism: Polyangia bacterium; assembly: GCA_030426145.1. Taxonomy (GTDB): domain Bacteria; phylum Myxococcota_A; class Polyangia; order Polyangiales; family Polyangiaceae; genus JAPYTK01. Next base: position 70,758 of record JAUHZF010000002.1, read on the forward strand.
TGCGCATCGAGCAGCACCAAGACGCTCAGCGTGGTCCCCATGCCGCGCTTGCCTTCGTCCTTCTGCGCCTCGGCGTGGATGCGCCGGGAAGCCTCTTGCACCGCCCACTCGAGCAGCCCGAGGACCTCGCGGCGGCTCACCTCCGACCGAGGGCCCGCCGCTTCCATCGGGGTGAGCATGGCGCGGCTGTTCTGCAGCACCTCGTGCACAGTCCGCACCGCGATTTCGCTCGCGACCTCGCCGGCCTGGTGTCCGCCCATCCCATCCGCGACGGCGAAGACGCGCAGGTCGGGGTCGGCGAGGTAGTTGTCCTCGTTGTGAGCGCGCTTGCGACCCTGGTGGGTCGCGGCGAAGCACTGGGGATTGAGCGTGACGGCCATGCGAGGGCTCTAGAAGACTAGTGGGTCCGTCTCCCCATGCCTACAGTCACGATCGCGGATCCGCGACGATGGCCGCGAGCATGCGACCACTGACCTTCCCGTCCCGTCGGTAGGAGTGGAATCGGGACGCGTCGCACACGGTGCAGCCCGGCACCTGGTCGACCTCGACCCCGAGGTCGGTGAGTTGACGCTCGATGACCCGTCGCAGGTCGACGTGTGGACGTGGCTCTCGCGCTTCGACGACGTCGCTTCCCAGGGGTGTGGAGGCGGCGATGGACGCCGCGACGTCGTCACCGACCTCGAAGCAGCAGAGCTCGATGTGCGGGCCCACGGCGGCGACGATGTCCCCTTCGTGGCCGATGAGCTCCCGCAAGGCGGCGACGCCGGCGGGCCCAGCCCCCTCCACGGTGCCACGCCAGCCACTGTGCACGGCAGCGACGGCACCCGAGCGTCGGTCGGCGAGCAAGATCGCAGCGCAGTCCGCCGTGCGGACCCCACACGCGACTTCGGCCTTTTGGCTCAGGGTGATGTCACCTTGCTCGTGGATGACGTCTTCCCGTGCCTCGGTACCGGTGAGCACGCGGTGGGCCGTGCCGTGGACCTGGCTCAGGACGAAGATGTGCGCCACCGGCACCTCGAGTCGCAAGCCCGCTCGCCGAAAGTTCTCGGCCACGGCGTCGAGGTCGTCGCCCGAGCCCGAGAAGAAGTTGAGGCTCGCGAACGGAGCCGCGCTCACGCCGCCCTCGCGGGTGAAGAAGGCGTGGCGAAATCCCGCCTTCAGCAGCTTTGGGCTCTGGAGGGCAGGGGCCGCATCTGAAGGCCCGGACGCGGGGGACGCCGAAGACATGATCCCGACATGCCATGCCCGATCGCACGGGGCTAGCTCGCCGTGGTACCGTCGAGTGTCGGGTGCCATGAGCGAGGCCAAGCCAAAAGAGCGACCGCGCGACCGCTACATCGGTCGTGAGATCCTCGACGGCCAGTTCCGCATCATCAAGAAGATCGGAACCGGCGGGATGGGCTCGGTCTACAAGGCCGAGCAGCCGGACATGAACCGCATGGTCGCGGTGAAGATCCTGCACGCCAAGCTCAAGAACCGGCGGGATCTGGTCTCGCGCTTCCGTCGCGAGGCGCGGGCCATGAGCCACCTGACCCACCCCAACACGGTCAAGGTGTTCATGTATGGCGAGCTCGAGACGGGCGAGCTCTACATCGTCATGGAGTACCTCGAGGGGCGGAACCTCAACCAGATCGTGCGGCGCCAGGGTCCCCTGCCCCTCGAGCGCGCCATCCCCGTGTTGGTCCAGGTCTGCGGCGCCCTCCAGGAGGCTCACGACAAGGGCATCGTGCACCGCGACCTCAAGCCGGAGAACATCTTCCTGACCACGAGCGGCGGCATGACCGACTTCGCCAAGGTCCTCGATTTCGGCCTCGCGAAGGTCACCGAGCGCGAGCTGCGCCCCGGTTCCATCATGCTCACGCAGGAGGGCATGGTCTTCGGCACCCCCGAGTTCATGTCGCCCGAGCAGGCGCAGGGCATGAAGCTCGACCGCAGGAGCGACATCTACTCGCTGGCCACGATTCTCTACGAGGCGCTCACGGGGAAGCTCCCATTCGACGCCCGCACGAGCATGGAGTTCATCCAACTGCACGTGACCAAGCCCCCCATCCCGCTGAACGAGCGGGTCGAGGGCAAGACCTTTCCCGAAGGGTTGTGGCGGGTCATCGACAAGGCCCTCGCAAAGGAAGTGGACGACCGCTACGAGACCGCGGTCGAGTTCGCCAACGCGCTGCGCGTCTTCGGCCCCTCGACGGAGGCGAGCCAGGCGGCCCTGCCGGCCCCGCCTCCCGATGCCGCCACCGAGACCCCCACCAACCGCGTCCCCCCGGTGGAGGACAACGAGCCCCCCACCCAGCGCGTGCCGCGCAAGCGCAACCAACTCAAGACGGTGGAGATGAGCAACCCCGACCTGGGCGACGTGCCGAAGGAGGCCCTCGACGGTGCCCGGCGCGACGGCGGCCAGCGACATCTGCTCATCGTGTCGGCCATCTCGGTCATCGCGGGGATCGTCATCGCCATCCTCGCGCTGCGCCTGCTCAGCTAGGACTATCCGGGTAGTGGCGCGACCCGGGTGAGGTGGCCTTCGCCCTGCCAGGGCGGCGTGATCGTTCGGAAGCGCACGCTGCCATCGGCCTCGAAGCGGCAGAAGTTTTCGTACTCGAGGCCATCCGGGTCGACGATGAACAGCCGGAAAGTGTCTCCGTTGACCTCCCCGATGCGGTAGGCCCGGTCGAGCTCGAGGTTGGGGGTGGCGCTGCGAACCCGTCCCTCGACGAAGCGGACGCGCAGATCCTCGTGGCGCATGCGAAGAAGGAGGATCGGGGACAAGGCCGCATCGGCGCGGTAGTCGGCGAGTCGCCACTGCCCGGTGATGCGGCGATCGACCTGCTGGCGGGCGAGGGTCTGCGGAGGCACGCCGACCGACGACGAGCACCCCGGGAGCACGACCCCCGACACGAGGGCCATCCCTCCGAGCAATCCCTCGCGACGACCGATCCGGTGCATGGCCTTCACCCTAGGCGCGTTCCCATCCCGAGGCGAGAGACAGCAGCGCCCCGACGGAAGGCTTCCTGGCCGTCGCGGCGTTTGTCGTACAAACTCCCCCTGCCAGAAAAGCGCAACGATGTCCGAGCCCCGAGACGATGAGCCGACCGAGGCCCCGCCCAGCGAACCGCCCGAGGTACGACGAGCGGTCGCCGAAGCGCGCCGACGACGGCGCCTGAAGCGGCGGGCCTTGCGCTGGGGTCGACGCCTCCTCATCGCGGGTTTCGGACTGGCCGCGCTGGGCTTCTTCGCGCTTTGGCTGGTGCTTCGGCACTACGAAAAAGACCTCCCGTCCACGCGCGACCTCAAGAACTACCGCCCCCCGCAGGTGACCCGGGTGCTCGCGCGCGACGGCACCTTGCTGGCCGAGCTCTACGTCGAGCGCCGCACCGTGGTGCCCATCGAGCGCATCCCCAAGTCGATGAAGCTCGCCGTTCTCGCGGCCGAGGACGCCGACTTCTACGAGCACGAGGGCCTCGACTACCTGGGCATGCTGCGCGCGCTCTACGTCAACCTGCGCTCGGCCAAGGCCCGTCAAGGCGGCAGCACCATCACGCAGCAGGTCATCAAGAACGTACTGCTCACCCCGGAGCGCACCTACGAGCGCAAGGCCCGGGAAGTGCTGCTCGCGCGCCGCATCGAGCAGCAGCTCACCAAGGACGAGATCCTCGAGCTGTACCTCAACCACATCTACTTCGGTCACGGTCGGTACGGCGTCGAAGAAGCCGCGCGCTACTACTTCGGCAAAGGGATCGCCGAGGTCACCCTGGCCGAAGCCGCCCTCATCGCAGGCTTGGCCAAGGGTCCGAGCCTCTACTCGCCCCGCGTCGACCTCGATCGCTCGCGGCGGCGTCGCGACCTGGTCTTGAGCCAAATGGCCGAGAAGGGCTTCGCCCTGCCCGAGGTGGTCGACGAAGCGAAGTCCGAGCCCGTCGCCCTCGCGCCGGCCGCCGAGAGCCTGTCGGAGCTCGCCCCCGAGGCGGTCGCCGAGGTCGAGCGCCAGCTCACTGCGCTCGTGGGGGCCGAAGCCCGACGGGGCGGCTACACGGTCGAGACCACCATCGACCCCGACATGCAGGCGGTGGCGCGACGCGCGGTGCAAGACAACCTCGACGCCTACGCCGCGCGACATGACGCCCTCGGCCCGTTGAAGGCGCGCAAGAAAGAACCCGCGCCCTTCCAAGGCACGCCCGACCCGCGCCGCCACCGCATCTACCTCGCTGTGGTTCGGGGTCACGACGACGCGGGCGGCAAGCTCCTCGTTCGGGTGGGCACGGTCGATGGATTCATCCCGATCGGCGACGCGAGCCGCTACAACCCCAAGGGGCTCCCACCCAGCCGTTTCGCCCCCGAGGGCCGCGTGGTGCGGGTGAGCCCGGTGCTCGACAGCGACCTCGGCCCGGACGGATTGCCACGGCGCTACCGCCTCGAGCTCGCGCCGCAGAGCGCGCTCGTCGCCCTCGACGCCGAGACGCGGGAGATCAGGGCCCTCGTGGGGAGCTACGAGGCCGTTCGCGGCGTCTACGACCGCGCCAGCTCCGCGCACCGCCAGCCCGGTTCGACCTTCAAGCCGATCGTCTACAGCTACGGCCTGCACACCCGCCAGCTCACGCCGGCCAGCCCCATGGGTGACCTCACCCTCAAGCTCCCCCCCGATCCCGACGACCCTGACCGCGCACCGCTCGCCCTTCGCCTTCGAACCGCGCTCGCCAACAGCGTCAACGAGGCGGCCCAGTGGGCGCTCCAGGAGGTGGGCCCAGAGAGCGTGATCGGTTGGGCCAAGGGCCTCGGGGCGACCTCGGACATGAAGCCGACCCCGTCACTGGCCCTCGGGGCCTACGAGATGTACCCGCGTGAAGTGGCGGCCATCTACGGCACCATCGCGAGCGGCGGCCTCTACCGCGCTCCGGTGCTCATTCGGCGGATCCGCAACCACGAGGGCCAGGAGATCGCGCTGCCGCAGCAGCCCCCCTCGCGGCGCGCCATGACGCCGGCCGAGGCCTACCTGACCACCGACCTCCTGCGCTCGGTGGTGCAGCGCGGCACCGCGCGTGCAGCCAAGAAGCTCCCCTTCGAGGTCGCGGGCAAGACCGGCACCAGCAACGACGCGCGCGACGCGTGGTTCGCGGGCTACTCCACCGAGCTCGTATGCGTGGTCTGGACCGGCTTCGACGACAACCGCCCCCTCGGGCGCGGGGAGTACGGGGCCAAGGCCGCCTTGCCGGCATGGGTGGCCTTCATGAAGGCCGCGCACAAGCAGAAGCCGCCCCCCTTCGCCCGACCGACCCAGGGTGACGACGGCGTCATCGAAATCGACATCGACGCCGCCACGGGGCTGCTGCCCTACGAAGGACAGGAGAAGGGCGTCATTTCGGAGCGCTTCCTCCAGGGCAGCCAGCCCACGGAGATGGCGGCGCCTCCCGAGCCCGATGACCCGGGCGACATCTACGATGACCTCGAGCCCCCTGATGACGGCGAGGACGGCGCCGAGCCCCTGCCGCAGGCACAGGCCCAGGTCCCCCCGCCCTTCTGAGGCAGCAGGGTACGGTGTGCGACATCAGCACACCTACGCCTTCAAAAACATCGGCACAGCCACTACGTGGGTTGCGGTGCCATGCTGTATGCGTATGATTCGCGTTTCCGTCTGGGGGAGTGCGGAGAGGTCCGCGCGAAGCGTTGGCTCCTCTCCGTACCAGGCGTAGTCTAAGAGTAGAGGGTCGGGTCCGCGTGGTGCGTTCCCGAGGGGAACAGCTGTGAACGCGGGCGATCTCGTATCCGGGAAATACCGGCTCCAGCGCGTAATGGGCGCGGGGAGCATGGGATCCGTGTGGGCGGCCCGCAACGAGCTCACCAACCGCGATTTCGCGGTTAAGTTCCTCCGGTCCGATCTCGCTCGCGACGAGGAGGCGCTGCAGCGGTTTTTCCTCGAGGCGCGCGCGTGCGGCCAGATCCGTCACCCCGCCATCGTCGACGTGTACGACATGGGCCAGGCCGAGGATGGCTCGCCCTACCTCGTGATGGAGCTGCTCGAGGGCGAGGGCTTCGACCAGCGCATCCAGCGCCAGGGCCGACTCCTCCCCGCCGACGTCTGCCGCTGGGTGGCCACCGTCTCGCGGGGCCTCGATGAGGCACATACCCGAGGCCTCATCCACCGCGACCTGAAGCCGGGGAACATCTTCTTCGCCATCGACAAGGCGGGGGAGGTCTTTCCCAAGGTGCTCGACTTCGGGATCAGCAAGGAGACGAGCCAGGACGAGTTCGTGAAGACGAACACGGGGGCCGTGCTGGGTTCCCCGGCCTACATGAGCCCGGAGCAGGCCCGCGGTGAGCTCGACGTCGACGCCCGGAGCGACATCTGGTCGCTCGGGGTCATCATGTACGAGGCCCTCACCGGCCAGCTGCCCTTCGACGCCAGCAACTACAACGCCCTGATGGTGTGCATCATCCACGAGCCACACCGGCCGGTGCAGCAGCTCGCGCCAGACGTCCCGGGTCCCCTATGCGACCTGGTCGACATGGCCCTCTCCAAGGATCGCAACCAGCGCATTGCGAGCGCCGGCGAGCTCGCCGACCGTCTCGAGCGCATCTACGCGACCCTCACCGGCACCCCCATCGCCGTCCCGGAGCGCGTGCTCAGCCTTCCGCCGCCCGACGCGGCGGGACACCACGGCTTCGTGCGGACCGGCAAATACGGTCGGCCCTCACGGTTCAGGCCCGCCGTTTGGGCCAGCATCGGGGTCGCCGTCGTGGGTCTCACCGCAGGCGGCGTCGTGATGAGTCAAGCCGCGACCCCACCCCCGAACTTGTCTCGCTTCTCCGCCGCCATGAACGCCACGGTGGCGCGTGCCGAGCAAGAGCACACCAAGGCCGTGGCCGATCAGCGCACGGCCCAAGCCGAAGCCGCGGCCCGCGAAGCCGAGCGCCGCGCGCGCGAAGCCGAGACCAAGGCCAAAGACGAGCCCAAGACCTCCCGGCCGGTAGGTCCGAGCTTGCCCAAGCCCAACTCGGTTCACGGCGGCGTCGACGATCCCGGCTTCTGAGTCGACGACGCCGCGGAGTCGTCGAAGCTCAGCGTTTCCAAACACTTGGCTCGAGGCAGCGGAGCCATGGAAAGCAGAAGGGCGATGACCACATGGTCATCGCCCCGTTGCATTGGCCAGGTTCTGAGAGGGTCTCAGCCCTGCTCGAGGGGCAGGATGCTGACCTGCTTCTTCTGGCGGGTCTTCCAGTGGAACTTCACCCGCCCGTCGACGAGCGCGAAGAGGGTGTAGTCCTTGCCGACGCCCACGTTCTTGCCGGGGGCGATGGTCTGGCCGACCTGACGGACGATGATGTTGCCCGCGGCGATCTGCTCGCCGTCGTGGGCCTTCACACCGCGACGCTTGGCGTTGGAGTCACGACCGTTGCGGGACGAGCCGCCACCTTTTTTGTGTGCCATCTCTTCGACTCCCTCAGGCCTTGATGCCGGTGATCTCGATGCGGGTGTAGGGCTGACGATGGCCCTGACGACGCCGGTAGTTCTTGCGACGCTTCATCTTGAAGACGATGATCTTCTTGCCGCGGTCCTGCGACAGGATCTTCGCCTCGACGGTGGCACCGTTCACGGTGGGCTGACCCACCTTGGTGTCGTCTCCGCCGCCGACCAGGAGAACCTGATCGAACTTGATCGAGTCGCCGGGATTGCCCTCGAGCTTCTCGACGTGGAGCTTGTCTCCGGAGGCGACCCGGTACTGCTTCCCGCCCGTCTTGATGACCGCGTACATGTCTCTATATCTCCCAGCGCCCTGGCAAGCGCCAAATGGGCAGCGGAGTATACGTGGCGCCGTCTCAAACGCAAGGCCCAGATGTGAGAAACCCACATGGGCACCACGAGAGCCGGTTCGATAAGCGATATCGCGCGGTTGAAGGCGCGTGATCCCCGTCGCGGCTAGCAGTAGCATGGGCGGTCCACGTTCATGGCCAAGCGCAAGCCCAAGAAGTCACAGCGCCAGAATCCGGCGCGCAAGACGCAGACGGATCTTGCGGCGCTGACTTGGTCGGTGCCGGGATCGGACCCGCCCCAACACAGCGGAGTCCCTGGTCCTTCCCATCCTCCGGATGGCAGCGTCCCTCAGAGCGGGCAGCCGCCGCGTGAGACCCAAGACGAGCTACCGCTGCCTCCTCCGCCGAGCAGCGAGATCGACGATGACGTCGACGACCTTCAGGAGACGGGCCGGCGGGACAGCATCGGCGCCCAAGCCTTCACCCCGACGGCGGGAAGCCCGGCCAGCGTAGGTCACCGCGACATGTCGGGGGCCTGGGGCGGGTACGGAGCTTCCGGAGGCGGCGTTCACTCGGTCCCGACGGACGCGGACGACCCGTCCAAGATGTACGCGGCCGACCCATCCGGGATGTACGCGGCCCCCACCGGCCAGCACCCAGCCGCAGCCGTGCCCTCCGTGACGGGGGAGCATCAGATCCCGGATGCCGACCCCACGGAACCCACGCGGGCCTCCCCCGACGCTCGGGCGACGCAAGAGGTCCACACCATCGACGAGGACACCGTCGAGTCCGACTCCATCGACGTGGGGCCATCGTCCGAGCTTCATTCGGCCGAAGCCGCTTCGACGACGGAGCTGGCCGAGGCGCCGCCAACGTCCGAGCCCAACGAGACCCCCGAGCCCATCGAAGCCGCCGAGCCCCCACCCGAGACCAGCATGTCCAGCGAACCCATCGAGGCCCCGACCGCCTCCACCGATGCCCACGTCGTCGATCTCTCCGGCAACGACCTCAGTGGCGCCGACCTCACCGGCGCCAAGCTCCCCGGCGTGCGACTGGTCGAGACCGACCTTCGCGCGGTGAATCTCGAGAGTGCCCAGCTCACCGGAGCCGACCTCTCTCGCGCCCAGGTCTACCAGGCCAAGATGTCGGGCGTAGACCTGCGCGACGCGATCTTGGTCGACGCATCCCTGCGCTACGCCGACCTACGTCACAGCAAGTTCGAGCGAGCCGACTTCACCGGGGCCGACCTTCGCCGTACCGACCTCCGAGATGCGAACCTGTCCGAGGCCCAGGGCCTGGGCAAAGCCCGCCTGGATGGCGCTTCCCTCAACGGGGCGAACCTCACCGGGGCCGACCTCGAAGGAGGGCACCTCAGCTTCGCCAAGCTGTCGGGCTCCGACTTGTCGGGCGCGCGCCTGCAAGAAGCGGAGCTCGAGGGGGCCGACCTGTCCGAGTCCAAGCTCGAGGACGCCAACCTGAGCGGCGCCAACCTCGAGCAGGCCAACCTCGGGGATACCCAAGCCGACCTGGTGAACCTGCAGGACGCTCGCGCACGCGGGGCTCGCCTGGCCAACAGCAAGATGCGTGGCGCCAACCTCAATGGTGCCGATCTCGACGAAGCCGACCTGGCGGGCGTCGAGCTCACCGAGAGCTTCCTCAAGGGGACCAAGCTCTCGCGCGCGAGTCTCCGCAACGCGAACCTCAACGGCTCGAACCTCTCCGAGGCCGAGCTCTCGGAAGCCGCCCTCGACGGGGCGAAGCTTCGCGACGGGGAGCTGATGGGGGCCAACCTCGCGGGCGCCAACCTCGAGAACGCCGACCTCGAAGGCGCCAACCTGCGGGAGGCCAACCTCGAGGGAGCGCGTCTCCTCGGCGCCAACCTGCGGCTCGTCGACCTTCGCGGCGCCAATCTGGCCAACACCGACCTTCGCCAGGTGCTCAACCTCTCCACCGCCATGCTCGAAGGGGCCAACCTCGGTGGCGCCAACCTGTCCGGTGCCGATCTGTCCGGGTGTGATCTCGAGAACGCCGACCTCACAGACACCGTCGCGACGCGAGCCACCTTCCGACGCACCAACCTCACCAAGGCCAAGCTCCTCGGCGCCGACCTCTCGGGCAGCCAGCTCGCCGACGCCGTGCTCGAACAGGCCGATCTATCTTCGGCGCGGCTCCGGGACGTACAGAACCTCGGGACGGTGAAGCTGGCCGGCTGCAAGCTCTCCAAGGCCGACCTCTCCGGGGTCACCCTCTGCGAAGCCGACAACCTCGCCGAGGCCGACGACCTGTCGGGCGTCATCCTGCGTGGGGCCGACCTTCGCCAAGCCAAGCTCGGGTCGACGCGTCTCGAGCGCGCCGACATCTCCGCCGCCGACCTCTTCGAGGCCGATCTCTCCGGCGCCAACCTGTCCGGGGCCAACCTCGACCGCAGCGACCTCTGGAAGGCCAACCTCGAGGGCGCCAACCTCGCGGGAGCCACCCTCGAGGCCGCCGATCTGCGCGACGCCATCTTGCGCGACGCCGACTTCACCGGGGTCACGAGCACCGGCGCCAACTTCAAAGGTGCCGATCTCGCAGGTGCCAAGGGCGACGTGCCCAAGGGCTAGCGTCTTACCGCGCTAGAATCGACGCGTGACGCTTACTCCCGACACGCGCATCACCCCGAGGGTGCGCCTTCGCCGCGAGCTGGGTCGCGGCGGCATGGGGAGCGTCTGGGTGGCGCGCCACGAGGGGCTCGACAGCGACGTGGCGGTGAAATTCATCGCCCCCAAGCACGTCGAAAAGTCCGACGCCGTCGAGCGCTTCCGCCGTGAAGCGAGCACGGCGGCCAAGCTCGCCAACCCCCACGTGGTGAAGGTGTTCGACCACGGCGTCAGCGACGACGGCCACCCCTTCATCGTGATGGAGCTCCTCAAAGGAGAGAGCCTCTCGCAGCGTATCGCGCGAAAGGGACCGCTCGGGCCCGGTCCCACGTCGGTGCTCGTGACCCAGGTGGCCCAGGTCCTCACTGAAGCCCACGCGCTGGGTATCGTTCACCGCGACCTGAAGCCGGCCAACCTCTTCCTCGTCGCGTCGGGCTACGAGCTCTTCGTGAAGGTGCTCGACTTCGGCATCGCCAAACAAACACGCAGCGACATCCCGAGCGAGCTCACCGAGACCGGGGCCATGGTCGGCACGCCTCACTTCATGAGCCCCGAGATGCTCATGAGCACCAAGGCGGTCGACGAGCGGGCCGACCTCTGGGCCCTCGCCGTGGTCGCCTACGTCTGTCTCACCGGTCGTCCTCCTTTCGATGGCGAGACCCTCGCCGCGCTGTCAGTAGCCATTCACGAGGGCCGCTTCGACCCGCCATCGAGTCTGGTGCCCGGCCTGACGCCGTCCATCGACGCGTGGTTCAAAGTCGCCTTGTGCCGGGCCCCAGGCGCGCGCTTCTCGAGCGCCGAGCTCCTCGCCAGCGAGCTCGAGGCGGCCGTGGGCGAGCTCGAGCCCGAAGCGAGGTGGTCGCTGCCATCGTCCCCCGTGGTGCTCGGTGCGGAGGCAGGCACGCCCACCCCGGTGAGCGAGGACGACGACACCGAGTTGGGACTTCCAGCTGGAGCGCGGGACGACACCACCCAAGACGCACCGCTAGGGACTTTGGATGCCGCGCCCGAAGCCCCTCATCCCGCGGCATCGGTCGACGAAACCGTGGCGGTGCCCAAGACCGTCACGGTCTCGGACGCCACGCTCGACCAGATCGCCGGGCCAAGACGACGAGGATGGTTGGCGGCCGCCGTGGTGCTCGTGAGCGGCAGCGTGGTCTGGGCCGCGTGGCCGGAGCGCCCCGAGCGACGCACCGACGGCGACGCGAGCAGCGCGCCTTCGAACCGCGGACCGACCATCGTCTCCTCATCCGACACCCACGACGACTTCGTGGCGCCGAGCCCGCTGACGCTGCCCACCGAGGAGGTGTCGGTGCCAGCTCCCACACCTGCGCCGGCACCGGCTCGTGTGCCGCTCCCCGTACCAGCCGCCGCGCCTCCCGACGCGACCAGCAAGACCCCGCCCGCTCCCGCGTCGGCGCGTCTGACCCGCCCTCCTTACTGCGACGTGACGCCGTTTTCGGTGAACGCCGAGGGCGACATCGTGCCGAAGCCCGAGTGCTTTCCGGTCAAGTGATCAGGGTTCGAGCTCGACGAGGTAGGCCTCGCCACCGTTGGGCTCCATGACACCCGCCACGTCGAGGTCACCTTGGGCCGACCCCGCAACCAGGATGTCGCCCTCGACACGGGTGATGGAGACCCGCGGCGGCTGCTGGGCCAGGCCGCGCAGCTCCCGGCGCCACAGCGTTCGCCAGGCGGACTCACCTGCCGTCGGGCAACCGTCGCCAGCGGCCGGCACCACTTCGACCCCGTAGCCGAGCTTGAGCACGAAGGTGGTGTCGACGTTGGGAAAGATCGGCCCCCCCGGCACGGGAAGGAGGGGCGCGTTGCCCGGCGCGGCTTGTCCCACCACGACGACGGTGTCGTCGCGCACGTCGATGTCGGTGCCGTGGATGCGCCCTCGATTGACCCCGAGGCAGCCGAGGTTGGTCGCCGACACCGGGAAACCGTCGGAGCGCAGCTCGACCATCACGCCGACCTGCACGGCGCTGCTGGCGATGCCGACGTCGGGTCCGAGCTGCACCGAAGACCCGATGAGGCTGCCCGTGACGAAGGCGCCGTTGTCCGGGCGCAGGGCCACCGCGTCGAGGCGCAAACCGGGCAGGTCTTGCTCCCAGATGAGTCGGCCGGCACCGCCTTGCTGGCCGAGCACGGTGATGCAGCTGCGGGTCACCGAGGCGGGCTCGCACCCCTTGCTGGAGGCAGCCCACGTGAGCAGCGCTACCCCGGCATCCCCGGCGTAGACGTCGCGAAGGCAGCGAGCTTCGCCACCCCCGCAAGCTTCGCTGAGACCGACCTCGTAGCGCCAGCGCTGCTGGCCGGCTTCGTGGGTCAGCTCGCGCACGTCGATGGGCCCGTAGGGGTCGTCATCGTCACGCAGCGGCCGCTCGAAGGCCGCGACGACGCCGCCTCGCTCATTGGCCATGAGCCGTGGTGCGCCTACCATCGGCAAGCGCAGCTCCCAGTCTGCGGGACGGTCGGGGCCCGCACGCACCGGGGCAATGCCGACGAGAAAGCCCGCGAGATCGGGCGGGTCGTTCGGCACCACCGTGACCTCACTCGGGAGCGCCCCCGGTGCGCCGTACTCGACGCGCGAGGCCGTCGCCGCGCCCGTGGTGCCGAGGGCGAAAACCCACCCTTCCGACGTGGCCGAGACGGCCATGTCGTCGACACCGACGCCACCCCCGAAGCAGCCCCGAAAGCTCTGCTGCCAGGGCTCGCCATCCGGCGGTCGCCGCACGATGAAGCCATCGACCGTGCAACCCTCAGCGCCGCCGACGAAGCTGCTGCCCTGGGGGGCGAGCTCGCCGGTGACGACGCCCCCCATCACGGGACCGGCGTCCCCCGCGCTCGCGACCGACGTCGTCACGATGGGCTTGCCCCCGTCGCCGTAGATACGACGCCAGAGCGCGCTCCCGTCGTTGCGGAGCTTGGCGATGACGGCGTCGTCGCCGTTGGCCACGAGGGGCTCGAGGGGGGCCGGTCCGAGCTGACCGAAGAGCGTGGCGCCGATCACCAGATCGCCGTGGCTGTCGACCGCGAGGGCACCCACCCGCCCTTGACCGAGCCACGTCGCGGCGAGGTAACCGCCGTTCGCGGAGGTGCGAAGAGCGAGCGCCTGGCGTTGCCCCTCGAAGCGCTGGCCGGCGACCTCGAAGGAGCCCGCGAGGGTGACGCCCAAGTGCAGATCGCCATCGTTGCCAGCCGCGAGCGCAGTGATCTCGAGGGTGCCGGTGCCCTCGGGCGCGAGGGGTGGGCCGATGGGTCGGATCCACTGGCTCTTCGCGTCCGCGCCGCGATAGCGAACGAGCCGCGCGCCAGGAACCGCCCCGCCGTCGAAGGCAGCCACCACATCTCCATCCGGAGCGACGGCCACGTGCGTGGCGCGCGCCGGCCCCGTCGCAGGTGGGTCATCGGGGCCGACCTTCGGCAGTTCGCTGAAGGTGGGGGCCACGACCCATTCCGGGGTCCCGTCGAGGGCGAAGCTCGCGACGAGGCCCGCCGGCCGATCGGACACGAGGAGGCTGCCAGCTGCGTCGACCGCCCCCTCGAAGGAGCCGGCGACGGCGATGCGCTCGCCTACCGCCACGTCGCGCAACACCACCGTCCCGGGCTGACCAAAGGTGGAGGTGGTAGCTCGGATGACGCGGCCCCAACGCGGGACCGCATCGGGTCCGACCTTGACCACGTACCAGGCGTCTTCGCCGCCATCGAGGATCCCGGCTGGGCCCAGGTCGAGCTGCGCGCCGAACGTACCCACGAGAACGACGTCACCATCGGGTGCGGCGGCCATCGCCACCAAGCGCTCGACGATGTTCGGCTCGCCGAGCCGCAGCGACCAGGCCCCGTCGGGTGACGAGACCCAGACGTCGCGCTCCCCGTCGAGGTCGCGGGTGTGGCCCCAGAGCGACGTGCCGTCCGTGAGCACCGCAGCCGCGATGTCGTCGATGAAGCCCGAGGTAGGGGGCGCCTCGATGGCCGAGGAGGCCTCGGGGCTACCGTTCACGGAGAGCTGCAAGCGCCACTGGTTGGGCTCGCCGTCCTCGTCGATGCTCGGAACCGCTTCTTCGATCCCGTCGATGGCCCCCACGTAGCTGCCGACCACGACCACCTCGTCGAGCGGCCCGAGGGCCAGGTCGACGACCTGTTGGTTCCGCCCCGCCTCGAGCCAGGAGACGGCGCGTGTGGCCCCGATCGCGCAGCGCCCGGAGCCATCGCAGACGCCGGCCTCACAGTCCCCGTCGGGATCCTGGAATGCGGGCACGGGTGTGCACGTGCCGACGTGGCCGGGCAGATCACAGGCCTCGCACGGTCCTTCACACTGGTTTCCACAGCAGACGCCGTCGACGCACTCGCCGGTCTCGCAGTCGTCGCGCACCGAGCAGGCCTGCCCTGGCGCCGCCCCGCTCGGGGTCAGATCGGCATGGCCGGAGAGCATGTGACACGAAGCCACCGTCATCCCACCCAGCAGCAGCGCTCCCAGGCGCCCGCGGATGCCTCGACCAAGCATGACGACATCATACGATGTGGGCGCAGGTCCGCTATGCTCGGAGACGTGCAAAAGCCCGGACGAGCGGCACCGGCCATGGCATCGAGTGGCCCTCGATGGGGCACCGCGCTTGCGGCCATGGTCTTCGTCGGCCTCGCGGGCACGGCGCGCGGTCAGGTCGAAGGCGCGCCCGAGGCAGCCCCATCGGCCAGCGCAACGGTGCCTCTGCCGTCAGCCAGCGCAACCGCTCCACCGGTCCCATCCGCCAGCGCGCCCGCCCCCAGTACGAGCGCGTCGGCTTCGCCCAGCCCTTCGGTCGCCGACCAGCTACGTGGGTGCTTGTCGTCCTTCACGGGCGCTCAGCGGCTGAGACGCAACGGCTCGTTACTCGACGCGCGAGACGAGCTCGTTCGGTGCGCCGCCAACACGTGCCCCGCCTTGGTTCAAAGCCGATGTGTGCAGTGGCTGGTCGAAGTCAGAAGTGAGATCCCCAGCGTCGTGGTCGAGATCACGGGGCGGGACGGAGGCGTGGTCCTCGATGCCGAGGTTCGTATCGACGAGCGCCTCCAGCTCCTCGATGGGCGCGCCATCGAGCTCGACCCGGGCCCTCACCTGCTGCAGGTGCGACTGCCGGACGGCGGCAACCAGGAGCTGGTCTTCGAGGCTCTGCAGGGCCAACGCAATCAACCATTGGCCGTCTCCTTCGCCCCCGAGAAGCCGGACGCCCCGGTGGCCCCCGTGGTGGAGGCTGGCCCGTGGGCGGTCGCTGGCTACATCGGGTTCGCCGTGGGCGGCGTGGGACTGCTTGCCGGCGCCATCACGGGCGGCCTGGCCCTGTCGAACGGAAGCGAGCTCGAGGAGCAATGCGACACCGAGGGCTGCTCACAGTCGGAGATCGACCGCGGTCTCGCCCTCGCCCACACTTCCACCGCCACCTTTCTCGTGGGGGGTTTCGGCGTCACCCTCGGCATCATCGGCGTGGTGGTCGATGCCGAGCAGCGCAACCGCGATCAGCCCAAGGTCTCGGCCGAGCTCGGGCCCACCTCCGCCCGTTTCATCCTCCGCTTCTGAAGGGCGACCAGCCGGGCAAGCCATCCCTTCACGAGGAGGAGACCCAGCACGACCCGTTTGTGGGCCACACTACGCACGGCGACCACGTGGGCATGCGGCCACGGCCGACGACGACCCGCGCCCGACGAGAAGAGCACCACGAAGCCTCCGCCCTCCCCGTAGTGGCGCTGCGCGAGCGCCTCGCCGACCTGCAGCGCGGTGGCCGCGAGGTCGGCCTCCTCCGCGCCGAGACGTGCCGTGACCACGTGGTAGGAGCGCAACCCAGGAAGCGGACGAGGGACGATGTCGACCATGGAAGCAACATCGACCCCATAGATTGGTTATACAACCAATCTATGGGCCGACCGAGCATGCGTGAGCAGCGGCGCACCGAGATCACCCAGGCCTTTGCCCGCGTGCTGGCCGAGCGTGGTTTCGCACGCGCCACCATCGCAGCGGTGGCCAACGAGGCCGGCGTCGCGCCGGGGCTCGTGCACCACCACTTCGACAGCAAGGACGAGCTGCTGTCGGTGCTCCTCGATCAGCTGATCACCACGTTTCGACGTCGGCTCGAACGACGCGACGGCGACCCGCTGCTCGCCTATGGCGATGGTGCGCTCGCCCTCGACGAGACCGCCGATGTCGTGGCCGCACGCTGCTGGGTGGGCATCTTCGCCGAGGCCATTCGCAACCCCACGCTGTTTCGCCGGGTTCGGCGCTTGCTCGACCGGGAGATCGGAGCGCTCGAGCGACGTTCGGGCGGTGCCCTGTCGAACCACGATGCGGCAGCCCTCTTGTCGTTCGTCATCGGGGCGCTGGTGGTCGGGGCCTTCGCGCCCCGCAAGACGTCGGGCTTCGCGGCTCCGGCCTTTCGACGGTTCGCCGCTGCGCTCCGTCGCCCGACTTGAGGCCGCCCGACTTGAGGTCAAGGAGCCGTGAAGGCCGAGGTCTCCGCATCGCCGGTGTTGACCACCCCGCCCGGTTCGAAGAGCGCGACGTCCACCTCCTCGTCCGCGACCGGCCGGTGCTCCACGCCGCGAGGGATGACCACCAGCTCCCCCGGACCGAGGCGCACCTCACCGTCACGGAGCTCGATGCGCAGCTGGCCACGCAACACCCAGAAGAGCTCGTCCGCGTCGTCGTGCTTGTGCCACACGAACGGCCCTTTCAGCTTCACGACCTTCACCTCCTGGCCATTCAGCCGCGCGACGACCCTCGGCCGCCAGGGCTCGGAGACGGCGTCGAGCTCACGCTCGATGGTGACCGGCTGAAGGGTGGCTGTTTTCGACGACATCGCGACCTGTGATGGGCGGCCGAGCGCGACGGGTCAAGTCGAGCGTCACTCGGTCGGCTTGGGGCAGGGCTCGGGCAGCGGCCGCTGCAGTATCCAGCGCAACTGCGTGAGTTGCTCGGCGCGTCGTTCAGGCGTCGCGTCGACATCCAGCGAGTTGCACGCTCCTATCGCCGCCAAATAGGCGCCCTTGTAGCGTGCCGATACCCCACGGGCCGCCTCCTTCAGGGCCCGACAACACGGGGTCAGGGGAGGCGCCATCGCGCGGGGTTCGATGGTCGGGCCGGGCGTCGGCACGGCGGTGGGTATCGGCGGCGCCCGGTGCCACTCGGGTTCGACGGGCGCCATCGGCTCTGGAACCACGCGCACGGGAGGGGGCGGTCGAGACCAGCGCACCGCGACGACGGCGAGGGCAAGCGCGACGAGCGCGCCTGCAGCCGGCCACATGAGGCGGTTGGCTGGCATGTGGAGCTATGTTGCCACACGACCCTTCGGATCCGCCCTCGTTCCTGCCGGGGAAGAAGAGCCGTGCGGGCTCTACTCCCGTCGACCGAAGACGAAGGCGTCGTCGACGAAGTCGACGGCCATCTTGGTACCGGGCGGCATGTCGCCCTCGGCGAGCAGTGCTTCGGCGAGCGGGTTCTGCACCTCGCGGAGAATGGCACGCTTGAGGGGACGGGCGCCGAGGGCCGGTTCGTAACCGAGCTCCACGAGCTGCTCCTTGGCCGGCTGGGTGACCTCGAGGACGATCTCGCGGGTGGACAGCATCTTCTGCACCTTACGAAGCTCGAGGTCGCTGATCCCGAGCAGGTCAGGCTTGCTGAGGCCCTTGAAGATGACGATGTCGTCGATGCGGTTGAGGAATTCGGGGCGGAAGAAGTCGTTCAGCTCCTCGCGGACCACGTCGTGCAGGGCCTCCCGGCCCTCTTCGGATTCGAAGACCTTCACGTCGGTGTCGAGGATGCGCTTGCTGCCGATGTTGGAGGTCATGATGACCACCGTGTTGGAGAAGTCGGCGAGCCGACCGCGACCGTCGGTGAGGCGGCCATCGTCGAGCACCTGCAACATGAGGTTGAAGACGTCGGCGTGCGCCTTCTCGACCTCGTCGAACAGCAGCACGCTGTAGGGGCGTCGACGCACGGCCTCGGTGAGGTGACCGCCGGCCTCGCTGTCGGCGTAGCCCGGCGGCGAGCCGATGAGGCGCTGCGCCATGTGCTTCTCCATGAACTCCGACATGTCGAGTCGCGTCATGGCGGCCTCGTCGTCGAACAGGAACTCGGCCAGCGCTTTGGCGAGGTGGGTCTTGCCCACGCCGGAGGGGCCGAGGAACAAGAAGGAGCCGATGGGCTTGCCCGGGTCGCGCAGGCCTACTCGACCGCGTCGCACGGCCTTGGCGATGGCGGTGACCGCTTCGTCCTGGCCGATGACCCGCTTGCCGAGGCGCTCCTCCATCTTGAGGAGCTTTTCCGCTTCGCCCTCGAGCATCTTGGCCACCGGGATCCCGGTCCAGTCGTTGACCGTCGCGGCCACGTCGCTCTCGTCGACAACCGCATCGTCGGACGCGATGCCCGCTCGCTGCGCCGCCTTCTCCGCCGCCTCGAGACGCTCGGCGATCTCGGGGATGGTCACGTGCTCTAGCTCTCCGAGCTTCGCAAAGTCTTTGTCCTCGCGGGCCTTGGTGAGCTTGGCCTGGGCGTCGGCCATCTCGCGACGGATGGCGGTGACCGCCGCCACGACGCCGCGTCGCGACTCGAGCTTCTCGCGCATCTCGGTCACCTTGGGCCGCAGCTCGTTGGCTTCCTTCTCGAGCTCTTCGAGCTTGCGCGTGCCCTCGCGGTCCGTCTCGCCCTGGATGCCTGCGATCTGAGCCTCGATCGACTCCAACCGGCGCATGGCGCTGTCGACCTCGGCCGGCACCCCATCGACCTCGACCCGCTTGCGCGCCGCCGTGGTGTCGACGAGGTCGACCGCGCTGTCGGGCAACGCGCGATCCGGCACGTAGCGCTTGGCGAGCACGACGGCGGTACGAATGCCGCTCTCCGCGATGCGGACCTTGTGGTGACGCTCGTAGCGGGCCGCGATGCCGCGGATCATCTCCTGGGCTTCCTCCACCGAAGGGGCCTCGATGGTGAAGGACGAGAAGCGTCGCATGATGGCGCCGTCGCGCTCTTGGATCTTCTGCACGCCGTCGACGGTGGTGGTGGCGAGGATGCGGATGTCGCTACGGCTGAGGAGCGGCTTGAGGAGCTCGCCCACCCCAGAGCCGGTGACACCTCGCCCGAAGAGCGCGTCGAGCTCCTCGACGACGAGGACGTTCTCGGCGTCCTCCATGCCGCGCAGGCGGTCGACCACCGTCTTGAGGCGGAGCTCGATCTCCCCGCGGAGCTTGGCCCCGGCGACGAGGGCCCCGGTGTCGAGCTCGAGCAGGCGCGCTCCCGCGAGGTTGGTGGGCACGTCGCCGGCCGCGATGCGGCGGGCGAGGGCGCGGATGATGGTGGTCTTTCCGACCCCAGGCTCGCCGATGATGAGGGGGTGGTTCTTGAAGCGGCGCTCGAGGATCTGCATCAGGCGCCGCACCTCGGCATCGCGTCCCACGACGGGATCGAACTTGTCGGCACGGGCCTCAGCGACGAGGTCGTGCACGTAATCCTCGGACCCCTTGGCGCCGCCTCGGCTGCGGTTTCCGCCCGTGAGGGCGGGCGCCTTCTCGAGCTCACCCACGTGGTCCCGAAAGCCACCGGGTCCGATGCCGAACTCGGTGAAGATGTCGCCCACGGGACCGCGGATCTCCTGGGCGAGCGCGTGGAGAAGCTGAGCGATCCCGACTGTATCGACGTGATCACGCTTGGCTTCCCGCTCGGCGCGGTCGAGCAGGTCCATCAAGCGGGGGCTCACGTAGGCCATCCCACTCGACTTGGGCATCCGACGTAGGGCCTTGTCGGAGAGCTCGGCCACGTCACCGGGGGGCATCCCGGCGCTCTTGAACACGGCCTGAACCCCGGGGCTGCGCTCGAGGGCGCGCGCCATGAGGTGCAGCGGGACCACCTCCGCATGCTGGTGCTCGTCGGCGAGCTGCTGGGCCCCGGCCACCAGCTGCTTGGCCTCGGAGCTGAACTTCTCCAGTCGAATGACCCCGTCGCGGTCGCTTGCCATGGCGCGGAGGGTAGCGGTGCCGGGGCGCGTGAGGGAGGCCTTTTTCGCGACGCGATCCGCTTGGAGAGAGACGCCAGAGAGGTCATGCTGGGCCGGTGAGCCAAGCCGACGTCGTCATCTACACCACGGGCCTCTGTGGCTTTTGTCACGCGGCCAAGCGCCTCCTCGACCAGAAGGACGTCGAGTACCGGGAGATCCGCACCGAAGGCCGGTCCGACCTCCGCAGCTGGCTCGTCGAGGCCAGTGGCCAACATACGGTGCCCCAGATCTTCATCAACGGCGCGTCGATCGGGGGCTACAGCGAGCTGTCGGGCCTCGAACGGCAAGGAAAGCTGGACGACAAGCTTTCGGCGCCTCCGGCGGTCGACAGGCAAGAGTTGCCCTCGTAGAATCCCGATTGGAGAGGAGTGTCGCGCGCCTTCTCCGGGAAGCCGGGGGCGGCGTCGCGACCTTCGAGATGTGTCTGGGTCGACCCCGATGAAACCGATGCGCGATTCGAACCGGCTCACCGAGTCGGACGGCACGCCATCGTCGGCCAGCGGGGACGCCAAGGGAGATGACAGCCCGGCGGCCACCACCCAGGGCCATGGCACGCGCGGGGTGGCCCGGGCAGCGGACAGCGTCACCGAAGATTCGGGCGAGCGACCGAGCCCCAAGGAGCCGACGCACGACCTGATCGGCAAGACCGTCGGCAAGTACGAGATCGTCGGGCTGGTGGGCCGCGGCGGCATGGGCTGCGTCTACGAGGCCATCAACACGACCATCCAGAAGCGGGTGGCGATGAAGGTCATCGATCAGGAGCTCGCCAAGAACGACGAGGCCACCGCCCGCTTCCAGCGTGAGGCACTGGCCGCGAGCGCCATCGAGAGCCCACAGATCGTGCAGATCTTCGACGCCGGCTTCACCGACGACGGCACCCCCTTCATCGTGATGGAGCTGCTCCGAGGGCGCGACCTCGGCGACCTTCTCAAGGAGCGCGGCAAGATCTCCCCCGGCGAGGTCCTGCCCATCGTGGCGCAAATCCTCAAGGGCCTGCACTACGCGCACGAGGCGGGCATCGTGCACCGCGACCTCAAGCCCGACAACGTCTACCTCTGCCAGCGCGACGATGAGCCCCTGCGGGTCAAGCTGCTCGACTTCGGCGTCTCCAAGATCGCCCGCGACGGCCGCGACGTGCCTCTGCAGACCCTCACCCGCCAGGGCACGGTGGTCGGCACGCCGTATTACATGTCGCCCGAGCAGGCGCAGGCCTTCCCCGACGTCGACGGACGCACCGACATCTACTCGGTCGGCGCCATCCTCTACGAGAGCCTCGCGGGGCGCCCTCCCCACATCGGCAAGTCCTACGAACAGGTCATCGTCAACATCTGCATGAAGGACGTCGTCCCCGTCGACGAGCAGAACGCCGAGGTCGGGCCCGAGCTCGCCGCCGTCATTCACAAGGCCCTGAGCAAGGAGCGCGAGGACCGCTTCTCGTCGGCGCGCGACTTCTTGCAGGCCCTCGCCGACATCGCGCCCGACTCCGTGCGCATCTCGAGCCCCTCGGGATCGCTCGAGCGCATCAGCGTACCAGCGGACAGGAGCAGCGACAGGGTGGTGGCCACACCTCCCAACGCGCTCGCCGCGGGTGAGATCTCGGACGAGCTCGCCGAAACCGTTCACGCCGACGACCGCGTCGAGCACGCGACCATCGACCGGGACGAGATGGAGGAGGCGCTGCGGCGGTCCGGCCAGTCCGAGATCCTCCGCCAGTCGGGAACCCAGGCCGTCTCGACGGTCCGCACGCCGCAGCATCCGATCGCGGGCGTGCCGAAGAAGCGAAAGTGGACCCTGGCCCTCGCGCCCGGCATCGCCCTCGTCGTGAGCGCGATGTTCGTCCTCTCCTTCATGAGCAAAGGCGGCAGCGAAGAGGACAGCGAGGCCGTGAGACCCGACGAGAAGAAGGGTGCCGTCGCCACCGACGTGGCCGACCCCGACCCAACCGCAACCCCGATCCCGAAGGCCGAGCCCGCTCCGGTCGCCTCCAGCACAGCCTCCGCCGTCGCCTCCTCCGAGCCCGTCCCCGCCCCCACGCCAGCCCCCCTGGCCAAGAAGGCCGCCCCAGTCCCCGCGATCCAGCCCAAGGCCCCGCCCCCGGTACAGCCACCGCCGCCACCCACGCAGCCTCCGAGCAACCTCGTCCAGCCCAAGAACGCCGGCGGCGACCTGAAGATCAAGAAGCCCGAGCTCAAGCTCCAAACCAACTGACGCCGCGCCAAGGACGAGCGCGCCGTCAGGTCAGCGGGAGATCGAAGCGGGAGATCCGACCGAGGGTGACGGATCTTCGACTGGAGGAGATCCGACCGAGGGTGACGGATCTTCAACCGTATCCCACAGGAGATCCGACCGAGGGTGACGGATCTTCAACCGTATCCAGAGGCAGACGGAACCAAACCTGACCAATCAGATTGCCCGCCAATCCTCGTTGGAGTGATGCTCTGCCAGGTATCGGCCGCTCAATGCCAGGTATCGGCCGCTCAAAGAGGCCAGCGAAGGGGCTTTCGGCTCTCGTAGTCTCCGAGAAACTTCACGCAGGCATTGCAGGTTCACCCGCGAGGCGCACTGGTGCGTCCAACGGTGGCGTTGTTGATGGTGGACGAAGGTCGCTTGGGGCGACGATTCCGCGATTCGAGCAGCGTGAGGAACGCTACGGTGGCTCCTCGCATGTTGCGCCATAGTAGAGCCGCATTCTCCAGGTGCCGTGGGGAAACACAACTCCGCGCACGCCGGCTTTCCACGCGTGCCAGGCCTTCCTGTAGGCGGCACGGAAGGCACGCAGACGGCGAACCAAATCCATAGCCACGGTTGGATTCCCGGCCGCCGCGAAGGTGGGTGTCCTCGAGCCAAACCGCTCGAAGGAACTCGCGCGGCGGGTGTGCGGTGTTTTCAGGACCCTCTTCGCCCCGAGGTAGCCTCTCCCGTCGCGCGAGTTGTCGGCATGGGCCCTTCGAACCCGCTCGTCGAGCTCGGCTTGGATGGCGTCTCGTGCGTCCTGCTCGGTCGCGAATGCTTCGCGAAGTAGGTCCGGCATCTCGATCGGAATGCTGACGCGTTCGGGCCACATGGGATTATCGACATCGAAATATCCTGCCGGGCGATCGACCGTCATGGTCTTCAGACCCACATCGTCGACCATCACCTTGGCGCCTGGCCATCGACGCGGGGTCCGAACCAAGCCCGCCTCTACGCAATTGGCTGCCGTGTAGGCCATCTCCTTGATGACGGCTTCAGGGGTACTGAGCTCCACCCAGTTTGCCGGCGTCTTGGAGAAAACCTCCTCCGGCCAACCGAGCAACACCTTGAGGGCGTTCGCGAGGATCCGGTTGCGCAGCTCGAAGAACCGGGGAAGCACGCCGAGGACGTCCGTTAGTACCTCGTGCAGGTGCGACGACAACAGCTGCATCATGTGCAACTGGACGCCGAGGCGCTGCGCGATCACGGCCGTGGTGTACCAGTAGATCTGCTCCACCCTCCCCTCTTCGTCTCGCGAGAACAGGAAGTGACGGCGTGTCGCGCGACGGGTGACGAACCAGGTGACGTTTGGGCGCACGTTTCGAGGCTGCGTCATGCTCCAACCAAATGCGAAACCCGCGCCAACAGCATTGACTCACCCGTCGCACATTATTTCCACTACTTCAGGCTGAACTGGACCTGGTGGCGGGTGGCGGCCGCCACCCGAGCACCGGCGGGCCGCCACCCTCGGTCAGCTCTCCCTCGGTCCACCCGAGCTCCGAAC
>JAUHZF010000557.1 GCA_030426145.1 Polyangia bacterium
GGAGCATCACGCCGATGATGGCGAATGCTACGCGCCGGGCGCCTTTGACGCGCGGGTCCGCCTCCTTGTCGCTCATGCGCCTTACGTAGCCCGCGATGGGCACTTCGCCAAGCGAGGGGTGGACAGGCGAGCCCGGCGTGCTCTGATGGCGGCGTGTTGAGCGGCACGGACGCCATCGCAGAGCGGCTCGCGGGCCTGGCTGCGTTCTTGGAAACCCACCAGACGCTGTGGCGACACCGTCCCTATCTCGACCCCGACGTACCGTGGGCGGAGCGACACCCCCAGGTGGTCGACTGGCTGCTCCAGCGCACTGAAAAAGAGGTCGAAACCCTTCACGCCGAGCCCGAGCAGCTCGCGGAAGGGGCGCTGTCGAGCTTGTGGCGCGACGCGGCGAAGCTGGTGCACATGCCTTCGGTCGGGGAAGGCATACCGATTTCGGCTTGGAAGACGTTTCGGGTCGCGGGCCGGAAGCGACGTCAGGTCGAGGCGACCATGCGGGTTGCGGCGCGCCTGCCGGGCTGGGCATGGGTGGATTGGTGTTCCGGCAAGGGGCACCTCGGCCGGGGCCTGGCGACGGCGGCGCAGCGACGACCTCTTCTCTACGTGGAGCAACATCGGCATCTCGCGGTCGCGGCGACCGCGCGAGCCCGGGCGGAAGGAACCGCTGTCGACGCGGTGGTGGCGGATGTGTTGCGCCAGCCCGTGGATCTTCCTGCGGGGGCCGCGGTGGTCGCGCTCCACGCCTGCGGTGCGCTCACCGACACCGCGTGTGAACGTGGGGGGCGCGCCGGCGTTCGCTCCTTCGGCTTGGTGCCGTGTTGTTACCACCACTTCCCCGGGCACGACGTGGTGCCGCTACGGTCACAGGTGGCGCGGGCCCACCCGGTGACGCTCAGCCCGCGCGCCGCGCGGTTCGCGACCGCCGAGGAAGTCGTGGCATCTCCGCGCCGGCGGGCGCGAAGACGCCGGGAGCAGGCCTTCCGACTGGGCTTCGACCTGTTGCGGCGCGAGGTGACCGGAGCGGCGAGCTACACCTCGCTCCAGTCGATCCCCCTGGCGTGGGTCCTCGGCAGCTTCGAAGGCTTCGTGGCGCGGGTCGCGGAGCGTGAGGGACTCGTGATGCCCGCTTTCGACCCCGCGACGGCCGAGGCCCGAGGCTGGCGAGCCTGGCTCGAGGCCACGCGCCTATCGGTGGCGCGGGTACCTTTTCGCCGCGCGCTGGAGCTCTACCTCGTGCTCGACCGTGCGCTGTGGCTCGCCGAAGCGGGCTACGAGGTCGCCCTCGGCGAGCTGTGTCCTCGCGCGCTGACACCCCGCAACCTATGGCTGCGTGCCGTACGGTACTGAGTTTCTCGGTCTCGGTCTCGCTCTCGCTCTCGCGCTCGCTCTCGCGCTCGGTCTCGGTCTCGGTCTCGCGCTCGAGGACCTCGAACCTCGAACCTCGAACCTCGAACCTCGAACCTCGAACCTCGAACCTCGAACCTCGAACCTCGAACCTCGAACCTCGAACCTCGAACCTCGAACCTCGAACCTCGAACCCGGAACCTCGAGGGAATCTGCGTCAGTCGACGACCACGAGCTCGCCGGTGCCGATGAGGGTGAGGAGGCGGTCGATGTGCTCGCGCTCTTCGACCGTGAGCTTGCCGTCGGCCAACATCAGCGTGTCGAGCCGTTTGAGCTCACTCCGCGTGAGCTTGCCGTCGGCTGTGATCTCTTCCACGAGCTTTGCGATGTCGTCGTCGGACATGGGCGTTGTCGTGAGCTTAGCCGAGCCTGGGCGTGGTTGGCAGTGCGCGCACAGGTAGAAGCGCCGGCCGGCTGATTCGACCCGCGCGATGACGTCTCCGCAGCGGGGACACGGCTGCCCTGCGGCGGCGAAGACGGCGTGGCGATAGCGGCGTCGCGGCAGGCCAGACGCCTTACGTGAAGCGACGAGGTCGGGGTCGAGGGTGATTCCACCCGTGGCGTAGGCCTGACGGGTGATCTCCACGATGCAGTGGGCAAGACTCCGCAGCGTGGTCTCGTCGCAGTCCAGTGGACGCGATTCGGGATGGATCTGCGCAGCGAAGAGGATCTCCGAACGCAGGTAGTTGCCGAGGCCAGCCACGCTCCGCTGGTCGAGAAGCAGGGCCCCGAGGCGTTTGCGGGGGTGGCGCTCGATCGCGCGGAGGATGTCGTCGTCGGTGCAGGTCGGGTCGAGCGGGTCGGGACCCATCCGTCCCACGAAGGGGTGCGCATGAAGGGCGTGGCTCGGCAGCACGTCGATCTCGGATGCGGAGTAGAGCAGGGCCGAGTGTTTCGCGGTGTGGACCGCGAAACGGAGCCGGCGCCGCGTCCGGGGCCAGCTGCCGCGCCGGCGCACGTGCCAACGGCCGTAGAGCAGACTGTGGCAGTAGACGGTGTCTCCGGTGGAGAAGGTGGTGAGGAGCGCCTTGCCGCGGGCTTCGACCCCGATGACCTCGCTCCCACTGAGGCGCGGCCCTTCCTCCTCGAGGTGCGACTGCCCGAAGAAGACCTCCTCGGCCACCTGGCCCGCGATGGCGCGGCGCACCCTGTCTGCCGCGCGGTGGATCTCGGGTCCTTCCGGCATGTCCCCTGCCTTGGCGGGGACCGGTCGAGGCGTCAGGTGCTCAGAGGATTTCGAAGTGCTCGAGCAGGTGCCGCACCACCTCGCGCTGCATGTCGATGCGGCGCCGCTCTTCGAAGCCCATCCACGTCTCGATGCAGAGGCCGACGCACCCGATGGCGTCGACGATGACCTCGGTGGACGACGTGGGCACCGGGAAACAATGAGGAGCCCAACGCTCGTACGGGTGCTCCAACGACTCGTTCATCTTGGCCACCACCAGGTCGACGACCGGGGGCTTTTCCTCGATGCCGTAGACCACCGTCTGGCCGAACGAGGCGGGCACGTCGGGGTGGTGCCGCTTCGTGCTCTCGTGCAGCGTGGCCAGCAGCGCGGGACGCTCGTCGAGCATCAGATCCATGTACTTGCGTGCGAGACGTCGCTCGGGCTCTTCGGCATCGGCGTCGCCAGGGAAGCACCGGTTGAGGTCGAGCCCGCCGGGGCGTGCGCGCTGACGCGCTCTGTACGCCGCGGGATTCATGCGCGGGATGACGATGAGGCGACCGCGTCGTGGGCGCAGCTCCTCTTCGAGCAGCTCTTCGAGCGCGTGGACGCCGGCGATCTCGTCGCCGTGGATCCCGGCTTCGATGATGGCGGTGGCGCCGGGCTCGTCGGCCTCGAAGACGTGAACGGGGAGGTTGGGCTGGAGGTAGGTAACGCCGGTAGGGAGAGGCATGGCCGATCCCCAGTGTGGCTCACCCTTGGTCGTCGTGAAAGGACCAGTCGTGCTCGGCGTCGCGAAGGCTGCCGAGAAACTGGGCGCTGCTGTCGAGAATGGAGCGGCGGTCGCCCTCCTTCATCTTGTCCCACGTTCGGTAGAGCATGCCGAGCCGAGGGTTCTGCGACAGACGTTCCCGGTGCTCGACCATGAAGTGCCAGAAGAGGTGGTTGAAGGGGCACGCACCGTCGCCGTGCTTCTTCTTCACCTGGTAAGCGCAGTCGCGGCAGTAGTTGCTCATCTTGTGGATGTAGCTGCCGCTCGCCGCGTAGGGCTTGGTGGTGAAGTCGGTATTGGCGAACATGGCCATGCCGTGCACGTTGGGCAGCTGAACCCATTCGAAGGCGTCGACGAAGCCGGCCCAGAACCAGTGAGAGAGCTCCAGGGGCTCTACGCCGCAGAGGAGGGCGAAGTTGCCCAGCACCATGAGGCGTTGGATGTGATGCGCGTAGCCGTGCTCGCGCACGGCCCCGACCGACTGTTGAAGACAGCGCATGTCGGTCGCCGACGGGTCCCAGTAGAGCTGCGGTAGCCGGCGTTTGCCGCCGAGTGCGTTGGCGCTTCGAAGCTCGGGCATGCGGTGCCAGTAGACACCGCGGATGTATTCGCGCCAGCCGAGGATCTGCCGCAGCAGGCCCTCGGCGGAGGCGAGCGGCATCTCGCCGACTTCGTAGGCGGCCACGATTCTCTCGCAGACCTCAGCCGGGTGAAGGAGCCCGAGGTTGAGCGAGGTGGAGATGAGCGCGTGCCACATGAAAGGTTCGCCGCTGAGCATGGCGTCCTGGTAGGGACCGAAGCTCTCCGCGCGCTGGGCGAAGAAGGCGTCGAGGTCCGCGAGCGCCTGGGTGCGCGTCACGGCCCAGCCGAAGCCAT
>JAUHZF010000171.1 GCA_030426145.1 Polyangia bacterium
CCGCCGTAGCGGCCGCGACGCCCTACCTCTACGTCGAGCGCCGCGACATCTGGGACGAGGTCGCCAAGCGCATCCTCGACGGGGAGGGTGGCGCGATCACCGCCCGAGCCTTGGCCAAGGGGCTCGCCACGCTCTGGCGTCGTGGACCCTACGACCCGGAGGTCGAGCAATTCCTTCAAGCGCTTCGGGACGTGGCGCGGCGCCCTTCGACCGGCGACTTCGGCGACCTGCGCCGGCACATCGAGGTCCTGGCATGCACCGACGTGGTCGACGGCGCGGAGCGCGACCCGCTCGACCTGGAGCTCGGGCTCGACAACCTCATGCGCGTGGCGGCTCAGTACGACGACGAAGAAGCCGACGCCCGTGCGGCGCGCTTCGCGACGATGCTCGGAAGTACCTTTCAGGATGCGCGCAGGATCGTGCTCACGACCCGGCGCCCGCGCCACCGCGCCGCGGCCGTCAACGCGCTCGAGGGCTGTGGGCGGGCCTTTGCCTTGAGACTCTGGCGGCCGCTTCTGGCCACGAGTCCCGCCCGAGACGCCCTCGACGAACCCGACCTGAGCGAGACGTGGAAACTCCTGTCCAGCGCGCCCTCCGAGCTCCTCGACATCGTGAAGGAGCGCCGTCAAACCGAAGGCCGCAACCTCGACGAAGATCTGCCCCTCGAGGTCTTGGCGCTGCGGCTCGGAGGTTATGCGCTCGATGCTTGTTCCGATGCCGCCGAGGATCGCGATCGCGGGCCCACGGCGCACGATACGTGTCTCTGGCTGCGCAAGCTCGAGGGGCTCGCCGATGGTTCACGGGCGATGCCCGAGCCGCTCGAGCGTGCGCTCAGCGCGGTGTTCTGGCGCCTGGTCGACACCACGCGTGGGACCACTCTCGGCCTCATCGACGACGTGCAATGGCTCGGGCCCTTCGCGGCGTGGTGGGCTTTGGTCATCGACCGGCCCGCCATGCTTCAGTCGCTCGGCAATGCGCTTCCGATGATGGCCGCCGGCGCGTTGACCCACTGCTGCGAGCACGCCGAGGCGCTGCGCAAGGCCGTGTCGTCTGGCGCGCCAGAGGGTCAGTGGGGACCCGAGGCGGCCGAGGCACTCGCCTCGTTGCACGCCGGGGAGACCGAGCTCGCGGTGGCCCTGCAGGGGCTTTCGGACGCCCTCGGCAAGTTCTCCGGTGCCGCGGGCCTGCGTCCCAATCTCGAGGTGATGTGTGTTCAGCTCGTGCTCGCGGGCGATCGGTTGCAGCAGGCGCTCGCCGACCCCGTCAAGGCCCTGCGCCCCGCCGAAGAGGTGATCGAGGCCGAAGACTCGCTCAGCAAGGCGTCGACCCAAAACGCCCCCCGCGTGGCGTCGCTGGTGGCTCGCGCCATCTCGGCGCGTGAGATGGCGCTCATCGACGTGTGGCTCGCCTCGCTCGGACCCGTGACGTCGGCCCTGCTCGAAGACGCCATTCGCGGCGCCATTCGGCGTACGCCTCCGCCCCCCAAGCGCAAGAAGCCGGAGGGGCCAAAGGTCATCAATGGCTACGAGCTCATCAAGCCCCTCGGTGCGGGCGGCATCGGCTCGGTGTGGTTGGTGCGGAAGCCAGGCGCCGACCGGATGTTCGTCCTCAAGATCCCCAAGGCCGACGTGCTCCAGAGTGCGACCGAGGTGGAGCGTGAGGGTATCCTCAAGTCCTTCGTCGAGGAGGCGGCCGCACTCGCCGGGCTCTACCACCCCAATGTGGCCAACATCATCGACCGCGGCGTGGCCCACGAAGTGCCCTTCCTGGTCCTCGAGTACCTCATCGGCGCCGACCTCAAGATGTATGCGACCGCCCGTCGGATGACGCTCTTCGAGCTCAGCCGCGTGGTGCAGGAATCGTGCGCCGGTCTCGCTGCCCTGCACGGGGCGGGGCTCGTTCACCGAGACATCAAGCCCGCCAACCTTTGGCTGCGGCTTCCGCTCGCGGGTGGGGTCAAGTTCGACCCGCAGAAACATCGCGACCCCGCGGTGGCCACCCCGCTCTCCACGGTGGTCATCGATTTCGGCATGGTGCGGGCTTCGAAGGTCGCGGCCGATGCCGGAGGGCGCTTCGTGGCCGGTACCGCGGGCTACATCGCACCGGAGCAGGTGCTCGACCCGGTCGAGCTCGACGTGCGTGCCGACGTCTATGCGCTCGCCGCGACCATCTACAACGTGACGACGGGCCGCGCCTTCTTCGACGAGATCGACAACCACCGCGACCGCATCATCGCTCACATGCGGCAAGACCCCTTCGAGGACCAGGAGCGCCTCAAGCCGTTCCCGGCCGCGGTGGCCAAGCTCTTGCGCGCCGCCACGGCGAAGAATCCCAAGCACCGCCCCATGCCCCTCGAGTTCGGTCGCCTCTTCTCTGAAGCCATTTGAGCCGCCGACGAGGAGAGCCCAGTGGAACAGCGATTCGCGTCAACGAGGAAAGCTGCGCTTCAGCGACCGAGCCAATCGGCGCGGGGGGGCGTCCAGTGGGGAAGGTTCTCCGGGCAGGCGGTGCCTTCTGGCGGGAGGGCGACCTCTGCCCAGCCAATGCCCTCGTCGAAGTCGTAGCGCAGGTCGCCGATGACGGTTCCGGTGTCGTCCCGACGCCAGAAGGGGGCGCGACCCCACTGCATGAAGGCCGCGGCATGACAGCCCTCGGCGAGCTCGCGCAGCTCTGGAAGCGGGGCGCGGAACGTGCCTGCGACGGCGAAGTGTGCGGTGCCGCCGGTGGCGGGACCGAGGGGGGCCGTAGGCTTGGCGAAGAAGCCTTTGCTGGCGCAGAACCGGGACATGCCGAGCACGCTGACCTCGCCCCGCCGCAGGACGGCATCACGGCCATCGTCGGAGATGCCGATCACCATCCAGCAGAAGGGGTTGGCTGGCGCGGGAGTCGCGACCACGTCGCGCAAGGTCTCGGGCGGATCGAGGCGCTGGTAGGCATCGCGCACCGTCTTCTTGGCCTGCATGCTCGCAAACCCGAACAGGAGGTAGGTGGCGGCAGCGGCGCCGATGGCTGCGAGCCCGCGACGCGCTTCGGGCAGGCGGGCCGCGATGAAGCTGACGGCGGCGGTCCACACGGCCAGCGCGCCCACGAGAGGAATGGGGACCCGACCCGAGACGGCGCTGAGCAATAGGCCGCCGCCGACCACGAAAGCGAAGAACCCTTTGGCCGCTTTGGAGCGCACCGCGAAGAACAGCGCCGGGCAAACGCTGGCCCAGAGCAAGGGCTCCACGATGAAGATCGTGTCACCGTAGAACCAGCGGTTGTCGAAGGGCCAGAATGGATGCACGCCGTAGTTGTTGGACGCATCCATGGCCAGGTGCAGCACCGGTCCGAGGCTGACCAGACCGAATATCGCGCGAAGGTCGGTTGGCTTCCAGTCGTCGCGGCGCCGCGCGTAGAGCCATACCGGCAGCAGCACGAGCAGCGCCAGAGGAAGCGCGAAGACGAGCGTGTGGGTGTGGCCACGGTGGTGGACGAGGTAGCCCAGCTTCCCTTCGGTGATCCCCAGGTAGAACAGGTCGAGGTCGGGGGCATTGTTGGCCGCGGCCGAAGCGAGATAGGCGGCGACCGACCATCCGTGCGGTGCTCGGTCGCGCCCACCTCGGCGCTGCAGCAACACTTCGGCGGCGACCATCCCGGCAAGGGCGTGGGTTACGTTGTCCAACGGAAGGAGGCGTAGCATGCCTGCGGCTGGGGTGATCCGATCGAGGCGCGACTACGTTCAAGAGGATGATGGTGGATGTTCGCGCGCTCGCAACGGCGGTGCTGATGGTCTCAGGGCTGGGCTGTCGGCCTGCGGAGGCCCCGAAACCGGCGCGCCCGCCCGCGGTCGTGCCGGAGCCCGAGGTGGCCGACCCGGGGGTCGATATCGAGGCTGCGCGGGCGTTGAAGCGGGAGCAGGGGTTCACGTGGTCGTCGTGGGGCGATGAGGCGTTCGCGCGTGCTCGCCGCGAGAACAAGCTCATCCTCATCCACGGCGCCGCGACCTGGTGTCACTGGTGTCACGTGATGGAGGAGACCACCTACCGTGACCCGGAGGTCGGCGCTCTCGTGGCGGAGCGGTTCGTCGCGATTCGGGTCGACATCGACGCGCGCCCCGACATCGAGGAGCGCTACGCGGATTGGGGCTGGCCCGCGACCATCGTGCTGTCGCCCGAAGCGGAGGAGTTGGCCAAGCTGCGAGGATACGTCCCGGCGGAACGCATGCGCGGACACTTGCGCGAGCTCCTCAGGTCGCCGCCCGAGGTCGCGGCCGAGGACAGTCTCGCCGGGGTCGAGGTCTCAGCTTTGCCCGACGTCTACCAACGCGCGAAGGCGCAGCTCGACCGGCTCTACGACGCCGAGCGTGGAGGTTGGGGACGCAAGCAGAAGGTACCGCTGGGGGCCGCGGCGGCCTTCGAGCTCGAGCGAGGGGACGAAGGGCGGGCTCGCGCCGAGCGTTCACTCGACGGCCATGCCCGTCTCATCGACCCCGTGTGGGGAGGCATCTACCAGTACTCCACCGACGGCGACTGGAACCATCCTCACTTCGAGAAGCTGATGACCTATCAGGCGGAGAACATCAGTGCCTTTGCGCGCGGCTACGCCTCGACGGGGAAAGAGCACTATCGACGCCACGCCGAGGTCATCGTCGCCTATGTGAATCGGTTCTTGTCCAACGACGAGGGAGCCTTCCTCGTGACGCAAGACGCCGACCTGGGTGGGTTCGAGCACGACGCGACCTTCGTCGATGGCCATCGCTATTACGCGCTCTCTGAGGAAGAGCGCCTGGCGCTCGGGGTGCCGCGGGTGGACGACAGCGTCTATGCGGAGGAGAACGGTCTCGCCATGGCTGCCTTCGCCGACCTGCTGGCCGCCACCGGCGATGTTTCGGTTCGTGAACGTGCCGTGAAGGCGGCAGACCTCATGCTCTCCAGCCACGTCGGGGCCGAAGGCGGGGTCGCGCACGACGCTGAGCGTGGTGACGTGAAGTACCTCGCCGACGCAGCGGCTCTCGGCCACGGTCTCGTTCGGCTTTATGAAGAGACGCGTCAGGTCCGCTATCGCGACGCGGCGACGAAGATCGCCGGTTTCCTCGAGACGTCGCTCCGGGACGAGGCGACCGGGGCCTTCTGGGCGCATACGCCAGACCCCGATGCCTTTGGCGTCTTCGCCAGGCGTCGGCGTCCATTCGACGCCAATGCGCGTGCGGCGCGGTTTCTCGCCGCTCTGCACCGAGCGACCGGCGATGCCCAGCACCAGGTGCGAGCGCGCGAGGTCTTGGCCGCCATCGCAGGTGCTCTGCCCGCCCAGGGGCGCATGATCGGCGACTACCTCTTGGCTCTCCACGAAGCCGGCATCGAATGATCCGGGTTCGATTGACGCCGTCACTTCGAGGACGGAGAGGGCGCGAGCCGGCGGTGTTCAGTCTTGCTTTGAATCGTCCGGGCTTTGGTAGGTCCGAAGGACCTCACGAAGAGAGGCGGCGAGAGCTTCGAGGCGCTCGATGGCTTCGAGGGTGTCGCGACTGCTCTCGTTGACCTGCTGGGCCGCCCGGCCGATGTCGTCCATGGACTCGGAAGCCTCGGACGCGCTCACGCGCTGGGTACGGGAGAGAGTACGGATGCGGGTCGCAGCCTCGGTCGCGCCCACCGCGAGCTCGGTGCCTCGATGTGAGGCCTCTACCGCCGCCTGCGTCGCTCGGTCGATATCCTCGACGAGCTGACGGACATCGGCGACACGCCGGCTCACATTCTCGGCGTGGCGCTGCATCTCGGCCGCGACCAGCCCGAAGCCCCGCCCGGCCTCGCCAGCGCGAACGCCTTCGAGCGCCGCATTGAGGGCCAATAGCTCCGAGCGCGAGGCGACCCCTCTGATGAGCTCGGCTAGCTCGCCGATCCGGCTGGCTTGCTGCTGGAGGGCAATGAGACGTCGCTCGATGAGCTCGTTGTTGATGCGCGTCTCATCGACGGCGGCGAAGACGAGCTCGGTCG
This sequence comes from Polyangia bacterium, assembly GCA_030426145.1. GTDB lineage: Bacteria > Myxococcota_A > Polyangia > Polyangiales > Polyangiaceae > JAPYTK01. The sequence goes on from JAUHZF010000171.1 coordinate 5,973, forward strand.
CCTCGGACACACTCTGAGACGAGCCTGAGAGCGCCCCGAGGGTGTGGCGAACCTCTTCTACCGCTGCCGCTTGTGACGCGGCTTCGCTCTCCTGCCGGCGAGCGAGGCCCCCGATCTCGGTGGTGGCGCGCCCCAAAGACTCGATTTGTTCGTCCAGGGCCTCCACCACGCGGCGCAGGCTCTCCAGCATTCGGGCCACGGTGACCGACGTCAGCGAGTCGCCCTGAATGGCCACGTCGAGGTTGCCATCGGCGATGCGCGAGGCGGTGGCCATCACGTCCTCCACCTCGTCCATGCGCGTCTGAAGCATGCCGAGAGCGGCGATGTGGTGACGCACGAAGTAGCGGATCGCCACCACCACGAGCACGGCGAGGGTCGACGCAGCGAGGGTCGGTGGTGCCACCTCCTCGGCGGTGGACCCTGCGTTGATGAGGATGGCGGCGGCCAGCGCCAGCCCCCCTACGCCGCCGACGAGCGCGAGCATGACTTGTCGCGCAGGCAGGAGAAACGCCGTGGCGGCGAGCACGCCGACCAGCGCGACGCCCATCCACGTGAGGGACAGCGGTGGTGTCGGCATCGTCGCACACACCACGAGGCCGACGATCCCGACGAGCGGGTAGAGCTGGGCCCCGCGCCGCACGTGTCCCTGCTTGGCCAGGGCGAGGCAGGTACCGAGCGACGCGAGGAGGGTCACCGTCGTGATGACCCACGAGCTTGCCTCCACGAGGCTCACGAGGGCACTGAAGCCGACCACGACGACCGCGGCGCTGAACAGCAGCGTGCGGACGAGGAATCGCACGACGAAGCGGTCGACGAGAGCGCGCAGCACCTCGCCGGAGGAGGTTCGAAAGTCGGGGGCGGCGGTCTCCGTCGTCAACGCTGTGCCCGGCGTTGCCACTTGGCGCGGGCCTTGGCCGCTTCTTCCTCGCGATTCTTCGGCGGCGCTTGGGTGACCATCGCATCGAGCAGACGCATGGTGGCGGCGCTGATCTCCTGCACCGCAGACTCGAAGGCCTCGGTGTTGGCCTGCGAGGGCCGGGTCGAGCCGCTCACCTTGCGCACGAACTGAATCGCCGCGGCGCGGACTTCGTCTTCTGTGGCCGGAGGCTCGAAGTTGAACAAGGGCTTGATGTTGCGGCACATGCCCGTGAGTCTACCGCGGGGCCGCATCGAGTGGCGTGTCAGCGCATGTCTTCGGGCTTCACGGAGGGGACGAAGGGACCGGCGTCGGCACGGCGTCCCTCCAAGTACCAGGTGATCATCGTCGTCTTGCCCTTGACCGGGATATCGCCCCGTGGGGACAGCTCGTAGGCCTCCGTGAGCACGTCGTGCACGGCGTCGCTCACCTGAATGCGACCTGGCTCGCCGTGGCTCTCCATTCGACTTGCGACGTTCACCGTGTCGCCCCACACGTCGTAGGAGAACTTCCGCGACCCGATGACCCCCGCCACCACCGGGCCGCGATGGATGCCGATGCGCAGGCGCAGCGGCTCACCGTCGAGCCCCACCAGCTGCTCGGAGCGCTTCATCATCATGAGCGCGAGCTCGGCGATGGCCTCGGTGTGGTCGGCGCGCGGCTTCGGGAGATTGGCGGCGACCATATAGGCGTCGCCGATGGTTTTGATCTTCTCGAGGCCCATGGTGGCTGTGAGCTCGTCGAAGACGCTGAAGATGTCGTTGAGGAGCCGCACCACCTCGTCCGGCCGTGCGTCGGTGGCCATGGGCGTGAACCCGCAGATGTCGGCGAAGAGCACGGTGGCTTCGTCGACGCGGTCGGCGATGGCGCCAGGGTGGTCCTTGAGTCGCTCGGCGATCGTGGGCGGCAGCACCGACTGGAGAAGATGCTCCGAACGCTGGCGCTCACGCTCGAGCTGCCGTGATTGTTCGAAGCTGCGCACCATGAGGCGGGTGACGAGGTTGCCGAGCCAGGTGCTCATGACGACCGTCGAGCCGATGACGCTCAGGGCCACCACGAAGCGCGGGTGGTCGACGACCCGGATGGGCTGCTGCGCCATGTAGGCGGCGGCAAAGCCGACGAGGGCCCCCCCGTGCGCGAGCAGGCGGCGGCCTGGCTCCATGGGGATGGGCATGAGCAGATAACAGAAGAGGGGCCAGGCCCAGAAGACGGGGTGGCCGAGGTCGTGTCCGTGACCGAGGGCGGCGCCGCTCGCGGTGCTGAAGAGCACCAGCACGCCCGTCACGAAGGCGAGCGGTGTGTTCTTCAGTCCCGGTACCCGCGGCCCCAAGATGAGGCACAGCGCGGCGGCGACCGACGCGTAGCGAAACCGCGTGATGGCCGCGAGGGCAGCTGCGTCGCCCGAGACCCGGACGTCGAGCGGCCACATGATGAGGGTGAGTACGAGCCCGAGCGTGCCGAGCACGGGGGTGATCTGTCGTACGATCACACCGAAGTGCTCGGCCGGGTCGTCGGTGTCGAGCCGTCGCGACACGGGGGGCGCGCCGAGGCGTCCCGAGAACCTTCTCAGGGTGGCGACGAGGTCGCTCATCGAGCGGCATCTTAGCCCTTCGGCTTTGCGACGCCGAAGGGGGCGGCTACATCGTGGTCGTGCGCTTCTATTTCGACGTGATTTCGCCCTACGCCTACCTCGCCAACGAGCGCATCCACGCCGTGGCTGAGGCCCACGGTCGGGAGGTGACTTGGGTGCCCGTGCTCTTCGCCGCGCTGCTCGACGCCTTCGGCCACAAAGGACCGGCGGAGATCCCACCCAAGCGGGTCTACACGTTCAAGCAGGTCACCCGATACGCCTTCGACCAGGGGGTGCCCCTGGTGCCGCCCCCGGCGCATCCCTTCAACCCGCTCCTCGCGCTCCGACTCGCCTCGCTCGACTTGCCGCGCACCGAGCGCCGGGCCCTCGTCGACCTCCTCTTCCGTCGGACGTGGGCCGAGGGGCTCGGGGTCGCCGACGCTGACGCCCTCGCCGAGGCCATCGACACCATCGGTCTGCCCGGCACCGAGCTCATCGCACGCGCCGGAGCCGCCGAGACGAAGGCACGGCTACGAGCGCAAACCGACGAGGCGCTGGCACGCGGGGTGTTCGGCGTCCCGAGCTTCGAGGTCGACGGTGAGGTCTTCTGGGGCCAGGACGCCCTTCCTCACGTCGACCGCTTCATGCGCGGCGAAGACCCTGTCGACGCGGCGCTGCTCGAGCGCTGGCGCGACCTGCCCACCGGCGCAAAACGCCCTGGGAGCTGAAGAAGGCGAAGCGCCCCCCGGCCAGCGATGAAGGCGGGGGGCCGGGACCGGCTCAGCACTTGGCGCCGGGTCGCTTGCCCTTCAGGTTGTCGGTGCGGCTCGGGCACACGTCCTGGATGTCTTTCACCAACTCCAGGTACCGGGCCTTCATCTCCTTCATCACGTCCTTCTTCTTGATGCGGAGGTCGACCTGCTCGTAGGGGTCCTCGATGATGTCGTAGAGCTCGTAACGAAAGTCGTCACCAAAGGCGATGAGCTTGTAGCGACCCTTGATGAGAGCCCGACGCCGCCAATTGTAGTTGGTGCGGGGTAGGTCGACGATGACCTCCCCCTCGGCCGGCGCCACCTTGCCTTGGATCTCGGGCAACAGCGACTTGCCGACGAAGTAGTCGGGTGCATCGACGCCGAGGAGATCGAAGATGGTGGGCGTGAGGTCGATGTGACTCCGCAGCTCGTCGATGACCTTGGGCTCGATGCCCGGGTAGTAGACGAAGAGCGGGACGTGAACGAGGTGGTCCCACAACTCGAAGCCGTGGCGTGACATGCCCTTTTCACCAAAGGCTTCGCCATGGTCGGCGCTCACCACGATGGCCGTATGGTCGGCCCAGGGCTGCTTCTCGATCCATTGCAGCAGCTTGCCGAGGTGGTGGTCGGTGAAGAAGACCTCGCCGTCGTAGCGGTCGCGCATCTTCGGCCCGAACGACTCGAAGCCCTCGTGCTTCTTGTATTTGTCGTGCGGGTCCATGAAGTGGTACCAGGCGAAGAAGGGCTCGCCCTTGGCCGCGCCCTTCGTGAGCGTATCCATGGCCAGCTTCACGTGCTGCGGAGACGTGATGCTGTTGTCGGTCTTGGCGTCTTTGACGATGCCATCGACGATCTCCCAGATGTCGAAACCCTGGTCGAAGCCGGTCTTCTTCTCCTGGAAGTAGAAGTGGGCGTGGGCGCCGATGGTGGTGACCCCATTCTTCTGCAGGGTCTCGGGGAAGAAGGTCTCCGAGGCGGGATAGCGGCTGAAGAAGGAGCCGTTGCGCTTCAGCTCCCCTGGGTAACGCCCGCCGAGGAAGCCACCCATGCTCATCGCCGTGTACGACGACAGGGAGTAGGCCCGGGTGTAGTTGACCGACTTCTTCGCGAGCGCGGTGAGGTTGGGGGCGATGTCGCGCGGGTAGCCGTTCCAAGGCATGTCGGCGCGCATGGCATCGACGGTGAGCACGATGACGTTGCGCCGCTTGGGCTCTGCCTGCGCCGGCGCGGGACCTGGGGATCCCGCGGGGGCCGGCGTGGGCGCCGTGCTCGAAGCGACGGGCACCGCAGGCGTGACGGGTGCGGGCGGTTGGGTCGGAGGCTTGACCGGCTCCGGAGGCGGCGAAGACCCTCCACCGCAAGCCGCGAGGGACATGGTCAGGGTGAGCCCGATGGCGCGTGTCCACTTCATGACGGCGGGACCATAGTCGGCCCCCCAGACCACGCAACCCGGGATCGTGGTACGGAGCCTCATGGCGGACGCCGAAGCCACCTCCCAGAGTGCGGTGACGCGCTGGCTGTCACGCCAGCCCACGGCGGTGTTCATGAGCTACGCGATCGTGGCTGCATTCGCGACGTACTTCTGCATGTACGCGTTTCGCAAGCCGTTCGCGGTTGGCACCTACGCCGGCTCGATGCATCTGCCCGGCGTGGGCGAGGTCGACACCAAGATCGTCTACATCATCGCGCAGGTGCTGGGCTACGCGGTGTCGAAGTTCGCCGGGATCAAAGTGGTGAGCGAAACGACTGGTGCGGCCCGCGCGATGCGCATGGTGGGGCTCATCGTCACCGCCGAGGTCGCGCTCTTCTTGTTCGCCGTCGTGCCCGCGTCGTTGCGACCGGTCTGCCTCTTCTTCAACGGGCTCCCCCTGGGCATGGTGTGGGGCCTCACCTTCGGCTTTCTCGAGGGCCGCAAGACCTCCGATGGCCTCGGCGCTGGTCTCTGCGCCAGCTTCATCGTCGCGAGCGGTTTCGTAAAGACGGTTGGCAAGCTCCTCATGGGGGCCGGCGTGCCCGAGATCTGGATGCCCGCGGCCACCGGTGCCGTCTTTCTCCTGCCCATTCTCTTCTTCATCGGGATGCTGGGTCAGCTGCCGCCACCCACGAAAGAAGACGAAGAGGAGCGGGTGGCGCGTCGTCCCATGGACGCGGCAGCGCGCTGGCGCTTCTTCCGCTCGGCGTGGCCCGGGCTCGTGTCGCTCACGGCGGCCTACGTGCTGCTCACCGCCTACCGCGACTTCCGCGACAACTTCGCCCGCGAGATCTGGGACGCCCTCGGCTACGCCGATCAGCCGGCCATTCTCACGACGGCCGAGCTCCCCGTGGCCTTCGGGTCGTTGCTCGCGGTGGCGGCGTGCATGGCCATCCGCGACAGCAAGAAGGCGCTCCTGTTCATTCACGCGGTCATGTTGCTCGGCTCCCTGCTGGTCGGTGGTGCGACCCTCGCGTGGCAAGCCGGGCTCATTGGTCCGGCAGCTTGGATGGTAGCCGTCGGTCTCGGTCTCTACGTGGGCTACGTGCCCTACAACTCGGTGCTCTTCGACCGCCTCATCCCGGCCCTCGGCGTCGTGGGCACGGCGGGGTTTCTCATCTACGTGACCGACGCGTTCGGTTACCTCGGCAGTGTGGTGCTGCTGCTCTACAAGAATTTCGGGAAGCCCAACCTCTCCTGGCTCGACTTCTTCACCGCCTTCAGCCACGCCTCGGCGTGGCTCGGCGTCGCGCTCTTCGTGGTCTCGGCCATCTACTTCGCGCGCACCCCGACGACCCCCGCCAAGGCGCGGCCCTCGGAGCCCGCGTGACGTTTCGGTGGCACCGCTTGTCCTCACGTACGAGGGCTGCGCTAATCCGCCCGTGATGCTGCGCGCTTCTTCGCTGGCGCTGACCTCAGCGGTCGCATGCTGTTGTCCGTCGACCCAGACTCCGCCTCCCCTCAAGCCGCCGCTGCCGGCCGCCTCCAGCGCGTCGTTCGACGGCCAGTCGCCCTCGTCTGCCGCCGCCCCCGTCGCGCGCGTGACGCTGGTGGTGGTCTTCGACCAGCTCGCGGGGTGGGTGCTCGCCGAGTACGCCGACCACCTGCATCCCGACGGCCTGGTACGGCAGGTCATGGCGCGTGGTGTCTACGCCAGGCGCTCGGCCTACCCCTACGCCAGCACCAACACCGCCCCCGGCCACGCACACATCTTCACCGGGGCCACCCCAGCCGAGAACGGCATCTACGCGAACAAGGTCATTCACCCGCAGCGAGGCGAGATCGACCTCGTCGATGACGGCGAGCACGCCATCTACGGGCTCGAGCACAAGTTCGCGAGCCCGAGCATGCTGCGCGTTCCCACCGTGGGGGACGCGCTCCAGGCCCAGCGGGGTGAGCAGGCTCAGGTGGTCGCGCTGTCGCTCAAGGACCGGGCCTCGGTGCTCCCGGGGGGCAAGAAGGCCGACGTCGTCATGTGGTACGAACGAAAGCTCCCTGGGTTCACCACGTCGAGCTACTACGGCCCGCTGCCCGCCTGGGCCAACGACTGGTTCGCCGCCCATCCATTGGAGGCGCTTCTCACGCCGTGGACGCCGGTCGACCCCAACCGCATGGAGCGCCTCATCGGGCCGGACGAGGGCCCGGGTGAAGGCGATCTCGGTGGTTTCGGGACCGTGTTCCCCCACGACCCCAAGGCGAGCAAGGACCCGTACAGCGTCCTGCGGATCACGCCGCAGATGTCGGGGTACCTGGTCGACCTCGCCGCCGAGGCGAGCAAGCAGATGAAGTTGGGCGAGGACGACGTGCCCGACCTGCTCAGCGTGAGCATCTCCGGTACCGACTACGCAGGGCACACCTTCGGTCCCAACTCCTGGGAGTTCTTCGACCAGCTCTACCGCGCAGACCAACGGCTCGGCGCCTTCTACGCCGAGCTGAGCGAGAAGACGGAAGTCGCTGTGCTCATCACCTCAGACCACGGTGTGCACCCGGTGCCGGACCGCAGTGGCAAACCGCGGATTTTTCCCGACGCCGTGGCAGGAGCGGCACAGAAGGCTGCGGTCGGAGTGCTGGGGCCGGGCGAGTGGGTGGCGGACCACAGCAAGCCGCTCATCTACTTCTCGGACGCGCTCATCGTGCACCCCAAACGCGAGGCGGCCATCACGGCCATGCTCGATGCCGTGACCCGCCTCGACGGCATCGCGGCGGTCTACGACGTCGCAGACGTGCGCACCTGGCGAGAGGATCCCGATCCTACGCGCCGACTCATCGGCCAGAGTGTCGTCGACGGCGAGCGTGGTGAGCTCTACGTTTTGGTCGAAGAAGGCGCGATCGTCGATGAGGACAAGCCCCACGGCAAGGGCACCACCCACGGCACGCCCTACGACCGCGATCGTGAGGTGCCGGTGCTCTTTGCCGGCCCGGGCGTGAGCCCGCGTCGCATCAACGAGCGCGTCTCGCAGGCCCAGGTCGCGCCGACCATTGCGGCGCTGCTGGGCATCGACCCCCCGAGGGGCGCCACGGCCGCGCCCCTTCCAGGGAGCCCGAGCCGCCCCTGAACGACGCCCTGTCGTCAGCAGGGCTCACTCGTCGACTGAGCATTGGGCCGCGCGCTCGTCGTCCTCGTGGATGAGGCGGTCGGCGCAGGCGAGGGTGGCCTCCGGGGTAGGGGCGATGTCGCGGTCGCAGACTTCGTGCACGCCCACGTCTTCGCAGGTGAGGATGAGGCGGCTGGCCCGGAAGTCGGAGAGGAAGACGTCGGCTTCGCGCCGGTGGTCGCCGCACGCGTCGAGCTCGGCGAGCTGGAGGTAGGAAACACGCGGCTGGGCCTTGCGGTACCACTGCACCTTCGTCTCACTCGGGTCGTAGCGCACCGTCATGCTGCGCTTTTGTTCTTCGGAGATGGTGGTGCTGAACACCGAGTCGAAGGAGGCGTCGAGAGAGAAGGCGCCCTTGAGCTCGGCTTCGATCTGGCCCGAAGCAATGCCATTGTACGAACCCTCGAGCTTGCCGCCGGCCTGACCCTCACCATTGACCGAGAGCGAGAAGTTCGCGGCCAATGATGCCTTCGCTTCCCACTTGCTGGTCTGCTCCGAGCTGAACGTCGTGCAGTAGTTGGCCTCGGGACCCGAGGCGACGTCGGCCCCCAGGCAGTCGGACACGGGCTGGAAGACGTCGTTGAAGAGGCCGTCCTGATCGGCACGCCACTCCACCACCTGACGACGCGCCTTTACGTTGTCGGGGAGGTGGCGGTCGCGGTGACGTCGGCAGGCCTGGGCTTCGGCCTCACGGGCGCGCTCTTCTTCGTCGAGGAGGCTGGGTGACTCCGACGGGGGCGGGCCGCAGAGCTCGAAGCTGTCGATGGGGATGCTGGCTCCGTCCTCGGCCACGATGAGCTCGTGGCGGTAGGGCACCGAGAAGGGCCCGATGTCGGGGTCGACGTAGGCGACGACCTCCATGTACATGCGGTAGTGGGACTTGCCTTCGAAGAGGATCTTCTCGGATGCGCTGCCCGTGGAGTAGTGCTCCATCGTGAGCTTCTGGCCGGGCTGCATGGTCACGGTCTTGGTGTCGATGTGCACGTTGTGACCTTCGGCGCCTGGCCACACGGCCCACCAATGCGTCCAGTCCGTGAGGTACTCCCACCAGGTCCACTTGCCGTCGTGGGCATCGTAGACCTCGCGGGGGGTGTAGTAGCGAATCTCTACCGTCACCGGCTGGTCGTTGGGGAAGCCGTCGAGGGCGACGCCGACGTCCATGTTCGTCCACTCCACGGTTTGGTCCACCACCTCGCGACCGAAGCAGCTGCCGTTGGCGGCCACGGGCGTGAAGTCGGAGAGGACCGCGTGGGGGGTGATGAAGATCTCTGCGTCGCGGATCTCGTTGCGGGGCGGGACGGGACCGATGGGACCTGGAGCGAGGTATTCGTCGACGTTGTAGCGGGTGAGGGTGTCGGTCGAGCGGGTGGTGGCGATGACCCGTCCTCGGAACACGCCCGCCACGTGGCCGAGACCGCCACTGTCGCCGAGGGTGTCGATGGCGTGCGGGTCCTTGAAGTCGACGCGAAGCGTGCCGTCGGTGGCGGCGTAGCGAGCAGGGATGTACTCGGGGCGCGCCACCGTGAGCACACGAAGCGGCTCACCGCCCGCGTAAGGGAAGAGCTCACCCTCGAAGATGAGCTTCATGTCCTTCGGCACCTCGTCCTCGCCTACGGCGAAGCCTTGGCCGTCGACGTAGAGGTACCCGGTCTGGAAGCGCGTGCGTGCGCCTAGCTTCTCGGTGTCGAGGATCTTCCCCATCGCGACGCGTTGGTCGGCGAAGTAGATGCGAATGTCGGCGTCCTCGGTCGCGTAGGCGGCATCCGATTCCGAAGCGTCGGACAGGCACCCGGGGGTCGTGAGCGCAGAGGTGGCGAGGAGCGCCATGGAGGTGATGAGCGAGAGCCGAGCCTTCATGGCCGCAACCCCCTGCAGTTGCTGTGCCACTATGTCCTACATCGGAAGACGTTGTGCGAAGTTTGTCTACCATCGTGAAATCGTAGCGGATGGGTGAACCCGGCACGGGGAGGCGGGACGGCAGGTGGGGTATGAATTGCCCAGGGTCCACTATCCAGGTTGCTGAAAAGCATCAGGAAAGAGATGTGAGGCAACGGCCCGCAGAGCCGTATCTGGGTCTGTGATGGGGATGGATCACCATCGAACCAGGCCAGGTGAGTGACGCACCTGGGACCCCGCGTGGGAGGCGCGCTTCGTGTGGTGCCGACTCAGACCAGGGCGGCCACACGCGAGCGCAGCGCTTCGGGACTGAGAAAGGTCGGCGCCCCGGACGCCCTTTCGTGTTCGTGCACGATTTCGGTGATGAGCTGGTTGACCGGAGCTTCGACGCCGGCCTTCTCGGCGAGCCACACGATGGCGCCGTTGAGCTCGTCGATCTCGGTAGGCACGCCTCGGTCGAGGTCCTGGAGTGTGCTCGAGCGTGCTTCCGAGGAGAGCTCGACGAGCGAGCGGGCGACGCGAAGCACGAGCCAGTCGGGAAGGGCGAGGAGCCGCGCGATCCAGGGTGAAGGGAGGATGGTGGCGCGCTTCGACTTCACCCCGGCCGCCTTCATCACCCGAATCCCTTCATGCATGGCCTGCGCGAAGCACCAGCGCGAGTCCCGGTGCTTGATCGAGGTCACGATAGGAAGGCCGGTCGCGGCGCAGATCCCGTTGTTGAGATTGAGCAGGAGCTTGCCCGCGAGCACGGCATCGATGTCCTTCACCAGGTGCATTCGCTCGTCGGCCCGCCGGAAGAGGGCCGCGAGGCGGCGCAACCGCGCACCTGGAATGCCGTCCGTCGTGCCAGCGTAGAGCTCACCCTCGGTCGCCTGCACCAGGCGCCGGGGGCCGTCGCGAAAGACGTTGTAGCCGACGACACCCCCGAGCCCGCGCGCGCCGAGATGCGTGCGCAGGCGGCCCGCATTGCGGAGACCGTTCTGCATCGACACCACGGGCACTTCCGGCGGAAGAACCTGGGCCAGCTGCGCAGCGACGCTGCTCGTAGCGCTCGACTTGGTGGCGACCAGCACCACCTCGCAGCGCGCCAGCGCAGCCACGTCGGTGACGACGTCGAGCTCACCTCGGGCGTAGCTACGCCCGTGCACGTCGGTCACCTCATCGATGAGCGGTCGTTCTTCGGACCGCACCTTGTCGAGCATGATCACCGGGGTCACGGCCGACAGCTTGACTCCGATGAAGCCGCCGATGGCGCCCACCCCCACGATGCCGACCTTCATGGGCCGAACCGTAGTGAGGGCGTGCAGGCGACGCTAGCGCGCGCTTACTTCACACGACGGAGCTTCTTGCGCGGCCCCTCTTCGCTCTCGTAGACGCGCTTGATGCCGTCGCCGAGCGCGAGCTCTACGTCGCGGATGTTGCTCACGAGCCGCTGCAATCCGCCCATCTCCACGCTCGCGGCCTGGTCGCTGCCCCACATTGCGCGGTCGAGGGTGATGTGGCGCTCCACAAACGTCGCGCCGAGGGTCACCGCCGACAGCGTCGGAGTGAGACCCGTCTCGTGCCCCGAGTAGCCGATGGGCACGTTGGGGTACTTGGCCTTGAGGGTGTGGATCATGCGGAGGTTGAGCTGCTCCACCTTGCAGGGGTAGGCGCTGGTGGAGTGGGCTACACAGAGGTCGTCCTGCCCCAAGGCTTCGACCGCGGCTTCGATCTCTTCCATCGTGGACATGCCGGTGGAGATGATCAGCGGCTTGCCGGTCGACTTCATCTTCTTCAACAGGCTGTGGTCGGTGAGGGAGGCGGAAGCGGCCTTGTAGGCCGGCGGGTCGAACCTCTCGATGAATTCGACCGAGGGCTCATCCCAGCAGGACACGAACCAATGGATGCCCTTCTCTTTGCAGTAGCGGTCGATCTGCATGTACTCGTCCGCGCCCAGCTCGATCTTGTGGCGGTAGTCGATGTACTTCATGCGACCCCACGGGGTGTCGCGCTCGATGTCCCATTGGTCGCGCGGTACGCACGCCTCGGGCGTGCGCTTCTGGAACTTCACCGCCTGACAGCCGGCCGCGACCGCGCCGTCGATGAGCTTGCGGCAGTTCTCGAGGGAGCCGTTGTGGTTGATGCCAATCTCGCCGATGACGTAGACGGGCTGCCCGTCGCCGATCTCGACGTCGCCGATCTTGATGGTTGCGGCCATGTGTTCTCTCCGATCTCCGTGGCTATTGTTCACGCGGATCCATCAGGCCGTCGGCCGATGCCCCCCGCAGCGACAAGATCCATTCGGCGAAGTCTCGAAAGGCGCCTTGGCCTCCGCGGATCTCCGTCGTGTAGTGCGCCTCACGGCGAACCACCGGCATGCCGTCGGCAGGGGCGGCGATGATGCCGCCCGCCGCGGCGATGTGGCGCATCACCGGCAGGTCGTTCACGTCGTCGCCGAAGTAGGCGAGCTGCTTCGGCGTGATGCCCTTCTCCCTGCAGATCTTCTCGACGAGGCCGAGCTTGTCCTTGATGCCGAGGTGGGCGGTGATCTTGAGCTTCTCGGCCCGTCGCGCCACCGCCGGTGAGCGCTCGCCGGTGATGATCGCCGTGGGCAGCCCCGCATTGCGAAGGCGCTCCATGCCCATGCCATCCCGAATACTGAACCGTTTCATCACCTCACCCTCGGGGCCATAGAACACCCCGGTGTCGGTGAGACAGCCGTCACAATCGGTCAATACGAGCGCGAGTCCCTCTGCGCGCAGCCGGAGGTCGTCTTGCGTCACCATGCGGTCCAGCCTCCGTCGACGCAGATGTTGGCGCCGGTTACGTAGCTGCTCGCGTCACTGCACAGCCAAATGAGGGCACCTGCCATCTCCGTTCGGTCGGCCATACGACCGAGCGGGGTTCGCTTGCCGTACATCGACTGAAAGTGATCCGGTTGGTCGTTCTCGACGCCGCCGGGGGTGAGCGTGTTCACGCGCACACCTGCCTGTCCCCAATAGGCGGCCAGGTAGCGGGTGAATTGAATGACCGCGCCCTTGGTGGTGGGGTAGGCGGGGGTCTTGTAGAACTTCTGGCTGCCGTCGGGGCGCTTGTAGAGGCTTTGGTCGGGGCCGCTGACGCCGTAGGTGGAGCCGATGTTGACGATGCTGCCCCGGCCCTGATCGGCCATGACCTTGCCGAAGCGTTGTGAGCACAGGAACGTGCCCGTCACGTTGACCTCCATCGAGCGACGCCAGAGCTCGAGGGGGTAGTTCTCGAACTTGCTCAGCTCGGCGTTCGCCTCGGGGTTCTCCACCATGTCGTTGATGGCGGCGTTGTTCACGAGGGCGTGCACCGTCATGGTCGCGTCGAGGCAGCGCTCAAGTGCGTCGTCGACGCTATCGGGGTCGGTCACGTCGAAGCCGAGCGCGACGGGACCGGTCTCTTCGGACATCTTCAGCTCGTCGGAAAGTGCGGCGGCGAAGGCCTCACAGCCCTTCTCGTCGAGGTCGGCGACCACCACCCGGGCGCCGGCGCCCGCGAGCGCGCGGCAGTGTTCGCGGCCGAGCAGGCCCAACGCACCGGTGACGACGCATACGCGCCCGTCGAGTCGGAAACGATCGATGGTGTGCTTGGAGGCGGTCATGCCATCACCTTCGCGCCGGAGGCTCGTTGCCGATCTTGCGGAACACGCCCTCGAGCATCTTCCCCTTCAGGCGGCTCTTCACGTCGCCGCTGTGCACGGCGTCGCGCAGCTTGGGCAGGGCGTCTTCGTAGCCGGCGAGAACCTTCTCGATGTCCGCGTCGGTCATGGCGTAGGGCACGTTGTGGAAGCCGCTCCACAAGATGCCGTGGGGCAAGAGCTCTTGCTGGAGGTAGGTCTTCATCTCGAGCGGTTGCACACCTTCGACACCATGGGGCACCGCGAGCTTGCAGATCGCGCGCGAGGGGTAGCCGGCGCAGGTGGCCCAGGGCATGTCGAGCTTCTCGGCCAGGGCATTGAAGCCGTCCTGAAGGCGCTTGCCCTTCTGGTTGGCGATCTCGACCGCATTCGTCCTTTTCATCTTCTCGAGCGTGGCCTTGCAGGCGGCGAGGCTCATCGGTTCGCCCCCGAAGGTCGTGTAGAAGAAGACCTCGCGGTCGAGCACCTTCATCACGTCGGCGCGGCCGGTGATGATGCTCAGCGGCATGCCGTTGGCCACCGCTTTGGAGAAGGTGCAGAGGTCGGCGCGTACGCCGTACTTCTCCTGTCCGCCGCCAAGTGAGAGCCGGAAGCCGGTCCACATCTCGTCGAAGATGAGCAGCGTGCCGTGTTTGTCGCAGAGCTCACGTACGCCTTCGAGGAAACCGGGAGCCGGCGCGTCGAAGATCGTCGGCTCCATGATCACGGCCGCGAACTCGTCGCTGATGGCCGCCTCGAGGCTCGCCAGGTCGTTGTAGCTGAACGTGAAGGTGAGCTCGGAAGCGACGGGCGGGATGCCCGCATTGCGGTCGGTGACCGTGATGTACCAGTCGTGCCAGCCGTGATAGCCGCAGCAGAGGACCTTGTTGCGACCCGTGTGAGCCCGCGCGATACGAATGGCGGCGCTCGTAGCGTCGGCACCGGTCTTGGAGAAGCGCACGTTCTCGGTGTTCGGCACGATGTCGCGAACCAGCTCGCTCACCTCCACCTCGAGGGGCGAGAGCAGGCTGAAGTTCAGCCCTTGCTCGAGCTGGGCCCGTACGGCGGCGTCGACGTCGGGGTCCTTGTAGCCGAGCGTCACCGGGCCGCAGGCCATGAGAAGGTCGATGTACTCGTTGCCGTCGACGTCCCAGACGTGAGACCCTTTGCCGCGTTGCAAATATTTGGGTGCAACGCCGTTGACAAATTGC
>JAUHZF010000172.1 GCA_030426145.1 Polyangia bacterium
GCATCCATCGCAACGCCGACCGCCTCAACCAGCTCATCGCCGACCTGCTCGACCTGTCGAAGATCGAAGCCGGCCAGTACAAACTGAACCTCGAGCCTCTCGACCTCGACGAGTCGGTCGAGACGGTGCTCGACAGTCTGGAGGCCAAGGCCCAAGACCGCGGCGTGAAGCTGATGAGCGAGGTCGAAGGTGACGAGCTCGTGCTCGCCGACCCGACGGCGCTCGAGCAGATCCTCACGAACTTCCTCGACAACGCCATCAAGTACGCGCCCAAGGACGGCAACGTCTGGATCCGCGCCGACGTCGAAGACGACTTCGTCCGCATCGAGGTGCAGGACGATGGCCCCGGGATCGAGCCCACCCATCGCAAGCGCGTGTTCGAGCGCTTCTACCGGGTCGACAAGGGCCGTGCCCGCGACGTGGGCGGCACGGGCTTGGGTTTATCGATCTGCAAGCACCTCGCCGACGCCATGAACGGCAGCGTGGGCTGCGACGCGGCGCCCAACCGCGGCTCGATCTTCTGGGTCCGGCTCCCCAAGGGCGAAGCCGAGGTTCAGGAGCGCGTGGTCGCGGCGCAGTAGGGCGCGGCGACCGTCACGTTGGGGGATGGGTCCTACCGTGGGGACTTCGTCCCGTCGCGGGCGACGCTCCTCGAGGGGCACGCCACGGACAACGTAGAGCGGATAGGCCGAACAAAGGCCCTCCTGGTTCAGCGGCCGGGCAGACGCCAGAGCGCACCGAGGTCGAAGGGCACGGCGTCGAACGGCTCCGGCGCGACGTCGTCGTCTTCACCGTGGCTGGACACGACCACCCAGTTGGGGCCTTCGCGGCGGTAGACCTCCAGCGTCTTCATCGACGGATCGATGATCCACAGGTGCTTCACGCCGCAGCGCGCAAAGAGGGGCATCTTCTCGCTGCGGTCGGAGCGGGCCGTCGTAGGCGACAGGACCTCGCAGATCCAATCGGGTACGAGCTCGATGGGATTGTCCTCCGGCTCGTCGTAGCGTTCGAGCCGCCACCCTGCGAGATCGGGGGCCCGGATCTCGTCGGCGAGACGGAGCTCGGGCTCGTCAAGGATCACCCAGCCACCGGGGCCGTCGTCGCTGTCCCAGCCGTAGGCGCGGAGCAGCTTCGCCCCGAGGACGCTGGCGGACCTCACATGCCGTGGACGCGGGCGTGGGAGCAGTCGAATTTCACCGGCGACGATCTCCGCTTTCGTGCCCTCGGGCAGCGCGGCATACCGAGCGTAGAGCGCGGCAAAGTCGTCGTCGCGAGCTTCGGACATGCCGCGAGTGTAGCGCATGCGCGCCCGTGAAGTGCTAGAGGACCAGGGTCTCGCCGCCGTCGATGGCTGACGCCGACTGCCGGAGCCTCAGGCTTCGGCGCGGGCGCGATCGAGGGCCGCTTGCATCCACCCGCGGAAGCCGGGCACGAGCAGGGCGCCGAGCGGGCGGAGCCACGCGCTGCGGAGCTCGAGCGCATAGGACCAGGTCACCCGCGTGTCTGCGCCGGCTTCGCGAAAGGTCCAGCTGCCGCGTGCGCCGCGAATCAATGCGCCGAGCGGCAGCGGGGGGTCACGCCATTCGTAGACGTGTCGCTCGGGGCGGGTCAGGTCGACGATCGTCTCCTCGAGCACCATGCCGTCGCTCATGGTGACGGTGCGCCGCGCCCCCGTCTCGAGCATCCCGTGGGTCTCTGCATGCTGAATGGCCGCGAAGGGCCCCCGGCGCAGACAGAGGCGCGAGAGGGCCTCGTCGGCGGTGAGGCGCTCGAACACCGCCTCACGCGTTCCCGGGATGGTGGCCTCGGCTTTGGCGTGGACCTTCATGGGTCACGAGAATGGACCCGATGCGCGTCGGCATCCACCCCCCGGCGCGACGGAAGCCAGGGATCTCGCGTGGCGCGTCGGGTCGCGCTGAAGTAACCCGCTGGTGGGGACACGAAACGTGGGGCGTTCGAGCAGAGACGAGCCGTGGTCGAGACGCGACTTCGAGCTGCATGGCGTTGTTCGCCTGCGCGGCTTCGTAGCTCCTCGCCTGGTGCGCCGCGCCGTCCTAGGCATGGACTTCGCCGGCACGATCGAAGCCGTCGGGAACGAGGTCGAAGGCTACGCCGTGGGCGATGAAGTCTACGGATGTGCCGGCGGCGTCGCCCATCACCAAGGCACCCTGGCCGAGTACCTCGCGGCCGACGTACGCCTCATCGCGCCCAAGCCCGCGCGGCTTTCGATGACCGATGCCGCCGCGCTCCCCCTGGTTTCGATCACTGCCTTCGAGGCCCTGTTCGACCGCATGGGCCTGAGCGCAGGACAGAAGATCCTCATCCACGGCGGCGCCGGCGGCGTCGGCCACGTCGCGATTCAGCTCGCAGTGAGCGCCGGCGCGGAGGTCTTCGCCACGGATTGCGGTCCAGCCCGACTCGCCGCGGTGGAGAAGCTCGGCGCCACCGCCATCGACTTCGCCAAGACCAAGGTCGAGGACTACGTGGCCGAGTACACCGATGGCGCCGGCTTCGACCTGGTGTTCGACACCGTCGGCGGTCCCAACATCGCCACGTCGATGTCGGCCGTGAAGCTCAACGGTCAGGTCGCCACCACCGTGTCGCTCGGGGAGACCGATCTGACGATGGCGCACCTTCGAGGGGCGACGCTGCACGTGGTCTACATGCTCATCCCTCTCATTCACGGCCACGGCGCCGCGCGCCATGGCGAGATCCTCCGCGCCCTGACGGCGCTGGTCGACGAGGGTAAGGTCGAGCCCATCGTCGATTCGGTGTTCCCACTTCAGGAGGCCGCCGACGCCCACCGCAAGCTGGAGCGCAAGACCGCGCTCGGCAAAGTAGTGGTCTCCGTGGGTTGAATGTCCGCGTCGTTGACGCAAGGCGCCCGGGTAGATGGGCTTCTTGGTGCGCTTCGTCGACAGCTTCTCCGGCCACAGTGTTTCAGCGCTCGGACGCGGTGGTGCTGGCCGAGGGCATAAGCGACGGCACCACCCGAGGTGAGAGTTGAGGGCCGGCCGTCGCCGAAGACGCCGCCGGCGCCGATTTGGGAAGGGCGCGGCGATCCTGGATGTCGTTGACGAGATAGGCGACGAAGCCAATCGTCGCGATCACTGCGCCCACGGCAACCCAGCCTAGGCCGATTCCGCCGCTCGGCTCGCGCTCCTCCTCGGTCGGCTTGTCTTCAATCGCGGGGTCGTCCTCAGTTGAGGCTTCATCGCTGGGGTTCGAGGGGGCGTCAGACACGGCGCAAGCCTAGCAGCAGCCGAGAGGGATGCTGCATCGGTCACCGATGCCTCGTGTCGTTCGCCGATGTCCGCCGGAAGCCCCGTTCAGACCAGGGATGCTGTGCGTATGCCCGAGAGCATTCACTCACTCGCTCTGGTCCTTCCTGTTTGCATGACCTGGCGTGAACGACGAGATTCGCCCTCCACCCGGACGTGGCCGGGGTCATCCACCGCCCGGCGATCGGCTCGATGTGGGACACGTTCGAGCGACGAGGCGGGCGCACGCTCAGCTTGTGGTGTATGAGCTACGGCATGCGATTCAAGGGCTTCCTCACGCTTGGCCTGCTCAGCACGGCGCTCGCTTGGGCTGGGTGCAGCGCCAGCACCGGCGAGACCGACGACGACCAAGACCCCACCTCGGCGACGACATCCACCTCCAGCGCCGGCGGGGCCGGTCAGGGCGGAGACGCGGCGGGCGGACAAGGTGAAGGCGGCGCAGACAACCCTTGCGGTGAAGACTGCAGCGCGATCAACACGCCGGCATGCTTCGTCTCGGTCTGCAACGAAGGCAGCTTCCCGGGACCCATCGGGAGCTGTGTGGTGGTGCCCGACGTCGACGGTACTGACTGCGACGATGGTTTGTTCTGCACCGTGGACGACACCTGTCAGGCGGGGGTGTGCACGGGCGGACCACAAAACGAGTGCGGCATGACCGCGCCCGAGTGCAACACCATCACGTGCGACGAAACCTCGCAGACCTGCAGCACCGAAGCCATCCCCAACGGCGGGGCATGCACGCCCGCAGACCTGTGCCAGACCGGTGGTGAGTGCACCAATGGGCAGTGCATCGGGACCCCGAAGGACTGCTTCTTCGCCCCGGTCCCCAGCGAGTGCTTCAACTCGGAGTGCAACCCGCAGAACGGCATGTGCGAGCCGGTGGCCGGCAACGACGGCGCCGCGTGCGTCGACACCAACGACCTCTGCAGCGACGGCAACACGTGCAACGCCGGTGTGTGCGCCGGCGGCGGACCCAAGGATTGCTCGTTCCTCACCAACGGCTGCGACCTCGGCACGTGCGACCCCGTGACGGGCACGTGCGGCACCGTCGCCGTCGCCGACGGTCAGATGTGCGACGACCTCGACGCGTGCACGGTGGGTGAGCTTTGCTCGATGGGCAGCTGCGGGGGCGGGACCCCCGTCACCGCCTGTTCGGGCGCGACGACCGACGGCTGCTGCCCCGCCAGCTGCCAGGGCGACAACACGGGCATGGCGAACTACGACCTCGACTGCGCTTGTAGCGTGCAGGACATCCTCCTCGAGGAGGCGAGCACCGGTGCCCCCGACTTCGTGAGCATCCGCAACACCTGCAACATCCCCCTCGACATCGACCCGATCACCATCTGCATCGACGAAGGGTCCACGACCGATTGCGAAGACCTCCCGTCCTTCGTGCTGCAGCCCAACGACGTGCTCTACCTCGTAGAGGCCAACGGTTCATTGCCCGCGGCACCAGCGCTGTCGATCAATCTCGTCAACTCCCAGAGTTACATCTTCACCGACGCGGGCTCGGTGTGGCTGTGCGATGGAGCCTGCACTCAAGCGAGTGCGACCAACGCGTACGACGCCGTGATTTGGGATGGAACGAGCACGTCGTCCAACGTCACGCTTCCGCCGAGTATCAACTTCACCCCGGGACCCGTCACGGGCCGCGACAGCGTGAACGAAGCGGTGATCCGACAGAACACCAGCGGCAGCTACCCGAACTTCCTGCAGAACGACTGGGTGGCGGGGCCTCCGAGCCACGGCAGTTGACGCCCTCGGAGCCGAACACGGAATGCGCTCGCGGCGGCGGGATTGACCGTGACGCCGTCGGTTGGGTGTGACCTGGCTGCGACGGTATTGCTGTGTCAGGCTCATCGAACGGCCATGGTGCTCCCCCGCGGCTTCGACGACGACCAGTTGCGTGAGCTGCGCGACTCGCTGCTTCGCCTCACCGACGCCCACGCGATCATCCTCGCCGCGGCTCGACTGTTGAGCGAGACGGTGGAGGGTCGCACGACGGTGGTGTGCATCTACCGAGACCACCCGGCCCTCGAGATCTCCGTCGCGGCGGCAGCTCGCAACGGCTGCAACCTGGACACCGACGGTCTGGCCGCGCGCTTCGCGGGCGGCGCGCCCGCTTTCGACCGTTGGCGCGTGCGGGCGGCACATCAGGACCGCTGGAAGACCGTCGCGGTTCCTATCCCCGATCGCGAGTTCTGGCGGGGCACGATGGCGCTAGAGAACGAGTCCTACCGCCGCATCGTGCTGTGTGAGGGCGACCGCCCGAGCGCCTACGTCGCGGTGGACACGGGTTCGAGACCATGGACGGCGGGCGATTCGAGGAAGATGTATGCCTGTGTGCGAGAGCTACGTCCGATCCTGCTGCACGTCGCGTTTCGATGGCGGCTCGACCACACTCCGCAGCCGTTGTCGCTCCGCCTGTTGAGCGACGGCCCAGGCGTGGCCGTCTTGGGCACACACGGAGCGGTCCTGTGCGCGAGCCCCGTGGCGAGGTCGTGGCTCGCGCGGTCTGAAGAGCTACGTACCGCATTGAGTTCGTGCCATGGCGACACCGGGAGCGCGCGTATACGCGGCCACGCCTTGCGGTGGGAGCCGCTCGACGGTGACGACTCGCAGATTCTCGTGCGGATCGCGAAACACTCCGAATCTGCGCCTCCGCTGCTCGAGCTGTCCGACCTGACTCCGCGTGAGACCGAACTGTGCGAGTGGTTGGTTGCAGGCAAGAGCAACGCTCGCATCGCCGCGGCCATGGGCATTCGTCCGTCGACCGTAAAGACGATGCTCGAGCGACTCTACTGGAAGCGTGGCGTCGCAGGTCGAGTGGAACTGGCCGCGTCGCTGATGCGGTGATCGCCCACGAGACGGCAACGACGGGTCCGCCGCGCCTTGCAGCAACCTTGTCCGCCGATCGGCGTATTGTGAGCACTCGGGCCGTTGCGTAGCGTGGCCAAATGGAAACGCGACTCTACCGGTACCTGGCTCTGGCCTGCCTTCTCTCGCCCGGACTGTATGCCTGTGGGCCTGAAGCGCACGACGACACCTCGCACGAGGCGGGGAACGGTGGCGCGGGCCATGAGGTCGGCGGCGAGACGCCCGGCTTCGAGGTCTTTCGCTCGCGTCTGCGGGCCGTGCAAGCGGAGCACGCAATCCCTGGTCTCGCGGTCGCCGTCGTGTTCGAGGGCCAGACGTTTCTCTTCGCCGAAGGTGTCGCCTCGACCCTGAGCAACGAGCCCGTGACCGTCGACACGGCATTCAACTTGGCATCGCTCACCAAACCGCTGACTGCAGCGCTGGTGATGCGCCTCGCAGACAGTGGTCAGCTCGCGCTCGACGCCGACATCGCAGCCATCGCGCCGAGCGTGGCGACGCGATCGTCGAACGGAGACGACGTCACCATCGGCCAGCTGCTGTCGCACAGCTCGGGCCTGGGATACCCCGAATACCTGTTCGACGGAGCCGCTCGGGTCGACCTGAGCGAGGTCGCTGATCGGCGGACCGCGCGCGCGCTCGTGTTCGCAGAGTATCCACTCGGTCAGTGGGCCGCGCCCGGCCTCATCTGGAACTACAACAACCAGGGCTACTCGCTGCTTGGTCACCTTGCCGAGGAGGCAGCTGACACGCCCTTCGAGCGGGTGATGACGGAGCAGGTCTTCGAGCCCCTCGGGATGACGCAGACCGGATGGCAGGCGGACGTGAACGTACTCGAGCCCGAGCGACGCCTCACTGCCGGTCATTCTGGCGGCCACGTCATCCCTCCTGAGCGCTGGTCGGTGGTCGGGGTGGGTCATGGTGGCGTCTACGCACCTATCACCGACATGTCTCGCTTCGCGGCCGCGGTGCTCGAGAGGCCTGAGTCGTTCCTCTCGGCTTCACGTTGGGAACAGTGGCTCGAGCACCGCTCGATCGGAACCGAAGGCGAAGCCTACCCAGGCTCTGCTTACTGGGGCTACGGGTGGTCGCATCAGGACGTCGAGGGCGTCGCGTTCCTCGGTCATTCCGGCGGTTTCGTCGGGGCCGGCACGCATCTCTGGGCCGCGCCCGAGCGCGACTTTGCCGTGGTGGCGATGCTCAACTGCGACTGCGTCAGCCCCTACGACATTACCCGCCTTGCCGCCGAGCACTTCCTCGGTTTGATGCCGGCAACCGCGCCCCCCAGGTCCGATGAGTGGAAGCGCTACGAGGGCGCGTATCTTGCGCCCGACACGCTGGGGAGCTTCACCGTCCGCGTCGAGGGTACGTCGTTGCGTGTGCACTTCGAAGCCTGGGACCACGAGACCGAGCTCATCGCCTACGCGGGACGCACCTACGGGTTCGAGATGTCGGCCGACATGGCGTTGGCAGTAAGTGGCGACGCCTCCTTCCGAGCGGCCGCCGCGTCCTTCTTCCCGAGCGAGGACGGCAAGGTCTACTTCGTCTCCCGATTCGGCGTCGGAGGTCCCGTCGTCGAGTGACGTGCGCACCTCCCCTGGCGGACGTGCGGCGTGCGTCAGCTGGAACCCCAACGAAGGGTCGTCGCGACCGGGCGTGCACGGGGCCTCCTTCGCGGCTGAGTCGCCTAGCGCGCCTGGATGCTCGCGAGCGTGAGCCGCTTCGGGGCGTGGGCGACACTACAGTCCTCGATGAGGATTGGGTTTCGTTCGACCGGCTTCTTCGCCTCGATGCTGGTGGCCGTTGCCTGCGGTTCATCGTCGGCGCCACCTGTGGGTTCCGGGGCTGCATCGGGGGGCGAAGGCGCGGGAGGAATGGGTGGTTACGCGGGGGAGGGAGGCGGTGTCGTCGAGGACGTCTGCCCCTCGGCAGACGGGGCATGCCGCGCCTGGGCCTCCTGCTACTTCGAGGAGGGCGGAAGTTGCCCGGTGTTCGACTGCGCTCTTCCGTCCACGTGCTCGGCGGTCGTCTTCGTTCAGCCAAACGCCTTCGAACCCGTCTACACGCTGAACACGCCCGAGGCTTGGGTCTGCGTGCTGGAGGCGCTTCGAGACGATCGTCCCGGTCGCTACGTCTGGACGATTCGAGAGCCGCTGGGCGCGCACGAGAGGGTGGTACATCTTCTGGGCGGTTCGACCGCATTGGTGACCGTGGACACCGTAGGGGACTTGTTGCCAGGTCACCTCATCGACAACCATGGGCCTGTCGCCGTGCCGCCCAACGATTGGGATGGGTGCCTCGCTGAAACCGACGGGGCTCGGCAGTTGGGTTGCCTCGAGATGGGGCCCTGTCCCTGACCTCCAGTGGCTTGAATGTCATGAGAGCCTAGCGGCGGCTGCGCAACAGCCGCCGGCGGTCTAGGAAGAAGCGGAGCTTGGGGCGGCCGAAGGTCCTGCGTGTTGGGGGCGGGCGGTCGCAACGTCGCACGGCGCACGGCCATCCTGACTGATGGGTTGAGCGAGATGGTCCCCGAGGACGGAATGGGCGGGACCAACGGGCGCCAGAACCAGACGGCCGCCCCGCGCCGACCCTCCCCGGAGGGCGCTCCTCGACGCCCTCCGATGAGAGGGCTGCGAAGACGAGCAGGCGGCTGAATTCGAGCCATCTCGTCACGGACGCCATCTCGAGGGAGGGCGAAGCGGCGCCAGGCTCGTCCTCGACGCAGATCGCGCGTGCTACAAGGCCCCGATGGGCGACCGAGTCCACATCGTGCGCGCTGGGGAGTGCTTGACGACCATCGCGGCCCACCACGGGTTGTCTTGGCAGAGCGTCTGGGAGCACCGCGACAACGCCTCGCTGCGTGAGCGACGCGGTCACCCCGGCGTACTGCGCGCCGGTGATCGCGTCCATCTCCCAGCCCCGTCGGAACCCTCGCTGAACGTCTCTCCCGGAGGCTCACACCGTTTCAAGGGAACGCGCGGCCGCGCCGAGGTGCACCTCTCCGTGGGCGGCGCGAGTCGTCCCTATCGACTCGAGGCCGACGGCGAGACCATCGAGGGACAGACCGGCGATGGCGGCAGCATCAACGCCACCGTCGGCGCCCAGGTGCGCGAAGCGATGCTCATCTTGGATCCGGACTCGGACCGCGAGGAGCGGATTCCAATCGTGATCGGACAGCTCGATCCCATCGACACGGTGCGCGGCGTGAAGCAGCGGCTTCACAACCTGGGCCACGACCTGGAGCCGGAAGGGAACGACGTCACGCCCGAGCTCGAACACGCCGTGGCTGCCTTTCGCGAGGAGCGCGACCTCGGCGAGGGCGGTCTCGACGGTGCCGTGCGTGAAGCCCTCCTCGACGCCCACGGCTGCTAAACCGCGTGATGACGACCCCCTCTACCACCTACGAGCTTCGCGCCGGTTCGCTTTCGGAC
This sequence comes from Polyangia bacterium, assembly GCA_030426145.1. Classification (GTDB taxonomy): domain Bacteria; phylum Myxococcota_A; class Polyangia; order Polyangiales; family Polyangiaceae; genus JAPYTK01. The sequence goes on from JAUHZF010000172.1 coordinate 9,587, forward strand.
GGCGAGCTTCGCGTCGTGCGGGTCGTGGGCAAGGAGCGCCTCAGCCATCCCTATCGCTTCGACGTCGAGGTCTTCTCCTCCGATCTCGCCCGCCAGGTCGAGCGTGACGTCATCGGCGCGTCCGCGCGGCTCGCCATCCATGCCAATGGAATCGAGCGCCAGTTCCACGGGCTCGTTCACGAATGCGAGGCACTCGGAGTGGTCCACTACCAGCAGCGCCAGAGGGTCCACTACCGCCTCACCCTCGCGCCGCGCATGTGGCTGCTCACCCAGCGGCGGCGGTCCCGCGTGTTCCAGGAGCAACGTGTCGACCAGATCATTCGCACCGTGCTCACGGAAGCGCTGATCCCCTGTCGTTTCCTCCTTCGCCACCAGTACCCGACCCGCGACCTCTACATCCAATACGAAGAGACCGACCTCGAGTTCGTGACCCGCCTCTGCGGAGAAAGTGGCCTCCTCTACTTCTTCGAGCAGCCGCCGGCCGAGCTCAGCGACGCGATCGAGGGCGCGGGAGAGGTCGTCGCGACCGCCAGTCGCCTCACCGGAGGGGCGCTCGGCGGAGGCGTGGTTCCGAGCGGCGAGGTCGCGGTCTTCTGCGACGACGCCGCGCTCTACCCCAGTTTGTCGCAATCGCTCCTCGACATCGTCGGCAATCTCGTGTCACCGCTCGGCGGCGCGGGCGCCGTGGCGACCTCCGTCGCGAGCGAGATCGTCGGCGCGCTCGGAGCCATCGGGCAAGACGACACGCTGCACTACCACCCCTCCGCCGATGCACTCGAGGGCGGTCAGGGCGACGTGGTCCAATCGTTCACGATGCGTGGCACGATGCGCTCCACCCACGCGCACTTTCGCGACTGCGATCCACGGCGACCCAATGCGCCCATGGCCTTCTCCCACGTCGATCATGGCCACCATTTCGACGGTCTGCTGCGCGAAGCCATCGGGCACGGTCCCGGCGCGGCGCTCGAGCGGGCCGCCACCGCCCTGGCCGCCGAGACCACGGGCGCGCTCACGGAGCAGCTCGGCGAAGCCACGGGGGTGATCCACACGGGCGCCGAGCTCGAGATCTACGACCATCACCTGCGAGGCTTGTTTCCGAGCTGGGATCACGAGGGCCGCGAGCCCGAACGGATGCTCCGGAGCGCGCGGCGCGACGCCGTCATCGCCCTGGGGACGAGCCTCTCTCCCAGACTCGCCTGCGGTCGCCGCTTTCGCCTCGCCGACCATCCCCTCGAGCGGCTCGACGGCGAGTACGTCGTCACCGAGGTGGAGCATCGTGGGCGCGCCTACGAGGTGCCCTCGACCGGCGGCGTCGAGGAGCCCATCTACCACAACTCCTTCCGCTGCACGCCCGCGCATGTCACCTACGTGGTCGCGCAACAACCGCGCCGCACCGTCCAGACCTGCGTGACGGCGACCGTCGTCGCCGACGTCGGGGAGGTCGATGCGAGCGGCGACGCGATGATCAAGGTGAAGTTCCACTGGGACCGCCGGGAGAAGAACAAGAACACCACCTGCTGGATCCGCTGCATGCAGCCCTGGGCCGGCGCCGGCTGGGGATGCCAGTTCATCCCGCGCAAGGGCATGGAAGTGGTCGTCGGCTTCGACGGTGGCGACGTCGACAAGCCCATCGTCGTCGGCGCGGTCTACAACGGCGTGAACCCGCCGCCCTTTCGCTTGCCCGACGAGCAGACGCGCAGTGGCATTCGCACGCGCAGCACGCCCAACGCCCACGGCGGCAACGAGCTCTCCTTCGAGGACGCCGCCGGAGGCGAGCAGATCTTCCTCCACGCGGAGCGCGATCTCGACGTCGTCGTCGACCACGACCGTACCCTCCACGTCGACCACGACGATTCGAACGACGTCCGCGGCCAGCAGCGAATCGCCGTCGGCGGTGAGCAGACCATCCTCGTCGAGGGAGGTCGCAGTCAGACCGTTCGCAACCAGGACGAGACGACCGTCGAGGGGACCGCGACCACGAGCGTTCGCGGCACGCGCCACGTCGACGTCACGGAGGACGAGCATCACCGCATCGGCGGTGCAAGGCACCTGGAAGTGCGCGGTGAGCAGAGCGCCGAGGTGGGAAGCATGATGCTGCGTTGCGGTGGCAGCATGACGGAGATGGTCGGCAGTCAGGATGCACCGGGCAGCCGCTCCGTCGTCGTCGAGGGTCGCAACGAGATCGCCGCCTCGCTGAGCAACCGCATCGCCTCCGACGGGGAGATCATCCTGCAATGCGGCGCGAGCTACCTGCGCATCGGACCAGATCAGATCGAGGTCGGCACGCCGAAGCTCGTGCTCCAGGGCGAAGGTGCGCGCATCGTCCTCGCCGAGGACGTGGTGCGCATGTTCGCGAGCTCGGCGCTCCAGGGCATTGCGAGCGAAGTGACGATGGCGAGCGACGGGGCAGGCCTCGGCTTGACCAGCGAGGCATCCCTCGACGGCTCGAAGGTGCTCTTGAATTCGCCGGCCAGCGCCGACGACCCCTACGAGCCACCGAACCGCGAGACGACCACCATCGACCTCGTGGACGACCGAGGAGAGCCCATGGCCCACCAGCGATTCGTCATCACCCATGAAGACGGCTCGACGACCTCCGGGATGTTGGACCGCAACGGCCACGCCGAGGTCGAGCTCACGGAAGGCGGTCGCATCGCCTTCCCCGGCGTCCAAGAGGTCGAGTCCGCCTGAAACCGCCGAGCAACATGCCACCGCCCCGCTACATCGTGACCGTCCGCCTCGAAGAGGTCAGCCACATTCCATCGAGCATGCTGAGCTCGTCGGGCCAGTCGCGGCGCGTCTTCGCCGTCGCGAAGATCGACCGCCGCATCTTGGGGCGGAGCCGCCAGCTGAGCTCGAGCGACACGACGCTGTCGCTTCCGACCGGCAACGACGCCTGGGAGCACGTCGTCGCCATCGAACGGGACGAAGACATCGATGTCGAGCTCGAGCTGTGGGCCGAGGACCGAGGGGACGACGACCTCAACCCGGTCGCTGAGATCACGGCGAGCGTCGAAGCTCCATACACAGCGGGCACCTTCACAACCGGCTCGACCCCCAGCCTTCGCTACCGGGTACAGACGGAGCGCGTGCCGCCTCAGCGGCGCATCCTCGCCGCGCGCACGCCACCCGGAGCGCAGCCGGCGCAATCGCAAGCGGCAGGAGGCCAAGGCGACACCGTGGTCGCCGTGGCCATCGAGAACATCGTCGGGCTCTACGAGCCGACGGGAGGAACCGCGGGGTCGGTCGCGAGCCGCGGCTATCTGAGCGACGGGAACCTTGGGCGCATCTACCTCAACCGAGACCGCAACGGAGCCTATCTTCGCGACCACCAGAGCATCGAGCTCCAGGCCCAGCTCCACGTCCGTCGAGGTCGCTTGCCTTCGGGGGCGGCCATCCGCTGGACCGTGATCGATCCCGACGATCCCTTCGACGCCAGTCCAGAGGTGCGCGCACGGTGGGCGCGTTTCATCGACGACAACGACTACGACGCCTCGGCCACCCCGACCGGTGTCCAGGGCGACGACAACTTCGGCGCCGTGCCGAGCACGCCATGGGAGGCCGTCACCGGCTTCGCCTTGCGCTCGTCGAACGCGACCAGCGCCACCACCGAAGTAGCCAACGGCGAGAGCCACGTCGTACTCCATTGCCCCGACGTCGCCGGCGACAACCTCATCGTGATCGCCGAGCTCGAGGCCTCTGGCGTCACCGCCTATCCCGCGCGAACGGGGGTCATGACCATGTGGCATTTGCTCGACCTCGAGTACGTCAAGATGAGCGGCGCCCTCGATCTCCCAGTCGACGCCGTGCCCGCCGCCTTCGAGGATTGCTGCGTCGAGTTCCGGGTGCACCCGGTGCGCACCATCCCCAACCGCGAGTACATGGCGCGACCGGACCGCCTCTCCGCCGAATCGTCCTACTTCATCACGCGGAACTTCTCTCATGGGCGTGAGGGCGGATGGTTCTGCGTGATCTCGGCCATGATGCCCCACCGTGTCGCCCAGGCCGGCACCGGCTCGCGTCCGCCACCGTTCTACACCGGCCCCGGCACGATCGGCACTGGGAGCAACAACCGCCAGTACGTCGAGATCCCCGGCACGGGCCACGCTTCCGCGCATATTGCCGCCCTCGAGTGGACGAGCGCGCGCGGCGCCGAGGAGGCCACCTTCGGCGTCGACCGTATGGCTCGGGTGGGGGGCAACACGCGCTACGTGCTCTTCCCTGCCGACGTCCAGCCCGAGTTCACCGCCGGTGACGGTTCGGTGAGCCACGCCTATGACGCGCAGTACATCTACTTCCCGCAGGGCCGCGCCGGCCCGTTCTCCGGCCGCATACCGGCCTCGTTACCCGCGCTCTCGCCCCCGGGATACGGCGTGCCGACGTCGGTCCAGCTGAAGCTCTACCCTCGAGGAAGCAGCTACGCCGGCGGGATCAGCCCATCGCTCGCCGTCGGCCGGCAGCGCTACTTCGGCGGCCGCACCATGATCTTCACCCACCACTTCATGTACCTCGACCGCACGACGATGGGCTACACCGCGAACGGCCGCCGGGGCGTGCTGGAGTCGATCGTGCACGAGCTCGGCCATGCTTTCGGCATGCCCCACAAGTGCGGGCACCACAGCGTTTACCGCGGCACGAATACCTGCGTGATGAACTACAACTTCGGCTGGATGGTCGACGAGAACAACGAGGCCGTGGCCGGCACCGAGGGTCACGCCAGCCTCGAGTTCTGCGGGCGGCACATCCGCGAGATCCGCCGCACCCACCTCGAGGACAACACCGCCTTGCAACGGCGCGGCTGGTAGAGACATGCAGCGGCCCGACCAAGCGGATCCCTGGTTCCCACGCATCGGGCAACCCATAGTGCAGGCGCCCGCCATCTACGTGAAGGGGTTTCCCTTTCTCGTAGCGATGACGCTCCACATCGAACCGACCGACGGCGGGATCAACGATCTTCCCTGTCCCTACCTGTCGGAGCTGGCCGACGCGGTCGGGCTCTTGGTCGACGACCGCACCGGGAGGCGGTGGCGCGAGATCGTTCCCGCGCCGAACCCCGACGCGAGCCACAACGTAGCGGTCTTCGATCTCGGCCCCCACCAGCGGCGGCACCTGCTCCTCGACCTCGCGGCCCTCATGGAAGAAGGGCATGGCCTGCCCGACGACAGCTACACCCTCACGTTGGTCTATTGCACCGGACGCGACGCGCCGGCGCTCGCGGCGCCGAGAGGCGTGACGGTTCGCCAGCCCACCGCCCGAGAGCAGGACGAGCTCGTGGAACTATCGGCCGAGCTCGACCAAGCTGAGTCCTGGGACGCGTGGATGAAGCTTCCCGCCGACGACCCACAGCGCCTCACCGGTCCCTTTCGGGCCGACGATCCGCTTCTCTATCACCGCGTCGTCCGCTACCTCCAGCGCGGCCCTCGCGAGCTGCGAGACGCCGACCCGGCCCCGATCGATCTCTTGCCGAGCCACCTCATGGCAGAAGCGACGCTGCTCCGCGTAGAGCTCGCCCGAGAGCGAGGCGATCAGGCCCGCGTGGCTCAGCTCGCAGACTACCTCCGGGATCACTTCCCCGGCACCAGCGAGGAGCTCGCGGCCATCCTCGCCGGTGACGGTCCGCTCGCCTTCGTCCGCAATCAGCCCTGAGACAGCCGGTGGTCTCGAAGCGAAAACGAACACTTGAAACCTCTGGGTAACACCGCGCCGCGAGGTATCACCTCGAGGTGCCACCTCGAGGGGATGTACCGTTTCTTGAATGGCCGAGGCGGCACGGTGCGCATCCTCCTTGGTGTGGGTCGGGATAGCGCACAGCAGAAGGAACGGTGCTTGCTTCGTCATCGACGACATGGTGACCCGCACGACAAGCAAGCCGTTCCCAGCTGCCGAACCCATTCTTCCCATGTCTCCTCAGCGGAATGGATGCCAGGCGCCGCCGGTTGGAGGAAAGATGAAGCGGCTCACTGCCTTCACGGTTTCGGTCGTCTCATCGTCCCTCGTGGCTTGCGGGGGGGGCGTAGACCTCGATTCGGGCCCTCTGGTTGTGGAATCGAGACCCCTGGAAGGGGAGGTTTCGTTGGACCCAGGCACCATCGTCACGTTCTCATCTGTCACCTTCAATGGGGCAGAAGAGCTCGTACGCCTGGACGACCTCGACGGTACGGGTCTCGCTCGGACCGATCTCGGGGGCGCGATTCGGCATCGGGCAAGCCACCCTGCGTTCGACCAAGAAGGCCGCTTGTGGTTCCTGGAGATCGATCAAGACGCGCGACTGCTGCGGATCGATCCATTCGAAGGGACGCTGGATATCGTGCAAGACGCACCTGAGCTCACGTTGCAGTTTGTGTCAGACCTCACGGTTGGTCCCGATGGGCGTATCTACTTCACCGACATCCTGCGTCACCAACTCGTCCGCATGGACGACATGTCGGGACAGGGAATGGTGCGCTTAGGGGGACAAGGCCCTGGGCCTGGCATCGGTATGTTCGACGAACCGAGCGGCGTTGCCGTAGCCCCCGACGGCCGTATCGCGGTCTCCGATCGAAACAACGAGCGCATCGTGCTGATGGACGACATGTCGGGCAGCGGCTGGCAAACACTTCCCATGCACGGCCTGGACCCCATGGATGTGGCCTTTTCCCCGGACGGTGAGACCGTCTACGCGGTCAGCTTTTGGCCGACAGCTCTCGCCAGATTTCAAGGGGGCAGCGAGTCCGCCGAGATTCTTCCCACTGGTGGCCAGCCGTCGGACGTGCATATCGACGCGGAGGGCGCCCTCGTCATTTCGTTCGTCAATGGGACGAACTCGCTCGGACGTCTGCCCGACTTCGACCTGCCCGACGAGCTTGTGGAGTATTCCGGTCCCGAGGATGAGCCCTTCATCAACCCTAACGGGATCGCCATACGCGACCTCTGAGCTGGCCGCGAAGGAGCACAAAAAAAGACCTCGTCGACCAAAGACGGACCGCGGCGCCATGCGGATGCGGCGGCGCGCTCACTTCGTGAGCGAGCGGAGCAGTCAGCTCGCGGCGCTCATCTCGTCCGCGGCGACGAAACGGTAGCCCACGCCGCGCACGGTCTGAATGAGCTGCCCGGCGCTGCCGAGCTTCTGGCGGAGGCGCTTGATGCACGCGTCGACGGTACGAACGCTGACACCGTCTCCCCCACCCCAGACCTCTTCGAGGAGCGAGCCCCGCGTCTGCACCCGATTGCGGCGCCGGTGGAGGGTGGTCAGGAGCTTGAACTCGAGGGCCGACAGCACCACCTCCTCGCCATTGACGCTCACGCGATGGGCCGCAGGGTCGAGCTGAAGCCCGGCGACCGCCCCCCCGCTGGTCCCCGCGTCGTCACCGCGCTTGCGGCGGCGGAGGATGGCGCGAATCCGCAACAACAGCTCACGATGGCTGAAGGGTTTTGTCACGAAGTCGTCCGCCCCCACCTCGAAGCCCACCACCCGGTCGATCTCGTCGTCGCTCTCGCTCATCATGATGATGGGGAGCGCCCGCAGAGAAGCGTCCGACCGAATCGAGCGGCAGACCTCGGTCCCCGCCACGTCACGCAGCCCTGCGTCTACGAGCATGAGGTCTGGTCGCTTGTCGTGGGCCGTACGCAGCCCTTCCCGCCCCGAGGCGGCGGCAAAGACCTCAAATCCGGCCTCGAGGAGGCGAGACGACAGGGCCGCAGCCTGGTCCGCGTCGTCGTCGATCACGAGAATTCGTGCCATCGCAATCGTCTCTATCGGCTTGGTGTGACCCAACCGTGACGAGGTCGTATCGATGCCGAACCATTGCTGAGAGCCATCTGGCGGCACTTCACACTCGCGTTTCACACGCGACATGCGGCCATCATGTTCCGTCTCATTTGCCGCAGAAGGGTCAACTCCAAGTTGCCCCGGCGACATGCAAGCGTCACGGCCGCAGCCTAGCTTCCCGGCGACCATGGATTGGGAGAATCTCAGGGAGGGGGGTTCAGCCGACCGCGACCGCACCACGCGTCTCGTCGTGGGCTACGCAGGCGCCGCGGCGTTCCTGGGCCTCCTGTTCTGGGCTGCCGTCGTGTCCGCTCAAAACGGTGCAGAAGAGACGGAGGAAGCCGAGATCCCGGTGACCTTCGCCGACCTCGAAGAGCTCGAGCAGGACGAGGAGCCCGAAGAGCCCGAACCCGAGCCCGAGATCGAGGCGGAACCACCACCACCGGTGCAGAACCCTCAGCCTCAGCTCCCCGGTCCCCGCCTCGCTCCCGCCCCCGACCCCGGCGAGAAGCTCGAGGCCAACCCGGACGAGATGCCGGACGAGGACCCCGACAAGGCGGACCCGTCGAAGCTCGACGACAAGGAGATCGAGAAGTTCGGCGACGGCAGCAAGGGCCCGACCACCGGTCGGCCCGGGGGCCATGGTCTTCCCGGCCCCGGCGGCGGCGAGCCCCCGCCGCCGCCCCCACCTCCGCCTCCACCGAAGAAGCCAGGGCTCACCCGCATCACCGAAGACGTCGAACCACCCCAGATGCTCTCGTGCCCGGGGGCATCGCCCCCGGCGGATGTCGTGGGCGAGGGTGGCGTCGTCATCGTCAAGTACATCGTCGAGGCCAACGGCGCCGTGGGGCGGGTCAAGGCGGTGAGCGGTCCCGCCGCGCTGCGCCCCTACGCCGAAGCCGCGGTGAAGGGCTGCCGCTTCAAGCCCGCCCGCGACAAGAAGACCGGCGCCACCCTCCGCGTGCCCCGCATCACCCGCATCCCCTTCCGCGCCAAGACCAACCTCTGACGAGCACCGCTCACCACAACCGCCTCAAGGACCGAGACATGGAATTCAACCCCGTACACATCTGGGCCGAGATGAGCCTCCTCGCGAAGCTCATCGCCGCCTCCCTCCTCGCCATGGGCATCGCCAGCCTCGGCGTCGCCGCCGAGCGCATCTGGGCCTTCTCGAAGTCGGCGAACCAATCACGCGACTTCGTTCGCAAGGTCGGACCGCTCCTCAAGGAGTGGGACATCGACGGCGTCCGGGCGGCTGCGGCCGAGCACCAAGCGTCGGCTCTCGCGCGCATGTTCGAGGCCATCAGCAAGCGCTACCTGCTCGCGCAAGAGGACGCGGACGGGAAGGTCAGCCCGGTCGAGCTCGCCCGCAACGAGTCGGAGCGCATCCAAGAGGTGATCGGCGCCGACCTTCGGCGCGGCATGAGCGTGCTCGCCTCCGTGGGCTCGACCGCGCCCTTCGTCGGGCTCCTCGGCACCGTCGTCGGCATCATCGGCGCCTTCCAGGGCATTGCCGACAAGGGCTCCGGCGGGCTCGGCGCCGTCTCCGCCGGTATCGCAGAGGCCCTCTACGAGACCGCCTTCGGCCTCATGGTCGCCATCCCGGCAGTGCTCATCTTCAACTACCTCACCGGTCGGGTGGCCCGCATCGAGCTCACCCTCGCCAAGAGCGCCGGCGAGCTCCTCGACGACATGGAGAACCACGATGGGCATGAGCGCACCGAGCAAACGTTCCAAAGGGCTGCCTAGCCCGGAGATGAACATCACGCCCCTCGTGGACGTGGTGTTGGTGCTCCTGATCATCTTCATGGTCGTCACTCCGGCCATCTCGGAGGGTGAGGCCGTCGAGCTGCCCGAGATTCTCAACGTCGAGAAGAAGAAGGGCGAACCGCTCGAGGTCACCATTGCTGCCAATGGCGCCACCCTGGTGGCCAAGCAGCCCATCGCCGAGGGCCAACTCGAAGCGGCCATGCAGAAGCTCTTCGCCGAGGACCCCGAGCGTCGCGTCCTGCTCAATGCCGACTCGAAGCTCCCCTACTCCGACGTCCGCAAGACCTTCAAGCTGATGCAAGAGATCGGTTTCAAAGGCGTGTCCCTCAAGGTCCTCCAGAAGAAGAAAGAAGGAGTCTGAGCCATGGGCATGTCCGCAGGAGGGGGAGACGGCAAGAACGTCACCCCCAGCGTCAACGTGACGCCGCTCGTCGATGTCTGTCTGGTGGTCCTCATCATCTTCATGGTCGTCACGCCCATGATGGTGAAGGCCTTCGCGCTCAAGCTTCCGCCGAAGCCCGACGACAAGCAGGTCGTCGACAACAAGGACAAGAAGCCGCCCGTCTTCATGATGGTGGAGCCGGACGGAAAGATCCTCATCAACAGCAAGGTCTACCAGCGTGCCCAGCTTCCTTCGGAGCTGCCCGCGATGCTGGCGGCCCAAGATGTCCCGGTTCTCTTCTTCAATGCCAAGGACGGCACGCCCTACGGCACCGCCGTCGAGGTGATGGATCTGGCCCGCGCCGCGGGCGCCAAGAACATCGCCATCGTCACCAAAGAAGCCCCCTGATCCTTCCCTCGCTCTTCTCGAGAGGTTCTCTTCATGCTCGCCCGTCGCTCTTGCCGCGCGTCACTGTTCGCTTTGTCCATCGCCCTGGGTACCGCTTTCCTTTCGGGCTCGGCGGCGGCCCAGGATCAGGTCAGCGAAGACGAGTTCTTCGGTGACGAGCCCGCCGATGGCGACAATGTCAGCGAAGACGACTTCTTCAACGAAGACGACGACGACGACGATGGCCCGAAGAAGCCGAAGCCACCCGCCGATGGCAAGGGCACCATCTTCGGTCAACTCCGGGACGGCACCGGCGAGCCCGCGCTCGAGGCCCAGATCACGGTCGTGCAGACCGGCAAGCTCGTCATCACGGACTACGAGGGCAACTACAAGATCGACCTCCCGCCGGGCACCTACACCCTTTCGATCTTTCTCCCCACCCACGACAAGCTCATCCTGAGCAACATCGAAGTCGTCGAAGGCGAGCAGGTTCGCATCGATGACAAGCTCAAGCTCGAGAAGGGCGCCGACGAAGCCATCGAGACCCTCTTCGAGGTCGAGGTCGAAGCCGACGAGAGCTCCATCGAGGGCCAGCTTCTCACCCGCAAGCGCGCATCCGTCGTGGGT
>JAUHZF010000558.1 GCA_030426145.1 Polyangia bacterium
TTGTCGCGGCTCGGGTAGCCGATCTCGAGGTGGCTGAGGAAGCGGTCGATCTGCGCCTCGGGGAGCGGGTAGGTGCCCTCCTGGTCGATCGGGTTCTGCGTCGCGACGACCACGAAGGGCTTGGGCAACTCGAAGCCGTCGCCTTCGACGGTGACCCGGTGCTCCTGCATGGCTTCGAGGAGCGCCGCCTGCGTCTTGGGCGGAGCGCGGTTGATCTCGTCGGCGAGGACCACGTTCGCGAAGATGGGGCCCTGGCGGAAGGAGAAGGTCCCGTCGCGCGGTGACAGGACGTAAGTGCCGGTGATGTCGGCCGGCAAGAGGTCGGGCGTGAACTGCACGCGCTTGACGGTGACGCCGAGTGCGGCCGCGAAGGCCTTGGCGAGGGTGGTCTTGGCCACTCCTGGCACGCCCTCGAGGAGCACGTGCCCGCCGGCGAAGAGGGCGACCAGCATGTGATCCACGGTGCTGGTGGACCCGATGTACACGCGAGCCACCTCGCGACGCACCGCGTCGATACGCTCTTTCGCTGCCGCGATTCGGTCTACCAGCTCGGCCTGAACGGTCACGGACGGCATCCTAGTGCGGCACGGACCACCACGCTACACCCGAGGATGGTCAGCTCGACGCCTCGTCGGAACCCTGCTCCTTCGCGGTGTCGGACGGCTCGTCCGAACGCCGCCCACGGCGTCGTTTGAACCCGGACGGCAGATGCGCGTCCACGGCGAGCTGGTCGAGCAGAGACTGCACCGTCGCGGCCGCACGTTTGACCTCGGTTTGGCTCACCCGGGCTGGCGACCCGCTCACCACCGCGTCCTCGGCCGCACGCATGGCGCGCAGCATCTCTTGGGCTTCGGTCTGCAGCGCGCTCGGAAGCGGCGAGTCCTTCGAGGCTCGCTCGATGAGCTCGCTCACCGAGGGCTGCCCACCCGCGCCCAGATGATGTGCCAGCGACTCGCTGAGCGCGCTCCTCAGCTCGAGCAGGGCGAGCGCGGGAGGCGAGGCGTCGGACGAGAGTACCGCGGCTCGCCCCGCAACCCCTCCCTGGGCGACGAGCGGCATGGGCCGGGCGAAACGCGGCACGCGCGAGGCGTAGAGGCGGACGAGCGCCCGTGCGACCCACCAGCCCACCACGACCGCGCAGAGGGCCGCGACCACGAGGTGGAGCCACCAAGGGAAACCATCATCGCGAAGCTCCTGGAGGGCGTCGGCGGCCGCCTGCAGCTTGCGGTCGATCGACTTGCGTAGCGGCGTGACCCCTCCGAAGCTCCCCTTCTCGCCGAACTCGTTGGCGACGATGAACAACCGGCCCTTGCGCCGATCGGTCGCGTCGCCGTCGGCGAGGTAGCGCACCAGCCCTTCGGCGAACGCCCGGTTGCCCGGATAGCGCAGCATCTGATTGACGAAGGCCGAAGGGTCTCCCATCGCGAACAAGCGCCCCTTCTCGGTCGGGCCGTCGATCTGGCCGGCCACCGCGATGGTCACTGCATCGCCACGCTGAACCCTCACCTCGAGCACGGGCGTCAGGTCGGGGTGCCGCAACCCGGTGCCGTGGTTGAGCATCACCTGCTTGACGTCGGCGACCGTGGGGTGCAGCCCCAGCACCTCGTTTCCGCTGGTGTCGAAGGCGGGCGTTGCCACCGCAAACGCTGGATTTCCCCGAAGAAATGACTGCGGCCGCGACGGCATGGTGCGTCGCGTGATCTTGAAGTGCTCCAGAAGCTGGTCGCCTTTGCCGTAGTCATCGAGGATGGCCATGCGCCCCCCCGCTTTCATGAAGGCCGCCGCCTCTTCGGCGTCCATCGGCTTGACCGGATGCAGCACCAGGATCCCGTCCTCGGCCTCCACCTGCTCCCAGTCGAGCGTGGCCGAGATGACGACGCGGTCGTCGTCGAGAAGCTCGCGCGCCAAACCCAACAGCTCGGTGCAGCCCTCCCAGCTGGCGTCGTTGAGGTCGAAGGCCGCAGCCTCGGCGCGACGTGGCGTGAGCACACCCAGCACCACGACGAGGAGCGCGAACAGCCCAAGCGGGGACGGCCTCCTCGTGGTGTCGTTCACGAAAGGAGTCTGGCGGGACCGGCCTCCGGTAGCAACCACCGCCGGCACCGCGCGCATCAGAGCGGGTCGAGAGGAACCGAAGGGGGCTCGCGTAGGACGATGTAGGCCTGAACGGCCGAGCAGCGGTCCCCTTGCAGAAAACGAGGGCATTGCTAGATTGGAAGAGAATCGATCGTCACCGCTGAACCTTCGGGGCATCCACCCCGTCCAACCCACCGAGAACTCGTCGCCCCCCCACACGGAACCCAAGATTCTTGTCATCCCCCGGGACCCACCGACTAAGAAACGAGTCAGGCCGGCGAAGAAAAGAGTTAGGGTCATCCGACGCCCAAACCACCACAGGAGTTGCCCGTGCTACCTCCCTTCATCATCGACCAGATAAGGCAGCGTGAAGAGCGGGAACAACAGCGTCGTGACGACGCGAACCGCCCCCGCGTGCAATTGCCCATTGGACGGCCGCTTCCCCCCGAAGAGGAGCAGCGCGGCCGCGAGGAAGACGAGTCCGAACGTGGTGTCGTCATCCTCGACCTGATGAGCTGAAACCCACCCACGATGCCGAGCGCCGACCCGATGACGAGGTCGGCGCCGAACGGACCTGCGAGAGTTTCTCGCTCAGGTCCGTTTCTCGTTTGTGGGGCGCCAACTTCGTACCGATCCAGGGATCGACAGATGTGGGACGAGAGACTAGGGTGCCGCGGGCTCATGACGGAGCGGTACTCCAGCGTCTGGTCGCGGTTGGCTCTCGCCGCCGCCCTGACCGTCACTTCGACGGGGTGTTTCACCGACGACGACGGCCAACAGCCGAGCGCGGAGCTGTTCTACTTTCCGGCCGGGGTCGTGGCCTCACCCGGGAAGACGACCCTCTACGTCGCCAACAGCGACTTCGACCTGCGGTTCTCGGGCGGAAGCATCTTCGCCATGGACCTGCGCGGGATGCGCGACGCCATCGCCCCCATCCCGGCCGCCATCGCGAACGGAGATGACGCCGCGACCGCCTGCGCGGCCGCCGGGCGCGAGCTCAACGCCGATCCTTGGCTGAATCCTGGGCCCTGCAGCGCGTTCGAGGCGCCGCCTTTCGTGCGCAACTCGGTCTTCGTGGGCGCCTTTGCCTCTGCACTCACCCTGGTGCACGAGCCCAACGGCAACCGCGCGCGGCTGTTCGCGCCGGTCCGTGGCGACCCTTCGGTGACCTACATCGACGTGGAAGACGACCGAGGTGCCGACGCCGACACGGAGGCTTCGTTCCGCCTCGACTGCCAGATCGACGATCGGGGCTTCTGCGACGCGAGCCACCGCCTCGGCCAAGACCGCGACAAGACCCTGCGTGGGATCCAGCTCCCCTCGGACCCCATCGGCATTGCGGCCACCGCCGACGGTTCAGCGATCGTGGTCGCCCACCAGACCGAGCAGTCGGCGAGCCTCGTGGTCAACGACTGGGAGCGCGTGCCTCAGCTGGCCTACTTCATCACCGGCCTCCCGAACGGCCCCACCGAGCTCGCTCCCCTACCCGCGCCAGGCTTCGTCGAGGGTGCCGAAGAAGACGGGCTGATCTACCAGCCTGGTTTTGCGCTCACCTTCCGCAGCTCGAGCACCCTCGACTTGCTGCGCTTCGTGCCCGACAGCGGCGCGGTCCCGGCGCGGCCCTTCGTGGTGCGGGCGCAGACCTTTCCCTTGGTCACCAACGCCTCGGCCTTCGACTCCAGGGGTGTGGCGATCGTCGACGGTCCCCGTAGCCGCTGCGAGGCCACGTGCAGTGCCCTCAGCGAGCCTCAAGCGTGCCTCGAGTCCTGCGCCGAGAATGTGCCGCTGCGCATCTACATGGCCAACCGCACCCCCGCGCAGCTGCTCGTGGGTCGGGTCGAGACCATCATCAACCGCACCGGTGACCCCGCGGTCCCGAGTAGCGTCACCGAGAACGTGTTCTTCTTCAACACGATCCCCCTCAACTTCGGTCCCACCCGCGTGAAGGTCGGTCGGATCGTCGACGACGAAGGTCAGTTCGTCGACCGGGTCTTCGCGGTGTGCTTCGACTCCCGCTCGGTCTTCGTGATCGACCCCGAGTCCGAGCGGGTCGAGACGATCATCCAGACTGGACGCGGTCCGCAGGACGTTGCCTTCGACGAGGGGAACG
>JAUHZF010000173.1 GCA_030426145.1 Polyangia bacterium
TTCACCTCGTGTCGACGCATCTTCACGAAAGGGCGCTGCCAGGGACGGTCGACCCGCGACGGTACGACACGCTCGGCGACCCCCACCGCACGTTTCCCCCCCGCTTCCTCGGCCTCGGAGATGAAGCGCAGGTAGAAGGGCCCCTCGTCGACCACGTGCCGATGGCGAATGGTCACGTCGGCGCCGTCGTCGCTGAGCAGACGGAGCTCGCGTGGAAAGGTCAGCCCGTAGACGTTGCGACGGGGCAGGAGAAGCTCACAGCGAGGTCGAACGTGCGAAACCACCTTGCCATTGGGTTCGACGCGGAGGAGCAACTGGATGTCGGGTGTGTCTTCGCGCTCGGGCCACACGAGGTAGTAGATGAGCTCGTGATCGTCGAAGGCGTAGCGACCCCAGCGCCAGTCGGCGATGCCGAGGTCGTGCAGCGGCCGCTCGCTGGCGTTGGTGTCGAAGTAGGCGCGGCCTTCGAGATGGAAGGGGGCTCGGCCCGGGGCGCGCATCGACAGGGAGCCCTGCGCGAAAGAAGTGAATGGCGACCAGCCGTGCTCTCCTGCGTCATCGGTTGGCCCGTCGAAGCGGCAACGGGGCCCCTCGACGTATAGCTCTCCCCGCCAACGACCTCCGGGGGAAGGCAAGACGATGTCGAGGGAACCCTCGAGACGTACGCGGTCGCCGTCGACGTCGGCCCGCAGGAGGGAGTCGGCGAAGCGCCAGGTCGTGCTTCCCGGCGTCCAGTCGACGTCTTCCGGCGCCAGCTGCTGGAGCACGTAGCCGGTCGGCCGCCCCGCCTCGTAGGTGACGAGATTGATGCCCGGGCGTGCGCTCGGGGGAGGGTTGAGACGCGCGCCGGGAAGAAAAGGGAGCCCGTAGAACCAGATGAGGACGGCGCCGTTGCCGTCGTCATCGACGAGGTCGACGTACCACCACGCGAAGCCCCCCTTTGACGCCAAAACCCTTTGCAGAGCCTCGCCGTCGCTGTGTCGAACGCTGAGCATAGGAGTGCCTCCTTCGAACTTACTACGAGCGAATGTCAAACACCCACGACCGGGGCACTCAACCTTCTTCTCGACGTTTCTTCGTCAAACCTGTTGCAAACCATAAACGCGGTGTCTAAGGTTTGCAACAGGTTTGAATGGGGTGACCCCAGGCTGGGCCCTACGAGACGACCATGGACACCAAGTGCTTCGACGTAGCGGTGATCGGGGCAGGACCGGCAGGGATGGCCGTGGCCTGCGCGTGCGCCGAGCGCGGCCTCACCACGGCCGTCGTGGCACCGCAGCCGACGCGGCCTTGGCCCCAGCGCTTCGGCGTCTGGGGTGCCGAGCTGCGCGGTCGCCTCGAGGCCGAGAGCTTCGCGGAGGTGTTCTCGCGCCCTTTCGTTCAGCTCGACGAGCGACGGCGCATCGAGCTCGGCACCGAGTACGCCCGCCTCGACACCCAGACGCTGCACGACCACCTGCACGCTCGCGCGCGCGACGTCGTGCTCTTCGACGCCAGCGTCACCGAGGTCGTGCATGCGCCCCGCGTGAGCCACCTGCACCTTCGGGAAGGGGAGCCGATCCAAGCCACCGTCGTCGTCGACGCGAGCGGCGCCGGCAGCCCCTTCGTGCAGCGCGAAGGTCGAGACGCACCAGCCTTTCAGGCGGCCTACGGGGAGGTCATCGACGTGAAGGCCCACCCCTACCGACAGGGGGAGATGGCCCTGATGGACTTCCGCGGCGACGAGGAAGGTGTGCCGACCTTCCTCTACGCGATGCCACTCTCGCCGACGCGCGTCTTCGTCGAAGAGACCTCTCTCGTGGCCCGCCCCGCCGTGCCCTACGAGACGCTGCAACGACGACTCTACCGGCGTTTGCACCGCATGGGGCTGGAGGTCGAGAGCACCCTCGATCGCGAGCTCTGTCTCATTCCGATGGGCGGCTCGTTGCCTCGGCGCAGTCAGCGCATCGTCGCCTTCGGCGCGGCAGGCGGAATGGTTCATCCCGCCACCGGCTACCAGGTCGCCCGTGCCCTTCGGCTCGCCCCTGTAGCCGCCGAGGCCCTCGAGCGAGGTCTGCGAACGGGCCCCCTGCACGCCGCGCGCTCCGCCTACGAGGTCATCTGGCCTCGGGCACAGCTTCGGGCCTGGGAGCTGTATCGCTTCGGGATGCTGGTGCTGTGCGACCTCGACCGCGTTCAGCTTCGCGCCTTCATGGACGCCTTCTTCAGGCTGCCTCCCGCCACCTGGCAGGGGTTCATGCAGGGCAGCCTGTCACCGACCGAGATCTGCAGCGCCATGTGGCGGGTTTTCGGCTTCGCCACTTCCGACCTTCGGCAAACGTTGCTCGCCATGGGCACCAACCGCCGCGGATCCAGACTGCTGCTGCGTGCAGCCATGCCCGGGAATCCCTTGTGAGCGCCGCCCCTGAAAGCACCCGTCACGCCCCGATACGCCTCGCACGACCCAAACCCGACCTGCGCCAACCCGTCGGGCTCGAAGACGTCGAGGCACTCATGATGACGCTCGCCTGCGAGGTCGACGACCACGCGAGCGCGATGGCAGCCCAGCACCTGGCCACCGGCGGCAAACGTCTGCGCGCGCGACTGGCCTTGGCCGCCTGCGAAGCGATGGGCGGCGCCGCCCGACACGGCGTGGCCTTCGGAGCCGCGGTCGAGTTGCTTCACAACGCCACGCTGGTGCACGACGACATCCAGGATGGCGACACCCTCCGACGCGGCGCCCCCACCCTCTGGGCTGCGCACGGCACGGCTCAGGCCATCAACGCGGGCGACTTCCTGCTCATGCTCCCCTACCTCGCAGTCGCCGAGGTGCCAGGCCACCTTCAAGGCGGTCTGTGTCGTGCACTCGCCCACCACGCGATTCGCACCGTTCGGGGCCAAATCGCCGAGCTCGACCTCCTTCCGTCGGAGCGCTTGGCGTGGGCCGACTACATCGATGCCATCGCAGGCAAGACCGGCGCCCTCATCGGTCTTCCGGTGTGCGGCGCCGCGCTCGTATCCGGCGCGTCCTGGCCCTACGCCCATCGGTTGAGCGTCGCCTTCGAGCGGCTGGGAGTGCTCTTCCAGCTGCAAGACGACGTGCTCGACCTCTACGGCGACAAGGGCCGGGACCAGGTCGGCTGCGACCTCTACGAAGGCAAGATCAGCGCGCTCGTCGTCGCTCACCTCGAACGTCGCCCCGAGGATCGCGCCCCGCTCCTCGCGCTGCTCCGCAAGCCGCGCGCCGAGACCAACCCCAATGACGTGCACGCCACCATCGAAGCATTCCGGCGCAGCGGCGCCCTCGACGACGTGCTCGCGCGCATCGCGGCCCTGATGCACGAGACGCGCACCTGTCCGGTGCTGTGCGAAGAACCCGCCCTCCATCGTTTGGCCCTGGATCTCGCATCCCTGGCCGTCGCCCCCATCCAACACCTGATCCAGCCTCCGAGCGGCAAGCGCCTGGGAGACCACGAATGAGCACCACAGAAAAACCCGCCGTCGTCATCGGAAGCGGCTTTGGGGGCCTCGCTGCCGCCATTCGCCTCCGCGTCATGGGTCACCCCGTCGTCGTTCTCGAAGCGGCCGACCAGCCGGGGGGGCGCGCGCGCGTCTTCGAAGAGAACGGCTTCACCTTCGACGCCGGCCCCACCGTCATCACCGCGCCCTACCTCTTCGAGGAGCTCTTCGAGATGTGCGGCCGTGACTACCGTGACTACTTCGAGCTCGTCCCCGTCGACCCCTTCTACCGGGTCTGCTTCGACGATGGTTCGACCTTCGATTACGTCGGCGAAGAGGACCGCCTGCTGGACCAGATCCGCCAGTTCAACCCCGACGACGTCGACGGCTACAAGCGCATGGTGCAGCACGCGAAGGAGATCTTCGAGGTGGGCTACCTGGGGCTGGCTGACAAGCCCTTCAGCAAGTTCGGCGACATGGCGAAAATCATCCCCGATCTCGTTCAGCTGCGCGCCTACAAGTCGGTCTACGGGCTGGTGAAAAACTACATCAAGGACGACCGGCTGAGGCAGGTCTTCACCTTCGAGCCCCTGCTCGTGGGCGGGAATCCCTTCCGCGTCCCGGGGATCTACCTCCTCATCCATTGGCTCGAGCGCAAGTGGGGCGTGCACTTCGCCATGGGCGGCACCACCGCCATCGTGAAGGGCATGGTCCAACTGCTCGAAGAGCTCGGCGTCGAGGTGCGCATG
Organism: Polyangia bacterium; assembly: GCA_030426145.1. Classification (GTDB taxonomy): domain Bacteria; phylum Myxococcota_A; class Polyangia; order Polyangiales; family Polyangiaceae; genus JAPYTK01. The sequence goes on from JAUHZF010000173.1 coordinate 4,188, forward strand.
CGCAGCGCCGTCGAGCAGATCGAGGTCGACGACCACGGAGTCGCCGAGGCCGTCACGCTTCAGAGCGGCGAGCGCATCGACTGCCGCTTCGTCGTGAGCAACGCCGACCCGGCCACCGTCTACACGCGGCTCGTCCCCGCCGACAAGCGGCGCAAGCACACCGACCGCAGCGTCGATCGCAAGAAGTACTCGATGAGCCTCTTCGTCGGCTACTTCGGCACCAAGAAGACCTACCCCGAGCTCGCCCACCACACCATCCTCCTGGGGCCGCGGTACAAGGAGCTGCTCACCGACATCTTCGACCGCAAGGTGCTGGCCGACGACTTCTCGCTGTACCTCCACGCCCCGACGCGAACCGACCCGTCCCTGGCCCCGCCGGGCCACGAGTGCTTCTACGTGCTGAGCCCGGTGCCCAATCAGCGAAGCGGGATCGATTGGTCGCAGCGGGCCGACGAATACATGGACCGCATCCTCACGCATCTCGACAAGACCCACCTCCCAGGCCTCAAGGACAACCTGGTCACCCAGATGAGCGTCGACCCACGCTACTTCGAGGTGGGTCTACGCTCCTACGCGGGGGCAGCCTTCGGCCCGGAGCCGGTGCTCACGCAGTCGGCGTGGTTCCGCTTCCACAACGAGTCCGAAGACGTAAAGGGCCTCTACTTCGTCGGGGCCGGCACCCATCCGGGCGCCGGCGTGCCCGGCGTGCTGAGCACGGCGAAGGTCATGGAGCGTGTGGTGCCACGGCCGGACATGCCCATCCCTCTTCCCGATGCGGGGACGGGCATCGCTGCCCGCAAAGCCGGCTGACCCAAGACCCCCACGAAGACGAGGATGACCCACTCCACGCCAGAGACGCCTGACTCGACCGACGATCGCGCGATGGTCGTGTCGGAGAGCCACGCCGTGCTCGCGAAGCACGCGCGCTCGTTCAGCTTGGCCGCGGTCTTTCTGCCGCGCAGCCGACGGGACGATGCAGCCGTGCTCTACGCTTTCTGCCGTGCCGTCGACGACGCCGTCGACGAGGCGAGCGATGCCGAGGCCGCGGAGCGGGCCCTCGTCGTCTACCGGGAGGGCCTCGAGGGTCACGCCGCCCCACCCGTCTGCGACGCGCTTCGCGCCATGGCCACCCGCCGGGGCATGCCGCTACGCGCCGCCCACCAACTCATCGACGGCATGGAGACGGACCTCGGCGAAGTCAGGGTCGAGAGCGACCGCGAGCTGCTGCGCTACTGCTACCACGCAGCAGGCACGGTGGGCTGGCTCATGTGCGGCGTGCTCGGCGTCGACGCCTCGCGCGCGATTCCGCACGCGGTCGACCTCGGCATCGCGATGCAGCTCACCAACATCTGCCGCGACGTCGCCGAAGATGCTCGACGCGGTCGGGTCTACCTCCCCGAGGAGCGCCTGCGAGCCGCGGGAACCAGCGGGACTGCCCTGCTCGATGGCACCGCCGAAGCTGAGGCGGTGGCCATCGTCGTTCGCGACCTGCTCGCCCTCGCCGACCGTTATTACGCGAGCGCCGATGCGGGCATGGCCTTCATCCCGCCGCGTCCTCGCCTCGCCATCTACGTCGCTGCGCGCGTCTACCGTGCCATCGGGGTTCGCCTCCTTCATCGCCATGGCGCCAACGCGCTGCACGGCCGCACCGTGGTGCCCCGACTCGCCAAGCTGGGGTGGGTCGCCGTCGCTCTCGCGGTCTGGGTCCGCAGCCTCTTTCGTTCCCCGCGCCGCGACCACCGACGGTCGCTCCACGACCATCTCGAGGACCTCTTGCCCTCCACATGAGCTACCGCATCAAAACGGTGTCGGAGCTCACCGGCATCCCGAAGAACACCCTCGTGGCTTGGGAGCGTCGGTACGGCTTGTTGAGCCCCGACCGCGCCCCCAACGGCTACCGCGTCTACAGCGAAGACGACGTGGCCAAGCTCGTACAGATCAAGAGTGCCATCGACGACGGACTCAAGATCAGCGAGGCCATCGAGCGCGTCGAGCGGCGCCATCAAGCCGAGAGCTCACCTTTCTTCGAGCCCTCGAGCTTTCCCGCGATGCGTCGCGAGTTGCTCGTCGCGCTCCTCGATTTCGACCGTGCGCGCGCCGATAGCGTCGTACGCCGACTCGTCGGCACCCCCTTCCCCGTCCTCATCGACGACATCTACTTCCCTCTGCTCAGACAGATCGGCGACGGGTGGGAGAAAGGCGCGGTCACCGTGGCCCAAGAGCACCACGCGTCGTCCTTCCTGCGCGATCAGATGGTCGCCATGCTGCTGAGCGTCGGCAGCGGCCCCGAGCACGGCACGCGCGTGGCCTGCGTCACCTTCCCCAACGAGCACCACGAGATCCCCGTCATCGGCCTCACCATCCGGCTCGCGCTCGCAGGCTGCAACGTGACCTACCTGGGCGCCAACCTGCCGGCCGAGGCCCTCGCAAGCTTCGCCAACCGCAACCACCCCGAGTGGCTCTGCGTCTCGGTCATCGAGCATAGGGCGCCCGAGGTGTTGCGGTCTTATGCCCGCGAGCTCCGCGAGGGCGTTCGGAGCGGCCAGATCGCCATCGGCGGGCACGGTGTGCCACGCACCCTGCACAGCGACGACGACGACATCCACTACCTGCGCGACTGGCACGAGCTCTCGCTCCTGCGTCGCGCGGGGGCCGCTTGATTCGTCAGTCGAGCAGATCGAGCGCGTACTTCGCGTCGGCGTAGGTTCGGACCGCCGTCGCCTTCCGGAGCTCGTCGTCGTTGTCCTCGAACATCGCCACATTGGCCGCGAGACGACGACGCGCACCTTCGACGAAGACGCGCGTGTACTCGAGGTGGCGCCAGGCGCCTTCGGTACCGTGCTTTTCGATGGCTTGGGTCGCCCGCGACAGACACGCGGCGGTGGCGTAGAGGTCGATGCTCACATCGGCCACGCGCTTCTGCACAAACTGCTTGAGCATGATGTCGCGGCCGTGTTTGCGCAGGGTGTTCTCCACGTGGCGCGAGAGGTGGGCCACGTTCTCCTCGAGCACCACCGCCTCACGACTCAGAAGGGGATGGACCCGCGCCATCTTCTCTTGGGACACGGCGTTTCGAACCTTCTTGGTCGCGAAGTCGCGGAGGAGCCCGAAGCCCTTGATCGGATCGCGCAGCGCCTTGGCGACCTCCTTGAGCTCGTTGCCCGGCCCCTGGAAGCCCGACAGGGCGATGAAGGCACGCAAGATCTCGTTGGTGCCCTCGAAGATGAGGTTGATGCGCGCGTCCCGCAGCATGCGCTCGTACGGGTACTCCTTCATGTACCCGATGCCGGCGGCGATCTGCAGCGTCTCGTTGACCACCCACCACAGGGTCTCCGACCCGTAGACCTTGCAGATGGCGCTCTCGAGCGAGTAGTCGTCCACGCCCCGGTCCATCATGCCGCACGTGAGGTAGGTCATGGACTCGAGCGCGTAGGTTCGCGCCAGCATGCCGGCGATCTTGTCCTTGATCATGCCGAACTCGCCCAGCGTCTTGTTGAAGGCCTTGCGCTCACCGATGCGCTCGATGGCCAAGGCGATGAGGCGTTTGCACATGCCCAGGCAGCCCGAGGCGAGGCCGAGACGACCGTTGTTGAGCACGCCCATGGCGACCTTGAAGCCGCGGCCGACCTCGCCGAGCACGTTCTCCTTCGGAACCCGCACGTCGTCGAGATAGATCGAGGTCGTCGAGCTGCCACAGATCCCGAGCTTCTTCTCGGGCGGGCCATTCTTCACCCCCATCTCACGCTCCACGATGAAGGCCGTGATGCGGGGCTTGTTGTCGTCTTCGCTCGCCATGCGCGCGAAGACCGTGAAGACGTCGGCGAAGCCGCCGTTGGTGATCCAGAGCTTGGAGCCGTTGAGGATGTAGTGCTCACCGTCCTCGCTGAGCTCGGCCTTGGTCTTGATGTTCGCAGCATCCGAACCGGTGCTCGGCTCGGTGAGCGCGAAAGCGGCGACCTTCTCACCGGTCGCGAGCGTGGGGAGGTACTGCTCCTTCTGCGCATCCGTGCCGAAGAGCAAAATGCCCTTGAGGCCGATCGACTGGTGCGCACCGAGGGTCACGGCCACCGAACCGTCGTGGCCGGCCACCTCCTCCCCCACGCGGCTGTACGCCGTGTTGGAGAGCCCTAGGCCACCATGCTCTTCGGGGATCTGAAGCCCGAAGAGCCCCAGCTCCTTCAACCCCTCGAGGACTTCTTCGGGGATCTCGTGGTCTTCGTCGATCTTGGCCGCGTCGACCTTGTCGTCGAGGAAGCGCCGCACCGTGTCGACCATGAGCCGACAGTTCTCGGCCTCCTCGGTGCCCATGCGCGGGTAGGGGAAGATCAGCTCCTCGCTGATCACCCCGTGGAACATCGACTTCATGAAGCTCGTGTCGCTCATGGGCCGAAGCCTACCGCGACGCGTCATCGAGCGGGAATCCTGCTGTGTGCGAGGAGCGTTGGCTGATTCGTCAACCCAACGTCACCGTGGCGTGAGATACTGGAATGGTTCGGTTTTGCGGCAAACTCCACCGCGGGCCCGAAATTTGCCAAGATTAGAAAAGGCGCACGGCTGCGAAAAAGCAGAAAGCGTGACCCGTTTGCGTCGACTCGAGCGACATATCTTGCGCGTGCAGTACATGGGCATTGTCAATCGGACGCCCGATTCCTTCTTCGACGGGGGTGAGCACCTCGACGGGACAGCTGCGCGCGCTCGCATCGACCAGCTCGTGGCCGATGGGGTCGACATCATCGACGTCGGCGCCGAATCGACGCGTCCGGGCTCGGAAGCGATCTCTCCCGACGAGCAGATCGCACGCCTCGGCGACATCATCCCCTACGCCGCAGCCACCGGCTGCATGGTGAGCATCGACACCACCGAGCCCGAGGTCGCGGCTCACGCGGTGCGCCAGGGGGCCCGCATCGTGAACAGTGTTTCGCTCGAGCCCGCCCACGAGCTCGCCGCCGTCGCTCACGAGGGCGACGCCGACCTCGTGCTCACCCACTGCCGTGGGGCCATGACGGCCATGCGGGGCTTCAGCGACTACGACGACGGCGGCTACGACGACGTGGTGGCCGAGGTGGCCGACGAGTGGAACGAAGCCGCCGAGCGCGCCCGCGACACCGGCCTCGACGATGCGCGCATCATCTTCGACCCCGGCCTCGGCTTCACCAAGAACGCACGGCAGTCGCTTCTGCTCTGTGCCTCTTTGTCGGCGCTCCGCACGCGCGTGAGCGGAGCCTCGCCTCGCCGCGTACTCGCCGGAGTGGGCCGCAAGTCGTACCTGGCGAAGACCGCGGCCCGAACGCTGGGCATTCAGGCGCCGCCACCGGCCGAGCGTCTCGGCCTCACGGTGGCGGCCAGCATCGACTGTGCCCGGGCCGGCGCCGACATCCTGCGCATCCACGACGTGGCCCCCGTCCGTCAGGCCCTGGCCTACCTGGCGGCGGTCGAAGCAGCCCGCGCCCACACGCCAGAAATGGGGGCAGCTCGTGTTTGACGGCCTGCAGTACCTCATCTCGCTCGATCGCCCGTGGACCGAGCTGCTGCGCGACATCGCCGACATCCTGATCGTGGCCTTCATGGCCTACCGTGTCCTCCTCGTGATGAAGGGCACGCGAGCGATGCAGGTCGGCCTCGGCTTCGGCCTCTTCGGCGTGCTCTACGTGGTCGCCAAGTACGCGCAGCTGGCCACGCTCATGAGTGTGCTGAGCTGGTTGGCGAGCTCGGCCATCCTCATCGTGGTCGTCGTCTTCCAGAACGACATCCGTCGCGCCCTCATCCGGGTCGGCTCCAAGGCCTGGCTCCGGCGGGGCCAAGATGCCCAGGAGCGCCTCATCGACGACGTCGTCGCCGCCGCCACCGACCTCGCGCGCCACCGCACCGGCGCGCTCGTCTGCATCGAGCGCGACGCCAACGTGGCCGAGTTCGTGAAGAACGACGGCATCGAGCTCGACAGCGTGGTCACCCGCGAGCTGCTCGTCGCGCTGTTCTTGCCCGAAGAAAAGAACAAGCTCCACGACGGCGCCGTGCTCATCCGCAACCTGCGCATCGCCCGCGCGGGCCTCTTCTTCCCCATGCCTGAGTCGACCCGCGTGCCCGACCCTTCTTGGGGCTCCCGCCACCGTGCCGCCATCGGCATCACGGAAGAGACCGACGCCCTGGTGGTGGTGGTCAGCGAGGAGACGGGGCGGATCAGTCTCTTCTACAACCAGAACCACGTGCTCAACCTCAACGGGCCGCAACTGCGTGAGACCCTCATCCGACTCATCAAGAACGAGGCGGACCAGAAGCAGCAGAGCGCGGTCAAGCGGGTCACCTTGGGCCTGGTCACGATGGCGTCGCGGGTGGCTCGCGATGCCCAGCGCAAGGCCGACGACAAAGACGAAGCGCCGCCGTCGTCGGAACGACGTGGCCCGAGCAAGACCCCGGCCCCGAAGTCGGCGGTCAAGACCACCGCCAAGCCCGCCAGCAAGGCCTCGGTCACCAAGACGCCGCCCCCGAAGACCAAGCTCAAGCCCAAGACCGAAGGCGGCCGAAGCGAGCGAAAGAGCGAGGCCCCTCCCGCAGTCGAGAAGAAGCGCTCTGGCCGCTTCACGGCGCTGCCACGCCAAAACGACGAAGACCCGCCTCCGAGCACGGCCATCTCCGTGCCCATGCCCTCGGCCAAGACGAAGATCACGGTCGACGACGAAGAGAGCGTCGACGCCCCCGACGAGACGCCGACGACCACCGCCCCCGCATCGGTGAGTAAGCCGATGGCGAAGGCCGAGCTTCCCCCCTCCAGCATGCCTCCGAATCAGATCTCGGGGGAGGACACCTGAGCCATGTCGGGCACTCAAAGCCGCTGGGCACGCCTCTTCCTCGACAACCTGTGGTTGAAGCTGATCGCGCTCGTCTTCTCCCTGGCGTTCTACGCCTTCATCCACAGCCAGCAGGACGTTCAACGCACCATCGCGGTCAAGCTGGTGGTGCGCAATCCCCCCGACGACGTCGACAAGCGGCTCATGACCGACATCCCCGCCGCCGTCGACGTCATCGCCGTCGGCCCACTCCCGCAGCTCGAGGGGCTCAGCGCCGAAGACCTGTCCATCACGCTCAACCTCTCCGCCGCGCAGAACACCACCATCCGCTTCGTACCGGAGATGGTCAACGGCCTGCCGCCTCGCGTGAGGGTCGACCGCATTTCACCGAGTCGACTCGACATCCGCTTCGAGAAGGTCATCACGCGTGAGATCCCGGTGCAGGTGGCGCGAACGGGAGAGCCCGCCGAAGGCTACGAGATCAAGGGTCGCCTCGAGGTCGAGCCCAAGGTCGTCACCGCCACCGGCATCGAGTCGGTGGTGAGCACCATCCAGTTCGCACGCGCCGAGGCCTTCGATGTGAGTGGGCTCGGCGAAGGTCGTACGACCCGACGCTTGCGCCTCGACGCACCGCCCGACGGTGCCCAGTACGATCCGAAGAACGTGTCCGCGACGGCCGACGTCCAGGTGAAGCTCAAGCGCGTCGAGTTCGAGAACGTGAGGGTCGCCGTCGTCGGCCTCCCCCGTGCCAAGACACGGCCTGAGGGCGTCGACATCGTCCTCATCGGTCCCCCAGACAAGGTCGACGCGATCAAGGCGAAGGCCCTCGTCCCGAGGGTCGAGCCCGACCAAGAAGACGTCGACACCTCTCAGCCCGGCAGCAAAACGATGACCGTACTCCTGGAGCTGAGCGACGGGGTCTCGGCCAACATCACCCCGCCGCGGGTGCTGGTGACCTGGTAGGTCGAGCGCCCTACCTGCGCGCAGGCCCTACTTGCGTGCGGGCATGGTGATCTTGCCCGCCGCGATGTCGGCGCTGATGGTGGCCACGCGGGCCCGCACGTCGTCGGTGATGGCCTCTGCGTGAGGCCCGTCGCTGACGTAGCTGACCCCCTCCTCGGCCACGCCGAACGAGGTGATCCCCGACGTGAAGCGCTTCTCGCCCACGGCCTTGACCACCTCGAAGACCGCCACATCCACGCGCTTGATCATGCTCGTGATGACGACGCCCGGCATCTCCGCGTACTGATCGCTGTCGACCCCGATGGCTGACACACCCATGTCGCGCGCGGCCTCGAACACGCCGTGACCCGTGGTGCCCGACGCGTGGTAGAGCACGTCCGCTCCGGCGGAGATCTGACTCACGGCGATGGCTTTTCCCTTGGCCGGGTCGCGAAAGGCCTCCGGCGTGGTGCCGGCGTAACCCACGTGGAGCTCGCACTCGGGGCAAACGTGTTTCATCCCGGCGCGGTATCCCGCCTCGAAGCGGTGGATGAGGGGGATGTCCATGCCCCCCACGAAGCCGAGGTGCTTGGTCTTGGTGAGCAGTCCGCCCACGGCGCCCACCAAGAAGGACCCTTCTTCCTCGCGAAAGCCGAGGCCCATCACGTTGGGAGGGATCTCCCCCTCCATGGGTGGGGCGTAGTCGACACAGCTGAAGTTGGTCTCCGGGAAGTCGCGCGCCACTTCGTTGATGTCGCTGGAGAAGATGAAGCCCACCCCGATCACGAGGTCGAAGCCGCGCGCAGCAAAAAGCCGCAGCGCCGCCTCTCGGTCCTCGGCTCCGCTCGGTTCGAGGAGCTCGATGTGAACCCCGAGCTCTTCGCGAGCCCGCGACACCCCCGCATAGGCCGCATCGTTGAACGACTTGTCACCCCGGCCTCCCACATCGAAGACCAGACCGACCCTGAGATCGGTCATGGGCCCCGTGCGTGGCGGCGGCTCCTCGCGCGCGGGCAGCAGCAGCGTCACCAACGCCAGCACGACCGTCACCGCCACCACGACGAGGAAACGGCCTGCCCGCGGGGCGCTCATGTCAGCCGTCGATGTCGAGGATGGCGCAGGCCACGCGCGAGCGGACCGCGGGATCTCGGTCCGCGAGCAGCGGGAGCGCGCGGTTGACCTGCTTCATCTGCGCCATGAGCTCGCCGGCGAGACTCCGCGTTTCGTAGCTGGGGTTGGCGAGGTCGGGGTCGATGACCTTGGCCTGTGACGCATCACCAGCCGCGGCCAGTGCGCGACGCGCCTCTTCGGCCCCCACGCCCTCCTTGGCGAGCAGCTTGAGTTTCTTCGTGGCCGAGGTCGCGTCTTTGCCGCCCAGCGCGAGGAGCCGGGCGTTGGCGGCGACGGCGACCAACGGGTTGTCGTCGTTCTTCGCGTCTTCGATGGCGACCATCAAACGAGGCCAGGCCACCGGCGCGTGCGTGATGGCGTGCACCCGAACCCGGGTCGAAGACTCATCGATGAGCCGCTCGACGACACCGGCCGCATTGCCCTGCTCGGTGGTGCGCGCCTCGGGGTCCACACCAGCGATCATGGCCAGCGACGCCAGGAGGTTGTCCATGCCCGCCCCACCCTCGCTGATCCGGCGCAAGTGGTAGCGCGCGACGCAGGCAGAGCGTTGCGGCGGCGTGTTGCACGGAACGTCGACGTCGTCTTCGACGCTGGCCGCACCCCACGCCTTCAAGATCGTGAGGCGCAGGTCTTCGTCCGCGTTGTCCCACAGGTCCTTGAGGCCCATCACCGCTTCGCGGGTTCCGATGGCGCCGAGCGCCTCGACCGCGATGGCGCGGTTGTCCTCGTCGGGGTCGAGTCGCGCCGCCTCCAGGACTGCGCGCGTATCTCCCGGGTGGCCCGCCTCGGTGGCGGCGAGGAGGGCCCCACGACGCACCAGCGTCGAGCTGTCGACCAGCAGATCCTGGCGCCAGCGGGCCTCCTTGGCTTGGTTCTCGGCTGCTTTGCCGTGGGCGTCGGCGTCGAAGGGCCGGTTCAGCGTGCGGGCGCCCACCGCACGCCAGTGCGGCTCGGCGCGGTCGACGAAGGCGGCGTAGGCAAGCTCACCCTCGAGCCCCGCATCGATGCGCTTCATCATGGCCAGGGCCGCGAGCTCGTCATCGAGCTTTGCGCGCTCTGCCAACGCACCATCGACCCGCAACACGCAGGCCTTCGGCAGCACCTCCAGGGTTCGCTCCCCGGTGTTGCCCTTGGCCCCGACGATCTGACGACTCAGCATGCGGTGGGCGATGTTCTTCGCCTCCCCGACGTCGACATCGTTGGCTTTGGCACGGCGATCGAGCTCGGTGCGGAGCGCGTCGAGGTCCCCCGACGAGGCAGCCTGCATCGCAACCGAACCTCCGCACCCTCCGAGGGTCAGGGTCGCCAGGACCAGACCACTGGCTAGCTTCGTTTTGAACATGATGAAACGTGACGCCAGAAGCGCCTCGGGTGCATCTTGGTGCCTCCGCGGCCGAACGGCAATCCATCTTTTTCGCGCCCTTAGCCATCACGAGCTGTGCTACCGCAAGCCGACTTGTCCCGCCCGCAGCGCATCGCCGTCATCGTGAATCCGCACGCGCGCCTGGTGCGCCGAAGCGCTGCCCTAGCGCCGGCACTCCGAGCGGAGGCGGAGGGCCTCGCCTCGGTGCACACGACGGAGAGCCTCGACGAGCTCGACGCCGTCTGTCGCGACCTCCACGCGGCGGAGACGGAGCTCGTGGTCATCGCCGGCGGGGACGGCAGTCTCATGGCGGGGGTGACGGCCTTGAGCCGAGCCTACGGCCGCGATGCGCTGCCGGCCGTGGCCCCGATCGGCGGCGGTACGGTGGCCACCATCGCCCGCAACTGGGGGGTCGTACCCGTGCCCGTGCCCGCATTGAGGCGCCTACTGAGACGACCCCGGCGCTGCACGCTGCGACCGAGCCTGGAGGTGACCGCCGCTGGGGAGGCCCCGCGGATCGGCTTCATCGTCGGCACCGGCCTCGTGGCCAGCTTCTTCGATGAGTACTACCGCCGGGACGCGCCCGGCTACCAAGGCGCGGCCAAGATGGTCGCGCGCATCTTCGCCGAGTCCTTCGTCGGGGGGCCGCTCGCCCGGGCCGTGCTCGAGCCCATGCCGTGCACCCTCGAGGCCGAAGGGGAGCGCCTCCCCCAGGAGGCGTGGTCGCTCATCTGCGCCGCCGCCGTGCCCAATCTCGGCATCGGCATGCGCGTCACCTATCGCGCCGGAGAGGACCCGGAGCGCGTTCACCTGGTCGCCTCCCCGCTCCACCCACGGCAGCTCGGCCCACGCGCTCCTCTCGTCTTCGCTGGCCGCACCATCGGCGGCCAGGGTCACGTCGACCGGCTCGTCTCCTCCTTCGGCGTCGGCTTCGACGGCGGTGGCCGCTACGTGCTCGACGGCGAGTTGCTGGAGACCCCTCGACTGCGGGTTGGCGTGGGTCCCCGGCTGAGGGTGATGACGCCTGCCTGACGTGTCACCCCACGCGGTGCATTCGGGTGGTGGCGCGTCGACGCTTGCCCGTCTTCTTCTTTCCGAGGAGACCCCGCGCGGAGATGGTCGTGTTGATGCGGGGCAGCGTGCGGTCGACGCGTTGCCCGGAAGCGAATCCTTCGACGACGAGCGTGAGCAAGACCACGGTCTGAGCCAGCACCAGATCCAGCTCGTTCTCGAGCTCTTGCAGCGTGGTCACGGTTTGCCCTCCCCCTCGCTCCTTTTCGCGGCGCTCCTCTTCGGCACGGTCGTGTTCGGCCTCTGCCTCCAGAAGTGCTTCGCCGCGCTGACGCCACGAACGCACCGCCGCGTGGTTGAGCCCGAACAGAAAGGCACGCGCGCGCACCGCCTTGACCTCGTGGTCGATGAGCTCGTCTCCGAGATCGGCAAGTCGGCCGAGCTCGCCGACGATCTGTGAGGTGGTGGGGCGCATGCGCGGCTTCATACCCAACCCCAGCCGAACGTCGCGATCTGCGACCTTCTCGAGCAGTCGCCGGACCTCCTTGCACATGCGCACGCACTCGGAACGATGGTCACCGGCCTGGCGCTTGCTGCGTTCGAGCCCCTCGCGCTGCATCGCAGCCGCGACATGCTCCCGCCGCCGCGCCAGCTCTTCACGACGTTGCTCCTGCGACCATTGCGAAGCCACCTCGAGCACGTCGAGCCCCTCGTGGGCCGTCAACGCCAACAAGGCCATCGAGACGCCACCGAGCGCCTGGCGTTGACCCGGCGTCGCACGCCGCAGAAAGTCCGAAGCCTTGGGCAGAACCCGGCACACCTCGTCCAACACCGACTCGTAGGGATGTCGGCCCGCGATGGTCCGGCCCTTCAGGCGCCTGGTGTAGGCGAGAAGGTCCTCCTCCTCGAGGTCGTGGGGAAGAACCGCATCGAGGAGCTGACGCCGGCTCTGCAAGGGCACAGAACGCGCGATCTGGGACAGCGTCTTCTTGTGGGGTACTCGCGGCACGTGGTCCTTGAGGTGGCAGCTCGGCCACGTGTTCTAGGAACGGCCGAAGGACTGGATCCTTGAGTCCTCACCCGAAAAGGGACATCAGCCTGCGTGCCGGAGCGGCGCGACGGGCACGACATAGCTGGTCGGATAGCGTCCGTGCGTGATCTGCACGCCCGCCCGAAAGGCATAGTGCTGACGGATGGCGAGCGTCTCGCGGCTGCAGAAGTCGCGGTTGGTGTTCTCCACCCCGCCGGGCGCGTTTTGGTAGAGCCCGAGCGTCTCCTTTACGTGCACGAAGGGGTAGCGCTCGGCGATGCGGAGCCACATCTCGTAGTCACCGGCCACGCGGAAGTACTGGTTGAACCAGCCCACTTCGGCGTGCACCGAGCGCCGCCACATCGGGTGCGGGCCGATGAAACATCCGTGGAGCGCTGCGTCGTGGGTGTAGTCGGGCCAAGCGAAGCGGCCCACCCGCTTGGCGGTCTCGAAGCGCCCGCCCTCGTCCTCGGTGATGTAGGTGTCGCCATATACGAGGGCCGCCTCGGGGTGCTCATCGAGCGCATCGGCCAGGCGCTCGAGCGCGTCGACGCGGTGCCGATCGTCGGTGTTGGCGTTGGTGAGGTACGTGCCGCGAGCCATGGCTGCACCGCGGTTCCAAGCCATGTAGACCCCTTCGCGTTGCGGGCTGCGCACGTAGCGAATCCGGTCCGGATGGCGACGCACATAGCGACTCGCGATGTGGCCTTCGTCCTGGGGGGAAGCGCTGTCGATGACCAAGATCTCCAACTCCCTTCGCGCGAAGAGCGTCTGCGCCGTGAGATCTTCGAGGCATCCCTCGATCACGGCTTCGGCCGCATAGGTCGACACGATGGCCGACACCCGAATCTCGTCGCTACCACTCACCGGGGCGGGCATACGGGGAACGGGCGGGAGGTGCGCCGGCTCGAAGTCGACGAGCGGTCCATCGACCTCGGGCACGGTGTAGACGTCCCAACCGGAATCGGCCTCGATCCGCCGGTGGGGCATGCCCCGTTGCGCGATCGCGGTCCTGAGACCGTGACTCGCGACCAACGAGGGCGCAGCGACCAAGAGCTCGCTGCGGCCATCGATCCAGCCCACGGGGGCGATGGTGCGGGCGAAGTTGGCGGCCCGGGCGACGAGGTTGGCGTAGTGGGTCACGAAACGCGTGCACCGAGCGACCGACACGTCGGTGTCGACGACGAGCAGCTGGTCCGCAAAGGAGACGAAGCGTGGGAAGTCCACGTAGAGAATGGGGTGGCCCTCCCACCGCAGCCGGCCGGCTTCGTCCACGTCGGCGCGCGCGGTCATGAGGTCCGCCACGGAGACCGCCCTCTCGACACGTGCCCACAGGCGCCCTTCGCCGCTGGGTTCACCGCCGACCAAACAACCATTCGCCGGACCCAAGGTGTGCTTCCCCTGCACCATCCCGGGCAGGGGAAAACGTAGCGGCTGGAGCATCATGGCCGTGCACGGGATGTAGGCCACCGCCCCCCCCGAGATACCTGCTGCGACCTGGCCCAGCAGGTCGTCGAGCGCCGCCTCCGCGGGCACGCGCACGGGTACGATCTGCGGGACCCGAAGCTGCGAGAGAGCTCCGAACGTGATGTCGTCGTCGCACAGGACGAAGATGGCCGGCTCCTCGGGCTGCTGGGCGAGCACGGACTCCACCATCACGAGGGCCTGAGGAAGACGCGCGTGCTGAACCCGCGTGACGAAGTTGCTGGTCGGATACACGGTCGTCCTCATCGCAAGAGCGATGCCGGAATCGGACCACGTGAAGTCCACCACTTGGCGCGGAAGCGTCAGCGCCACGTCGGCGGCCAGCGACGGCGCGTTGACGGTCGCGCGAGCTCAGGGCGACGACCAGCTAGAACCGACCATGGAGGCCAGCGCTGCCGGGCCCCACCCACGGACGAACGGAGAGCCCACGCGTCGGTGTTTCGTCGGCCGTGAGCGCCACCACCAAGGCGGCCACCCCTACCCCTACGCCGACCCCTCCGACGACGAACCCTGCCGTCGAGACATGCGCCACGGTGGTGGCGTCGTCGATCCGGGCCTGATCGCGGGTTGGGCAGACTTTGCCGCCGCAGTCGTCCTCGAGCTCGCTGACGTTGGCGAGCGTCAATCCCCCCGTGATGCCCCCCACGATGAACCCTGCAGCGCCCACACCAAAACCCACCCAGCCCCAAACCGGCATCTCGAAGCCGCCATCCTGGGCTTCTTCAGGTGCGGGATCGGGACCTACCGGGGGGTCACCATCCGAGGAGGCGACGAGCGAGATTTTCACCGTCTTCTCCTCGCGCTCGTCCACGGTGACCTCCTCGGTCACCTGACGATAGCCCGCCGCCGCGACCCGAATCACGTGCCGGCCGGGGTCGACCTTGCGCGGGTAGTCCTGGGCGCCGGCGGGGATCGCGTCACCATCGATGACGAGCTCGACCGCAGTCGAAGGCGCCACGCCGCGAATCGCGATCTGCAGGGTCGGGATGCGGACCCGCACCTCCTCGAGCAGGGTGCGTGCCTCGGCCCGGGCGTCCTGTTGCACCTCGTTCTCGTCGTCGTCGGCAGGGATGAGGTCGACCGAGGCGAGCTTCTCGGCCGCCTCGAGCAGTCGCCCCATCTGCTTGAGGGTGCGGCCGACTTCGATGCGCGTCGATGGCACGCCCATGATGGCATCGGCGGCTCGAAATGCTTTGAGCGCCCCCTTCAGGTCGCCCGCGTTGAAGGCATCCTGGCCCTCGTAGAAGGCCTGCCGCGCCGTCTCCTTGTCGGCGAGGGTCGGCTCGTCTCTCGACTGGGCGCGAGCGTCGACGGCTACCGTTCCCAGGGCCAGCGCGAGCGGAGCGGCCGCGCAAATCATCCGCCAACCAGTCAAGATGACCGAGTCTACCGCGACCGCCATGGGGCACGGCAAGCTCATCCTTCAGCTCAGAACCCGGCGGGTCGCTTGAGCTGCTTCTTGGTCTTGGTGGGGTACGGCTGGCGCGTCCGCGGGATGGGCCGGGTACCCCCGGGATAGGTCGGCGTAGGTCGCGAGGTGGCCTGGCTGCCCGTCGCGGACGCCGTCGACGAAGGCACCGCGTCCGCCTCGTCGGCTTCCACCACGGCCGTGGGTTCCGGGTCGGTTGCCGCCGCGGGCGTGGCCTCGTCCTTCTTCACCTCCGCCTCGCCATCGCCGACCACCAAGAAGGCGGCGGCGGCTCCGGCGACGAGCACCGCCACCACGGTGGCCCCAATCGTCGACGCCGACCAACGTCGCACCGGCATGGCGTCGGTCGAGGCGCCCGCGAGGGTGCCGTGAGCTCCCGACTCGAGGGCACTGACACTGGGGATCGAGCCGCGACCGATGCTGCCCGACTCGAGGATGGCCTCGGGCGGGATCGTGCCCAGGTTGGGCGCAACGGCCGCCGTGAAGGCGGTCGCGAGCTCTCTTGCATTCTGGAACCGACCATCGATGGTCTGCGAGAAGGCGCGCTCGAACCAGGCATCGACGGCGGGCCCAACGTCGGGACGGTTCTGGCTTGGGGGTACGTAGGCCCGCTCGAGCATGTTCACGCACAGGTCGCCCACGTCTTCGCCTTGGAAAGGCAGCTGACCGGTGAGGCACACGTAGGTGACCACCGCCAGGCCCCAGAGGTCGGCGCGGTGGTCCACCTGACTCGCGCTCATGACCTGCTCGGGACTCATGTACTCGGGCGTGCCCACCATGACGCCGTCGTTGGTGAGCCCGAGTCGGGGGTCGGTCATGCGCGCCCTGCGGCGCGCCTCGGCATCGTCGACCCCCATCGCGTGGTTGCGCCGCTTCGCGATGCCGAAGTCGAAGACCTTTACGTGGAGCTCGTCGTCGTGCGTGCTGAGGAAGATGTTCTCGGGCTTGATGTCACG
>JAUHZF010000174.1 GCA_030426145.1 Polyangia bacterium
GAGTGACGACCCGGACCGTCCCATCGACCCCAACCAGGTCAACATCATCTACCAGTCCGACGCCAACGACCCCGGCAGCAAGGTGCCTCAGGTGGCTGGCGAGAGTGCCTGTACGGCCCAGGGCGGCTGGTACTACGACGACCCCAACGACCCCGCCGTCATCTACCTCTGCGACGCCACCTGCGACGCTGCCAACGCGAGCGAGACGTCGAAGATCTCCATCGAAGTCGGCTGCGCGAGCGTGGTTCAGTGAGGGCTCCGGCGATGGCGACCCCGAAGCACCGTTGGTCTCGCCTGCTCGCCCTCGGGACCGTGCTCTCGCTCGGCATGTGGGCCTGCGGCGGTGAGGAGCCCGAAGCCGCGCCCTCCTCGAGCGACGGCGGGAGCAGCAGCTCGGGTGGACTCGACGGGCTCGACGGCACCGACGACGACCCCGGCGACTTCGACGCCTGCGCGTCCACCGTCGTCGAAGGCGACCGGCTGCCGGTGCAGATGTACATCATGTTCGACAAGTCGGGCTCGATGCTCGACGACCAGAAGTGGGCTGGCGCGACGGCCGCGCTCACCGCCTTCTTCCAGGACGAAGACTCTGCCGGGCTGAACGTGGCCCTGCGCTTCTTCCCCGACAACGAGCCCCAAGCGGGCTGCAACGAAAACGCCTGCAGCGTGCAGGCCTGCGCGAGCCCGCTCGTCGAGCTGGGCACGCTGAACGCGCTCCCCGCTCACTCCGACCCGCACCAGGCCGCGCTCGTCGAGGCGGTGCAGAGCCGAACGCCCGGGGGACAGACGCCCATGTACGCCGCGCTCGCGGGCGCGACGGACTGGGCCCGCAGCCACCGCACCGACGATGCCAAGACGGTGGTGGTCCTCGTGACCGACGGCGAGCCCAACGGCTGCGATGAGAGCACCGCAGCCATCGCCGGGCTGGCCTCCGACGCCGCGGCCGAAGGGATCTTCACCTACGCGATCGGCATGAGCGGAGCCGACATCACGCAGCTCCACCAGATCGCCAACGCAGGCGGGACCGAACAAGCCTTCGTCGTGGGTACGGGCACGAGCATCCACAAAGACCTGGTGGCGGCCTTCGAGGACATCGGAACCTCGGCGCCCTCGTGCACGATGGACGTGCCAGCGCCATCGGAACTCGGCGAAGAGATCGAGCCCGGCCTGGTCAACGTGACCTTCCTCACCAGCCCAACCGCCAACCCGCGCACCCTCCCTCGTGTCGACGGCCCGAGCGACTGCGACGGTTCCGGCGGCTGGTACTACGACGACCCGATGGCACCGACGACCATCGAGCTGTGCCCCGCGAGCTGCGACCTCGTCGAGGACAACAAGAACGGCAGCCTCGAGCTCGTCTTCGGCTGCAAGTCGGTGCTCAAGTAGCGTTCTTCTTGGCGCGACGACGAAGCGTTGCGAGCCGCTCCTTGAGGTCCCCGGCGCGACGTTTCATCCGCCGCAGCTCTTCGCGCGCGAGGTCGAGCTCGGTGGTGAGACGCTCGACCTCCGCCGCTTTTCCCTCCGCCTCGGCGAGCCGTTGCTCGAGCTCGGTCTCGAGGGCGGCGATCTTCTCCGCGTCGATGACCGGCCGACGTGCAGGTTCGGGAGAAGGCGGCGCTGGTGGCTCGGACGCCTGTGGGCTCGCCTCGGGGGCACGGGCCCGCTTGCCCCGCACCGCCTTGGCCATGAAACTGTCGACGCCACGACGTCGCGGGCGTTGGGGCTTCTTCTGCAGCGCAGACCGAAGCAGGGCTGGATCGAGCTCCTTCGCTACCGCATCGAGGTCGGGCGCCTCCGGGACCTCGCCGAGCACCCCTGCCTCGAGGTCCGGGCGATGGTCAGCGTCGAGAGCGCCGTGGCGAAGCACGTCGAGGGCACGGTCGAGGTTGGACTTGCTGGCGGCGTGGCCGCCGGCCTCGAGGATCGAGCCGAGCGCTTCGCGAACGGCCGCCTGCGCCCCGCGGGATGCGGCCCGGGCGGAGGCCATCTGGCCGGCGTCGCCGCCTGCGAGCACTTCGAGCTGCGCATCGCGCTCGGCGTCGATGGCTTCGAGGGCGACCTCGAGGGGCCGGGGATCTTTCTGGGCGAGCTGGTTGACGACCCATACCGCGACCGGTGGTCGAGTGCGTTTGAGGATCCTGCGTGCGAGGGCGGTCTCTCCCTCGGCGCGTAGGGTCGTCGCCAGCGCCTTTCTCTCGGAGACGAAGTCGTGGTGGGCGGCGCCGTACAGCCGCCTCAGCGCATCACTGAAGTCCAATCAGTGAAGACCCATCAGTGAAGACCCAGTCGCTGAAGACCCGCGATGCATCCGTCGCCGGCATGGTCGATGGCCCACGCGACGCGACCCCGCACCAGCTGCTCGGGCTTGCCGAGCTCCCGAACCACCATGAGGCAGATCTCGTTGGGCGCGAGCGGGCAGTCCACGGCCACGCGCATACCGCCGTCACTCACGTTGATGGTAACGCCGAGACCGGCCTGGGGCTCGATGACCTGCACGGTCGCCTCGAGCGGACGCCGTCGCGAGCTACGCCGTTGGCGAGACTCGTCCCGATCGGCGCCGGGAGAAAGGTTGGGGGTAAGCTCATTCATAAGTCGATCCTCATGTGCCCAAGGAGCAAGGCCCTTGCCATGTTCCTCACGCGCAAGGAATTGACGGCCGAGTTCGCGATTTCAGGCACTTGAACGGAGCGCCGCTGCAGGCGCGATCCTACGGGGTGTGCAAAAAGTAGCGAAGGCGCGAAGCCCGGTTGGCGGTTGTGAACGCCGGGCCACGCCCCCGCTGACCCCCCGGTCGGCGAAGCGCGAGGTCCTTGCATCCTTTTGCGCAGGTTTCCATACTGAACACATGAACCGGTATGTGAGACACAAGGGGCGAGGTGCGCTCAGCAATCCGACGGGCCGGTTCGAAGCCCAACAGGTCGAGGCGCACGACGACGAATGGACGACCGAAGAGGACCTCCCCGCGCGGCCCAGAACCCGCGTTCGCATCGACTCGACCAAGGGCATCATCAGTGAGAACGACTCGCCCGACATTCCCTTTCACCGGTCGATGAATCCCTACAAGGGATGCGAGCACGGCTGCATCTACTGCTTCGCGCGGCCGTATCACGCCTACTGGGGGCTCTCGCCGGGCCTCGACTTCGAGACGCAACTCTTCGCCAAGACCGAAGCGCCGAAGCGCCTGCGCGAGGCGTTCGCGCGGCGTGGCTACCGGCCCGAGCCCATCGCGCTCGGCACGGCGACCGACCCGTATCAGCCCATCGAACGCGAGCACCAGATCACGCGACAGCTGCTGGAGGTCCTACTCGAGCACCGGCACCCGGTCGGGATCGTGACCAAGAACGCGCTCGTCCTGCGCGACGTCGACCTGCTCGCCGAGCTCGCCGAACGGCGACTCGTCCACGTCTACCTCTCCGTGACGAGCCTCGACCCCGCGCTCGCGCGCAGCATGGAGCCCCGAGCCAGCGCTCCCCACCGGCGCCTCGCCGCCATCGCCGCCCTCAGCCGTGCAGGGGTACCGACGGGGGTTCTCTTTTCCCCCGCCATCCCCGGCCTCAACGACCACGAGCTCGAGGGCGTGTTCGAGGCGGCGGCAGAAGCGGGCGCCATCGGAGCCGGTTCGATGCTCTTGCGACTGCCCCACGCGTTGAAGGATCTCTTCGACGAGTGGCTGCAGGCGCACCACCCAAACCGCCGCGACCGTGTGCTGTCCCTACTGAAGAGCTGCCGCAACGGCGCGCTCTACCAGTCGGCCTTCGGCGAACGAATGCGAGGTACGGGGCCGTACGCAGAGCTTCTGCAGCGACGCTACCGCCAAGCCCTCCGACGCTATGGCCTCGACGAACGCCGCTACGAATTCGACACCACAGCCTTCATCCCCCCCAGCCGCAATCCCCGCCAGCTGCCGCTCTTCTGAGGTTCGAGGTTCGAGGTTCGAGGTTCGAGGTTCGAGGTTCTCGAGCACGAGCACGAGCACGAGCACGAGCTCGAGCTCGAGAACGAGAACCCGTCAGAGCATCCATCGTTCGAGCCGCGACGACAGTACGACGTCGTCGGGAAGCAACTTGGCGCCAGCTTCCACCTCGGGGGCGAGACCTCGCACCACTTCTTGTACTCGGGCTTCGCCAGCGGCGAAGGCCCGCCCGAGTACCGCCACCGCGGGGCGCGGGTCGAGTCCGCCGCAGGTGAACACGTCGACCGCGGCGTACCCCGACTCGGGCCACGTGTGCACGGACAAGTGCGACTCGGAGATGAGCACCACCCCCGTGACGCCCTGCGGGGCGTAGCGATGAAACGCGTGACCCACCACGGTCGCGCCGACCGCGCGGGTCGCCTCGAGGAGCGCGGCCTCGACCGCCGCGACGTCGTCGAGGCGGGTCGCGTCGCAAGCGTAGAGCTCGACCACGAGATGTCGACCCAGCGTCTCCATCAGGGGCTCGCCTCCACGGCGGTCGCGAGCGAACCGCTGCGCGCGACCGTCGGGTCTGCCATGCCTCCGCCGCCGCTGTGCGCCTCACCCATGCGGTGGCCCATACACCGAGCCTGGGGCCCAGGCTACGCGGCTCCCTTGTTCGACGCCCAGGATTGGGACAAGCTCGGGCCGACATGTCGCCACTTCGCATTCTCTCCGGTCTCGCCCTCACTGGGCTCATCGCCATCCTCCCCATCGCCTGTGGCGACGACGACGGAAGCAGCGACAGCTCCAGCTCCACCACCACGTCCTCCTCGAGTGGAATGGACGCCTGCATGTTCGACGCCGAGGGCGGCTTCGGACCCTTCGGCGATATCTGCATGGCCCAGTCCGGCGACGATGCCTGCGTCACGTGTGCCCGCGCCAACTGCTGCACCGAGGTGCAGGCCTGCGAAGGTACCGAGTGTGCGTGCCTCTTCGAGTGTTTCCTCGAGCCGACCTGCCCCGCACCCCAGTGCCTGCTCGAGTGCCCGACCGAGGGAGCCGAAGCGCAGGCCGTGATCTCCTGCGCGCTCGACAAGTGCGGCAGCGAATGCGGCGCCATGTGAGGCGCGCCCATCGGGGTGTCGCCGGTCTCTCATACGGGGAATAATGGCGCGCCTTGGGTACCTCCATCGGCATCGACTTCGGCACCGCCGAAGCCTCCGCCTACGCATGGCGTGACGGACAGCCACGCCGACTGACCCGAGACGCCACTGTCCCGGCCTGGGTGTTCATCGGCGAGGACGAGGTCGCGGTAGGCGAGCCGGCGCGCGCACGGGCCGCCCTCGAACCCAGCCGCTGCGTGTACGGCGTCAAGCGGCTGCTGGGCCGGAAGTACCGCGCTCCCGAGGTGACGTGGATGCGCGAGCTCATGACCTTCGACCTGGTGCCAGCCGACAACGGCGACGCTTGGGTTCGCGTAGGGTCCGAAGACCTCAGCCCAGAACAGATCGCGGCCGAGCTGCTCGGCCATCTTCGAAGCCAGGCAGAGCAAACACTCGGCGAAAGCGTCACCAGCGCCACCATCTCCGTGCCCGCCTACTCCGACCAGAGGCAACGAGCCGCGACCATCGCGGCGGCGCGAATCGCCGGCTTCGACCAGGTCTCGCTCGTCGGCGAGCCCTATGCGGCGCTCGTCGCGCTCGGCCCGGAGCTCATCGCCGACGGCACCAAAGGGGCCCTGCTGAGCCTCGGCGCAGGCGCCTTCGACATCTTGCTCCTCGACCGCGGCGCTGAGGGCCTCACGGCACGCACCGTCGCAGGCGACACCGTGCTCGGTCTCGACGACGTAGACCGGCGCCTCGTGGAGATGCTCATCCACGACGCCGCCCCGACCCCGGCCATCGACCTGAGAAGCGACGCCGCCGCCCTGGTACGCCTTCAGCAACTGGCACGCGACCAACGGCGCGCGCTGGAGGCTGGCTCACCACCTCGCGCGATCGACATCGCCGAGCTCGCTCAGGGACCCGACGGCCCGATCCCATTCACCCACGTCGGGCTCAGGCCCGACCAACTCGAGCGGATCGGCATCCCGGAGCTGGAGCGCATGGCGCACCCCTGCGCTTGGGCCCTCGAGGACGCCGGCGTCGGCACCGCGGATCTGAGCGGGGTGCACCTGGTGGGCGGCGGAGCCCACAGCCGCCTCGTGCGCGACAACGTTCAGTTCCTCTTCGGGTGCGCGCCCGAGCTGCACGCAGATGCGAGCTTGGTCGCCTGCGGCGCGGCGCAGCTCGCCAGTGGGGTCGCGACCTCCATCGCTCCCGTGGTCCCGCACAGCCTCGGGATGCGTGTGCGTGGCGGCCGAATGAGCCCCATCATCCCGCGCAACACCAAGCTCCCAACCCGGCAGCAGAAGGTCTTCGCGCCGACGCGCGACGGCCAGAGCCTGATGATGCTGGAGGTCTATCAGGGCGAAGCCGAACGCGTGACCGACAATACCTACCTCGGTCGGTTGGTGCTCGGAAGCCAGGGCCCCATCGAGCGAACCACCATCTCCTTCAACCTCGACCAGAACGGCATCCTCGCCATCGAGACCGACGGACCACGAGAGGATTGCCCCCTCCAAGCCTCAGGTGGCCTCGGCGACGAAGAGGTCGCGGCCCTCGCGGCGCGCCGACGTGCGTCTGCATCGGCCCCGCGGGGAAAGCACCGCAGCGGCCTCGTCGTCGCGCGCCCCTCGTCCATCCGCCCAAGCTCGGCCCCCGTCACGCGAGGCCGAAAGCGACATGCGTCATCGGACGCTCCGACGCCCCACGCAGGCTCGACGGTCCGCACGCGCTCCGTACCGCCCTTGCCGTCCCACACCGATCCCGATCGCACGGTGCCCGACCTGCCCCCCCCACCCGCTTGGCCCGGCCCCATCGAGACCGCGCCCGATCCCTTGGTGGGCACGGTGCTCGGGGGGCGCTACGCCATCGAAGACATCATCGCCGAAGGCGCCATGGGACGCGTGTACCGCGCTTGCCACACGATGCTGAATCGTCCCTGCGCCATCAAAGTCTTGCACGCCGAGCTGGCCGACGACGACGAGATGAACGCGCGCTTCGTGCTCGAAGCGAAGGCCGCCTCGTCGATCCAAAGCGAGCACGTGGTCGACATCACCGACTTCGGGCGGCTCGAGGACGGCACTGGCTACTTCGTCATGGAGTACCTGCCGGGCGAGACCCTGGCCGACGCCATCCGGGCCGCAGGTGCGCTGTCGCCCGAGGTGGTCGTCGATGTCGGGATCCAGCTCTCGCGTGGGCTGCGCGCCGCCCACGAGGTGGGTATCGTTCACCGCGACCTCAAACCCGACAACGTCACGCTCGTTCCGCGCGACGACGGAGGTCACCTCTGCAAGATCCTCGACTTCGGGATCGCCAAGAGCCCCACCACCGACAGCGCGCATCGACCGCAGCGCATCACCCTCGCCGGGGTGGTGCTCGGCACGCCGCTCTACATGGCCCCGGAGCAGATCATGGGCGAGTCCGTCGACGCCCGCACCGACCTCTACGCCCTCGGCGCCGTGCTCTACGAGATGGCGACGGGGGCCCCACCCTTCGAAGCCAAAAGCATCCCCGAGCTACTCGGCAAGCACCGTGAGGCGACACCGGCCCCGATCCGCGCGCGGCCCCAGTCGCGCCACTTTCCCAAACCGTTGGAGAAGCTCATCCTGCGCTGCCTCGCCAAGGCGCCGCACGATCGCTTCCCGTCGGCTCGTGCCTTCGAAGACGCGCTGGCCAGGCTCTGAACCGCCTCAGAGCGATGCTTCGACGAGAAGCTCTTTCGCCCGCGCCATGGGTTCCGTCCAATCGGTCACCACGCTCACGTCCTCGGCCACGTCGCGTGCCGGCGCCCCGGCTTCAATCGCCTCACGTGCGGTGGCGGACCCGGTGAGCAGGTCGAAGGCGGGGATGTGGTCGATGAACTCGTACCGCTCGGTCCGGAAGCGAAAGGCCTCCGGGTCCTGGTGGTGGCAGAGGGCGATGGCCGCCGTGTACACCGCCACAGGTCGAAAGCGCGCGACGTCCGTCACGTGGATCTGAACCCCACCGCAAGGCTTTCCGCCGTGCTTGTGGAAGGTGGGGATGAAGGTGACGGGACGCGCCACGAAGCCGGCGAGCCCCGTCGCGTGAAGATCGCGGGCGAGCGCGGCGCCATCGACGAACGGCGCCCCGAAGAACTCGAACGGCCGCGTGTGACCGCGCCCCTCGGACAGGTTGGTCCCCTCGAGCAAGCAGCCGCCCGGATAGACGCGCGCCGTCGTGAGGGCCGGCATGTTTGGCGAGGGCTGGACCCAACCGGGGGCATCGAGGGGGAGTGGGCCTTCGTCCCAACCCTCGACGCCGAGCACGGCCACCGCTCCCTCGGCGCCTCGAGAGAGCTCTTCGGCGTAGAGCAACACCATCTCGGCCAGGGTCAGACCATGCCGCACCGGAACCCGCTCCCAGCCCACGAACGAGCGAAACCCATCGTCGAGGATACGGCCTTCGACGGCACGCCCGAGGGGGTTGGGACGGTCGAGGATGAGGCACGGCACCCCTTGCTCCGCCGCCGCGCGGACCGCGAGCAACGCCGTCCAGACGTAGGTGTAGTAGCGCGCTCCGACGTCGACGAGGTCGATGACGAGCCGGTCGAGGCCAGCGAGGTCGGCCCCCTTGGGCACGAGGTCCTCTTCGCGGTCGCCGTAGAGCGACACGATGCGCGTCCCCGTGCCGTCGGTGGCGTCCTCGACCCCGATCATGTCCTGCGCTGCCCCGCCGAATCCGTGCTCCGGCCCGAAGACGATCGCGGGGGTGACCCCCATGGCGGCCATGCCTTCGAGGATGGGCACGAGGGCCGTGGAGCAGCTCGCGGCATGGCCCAGCACCCCGATGCGCTTGCCCTCGAGCAGGCCCGCTGCGACGGGATGACGAGGGAGCCGATCGAGGCCGGTGCGGACAGCGGGGGCGAGAACCGAGGACATGCTCCCACCCTGTCCCCAAGGTACCTCTCGCGTAAAGGGGTGCACGGCTGGGGTTTTCTCCACGTTCACAGAGCGCTACCGTAGTCTTCGAAAATGGCGCTTCAGCCGGGCGAGATCATCGACGGGAAGTACCGCATCATCCGTGAGCTCGGGAGCGGATCGATGGGTGCCGTCTACGAGGGCGAGAACGTCCGTATTCGTCGTCGTGTCGCCATCAAGGTCCTGCTGCCGGCAGTCGCCAAGAAGGGCGACGTGGTCAAGCGCTTCGAGCGCGAGGCACAAGCCGCGGGACGCATCGGGTCCGAGCACATCGTCGAGGTCCTCGACCTAGGCACCCTCGCCGACGGCGGCTTCTACATGGTGATGGAGTTTCTCGAGGGCACGACCCTCGGCGACCGCATCAAGAAGAAGGGGCGGCTCGAGCCCCGCGAGCTGGTGCCGATCGTTCAGCAGCTGCTCTACGGCCTCGAGATGGCCCACGAGGCGCGGATCATTCATCGCGACCTCAAGCCCGACAACATCTTCCTGGTGCGTGAGCACGCCGGACAGAAGGACTTCGTGAAGATCCTCGATTTCGGGGTCTCGAAGTTCAATCCGCTCACCGACGACGACGGGATGAGCATGACCCGCACCGGCACGGTGATGGGCACGCCCTTCTACATGGCGCCCGAGCAGGCCAAGGGCTCCAAGGACGTCGACCATCGCAGCGACCTCTACTCCGTGGGCGTCATCCTCTACCAGGCCGTCACCGGCCAGGTCCCCTTCCATGCGGGGACCTTCAACGAGCTCATCTTCAAGATCGTGCTCGAGCAGCCCCCGCCGCCGGAGAGCTACGTCCCAGACCTCGACCCGGCCTTCGGGCGCCTCATCCGTCGGGCCATGTCCCGCGATCCCGATCAGCGCTTCGCCACCTCGTCCGAATTCGCCCAAGCCCTGAGCGTGTGGCTGCACACCGGACGGGCCGATGGAGCGGAGCACCCGCCTCCCCCAGAGGTCGGCGACGAGCCCCTCGACGGGATGTCCACGCGCGTGGCGAATCCCGATCCCGAGGCGGGTCGCATGACGGCGATCGTGCAGCCCAAGGGTCCAGGCACCGAGATCATGGATCCCGGCGACGCCCCCCTCGGCGGTGGCACGGAGATGATGGATCCTCCATCGCGCCTCCCGCCGCCATCGCGACGCCGACCTCCGCCGCGTCCCAAAACCGCTCCGCTACCGCAGGTGTCTGGCCCCGGGACCATTCCGATGGCCAAGCCGCCGCCGTCCTCACTCAGGATGCCGGGCGCGGTGCCGGTTCCCGAAGGTCACGACCCCGCCCTCTGGTCCGGCGAGGGCCAGAGCGAGGTCGCCGTACCTCCTCCTCCGGGCATGCCGCTGGGCATGACGCCCACGCCTCCTCCAGAGGCGATGCAGAAGATCACCGATCGCCCCCTGTCGCCGAACATGCCCACGCCGGTAGGGCGCCGCTCCCCCTACTACGAGGCCAACTACGAAGAAGAACCCGTGGTGGCCGGGGTGCCGCGTCGCAGCAACAACCGCGCGGTGGCCTGGGTCGTCGGGGGTGTCATCGCGGCTGGCCTCGCGGCTGCCGCCTTCGCCGTGGTGACGGTGGACGACGGCAGCACCGACGACGCGGCCCAGGCCGCCGAGAGCCCCGCGCCCACCGAAGAAGAATCCACGACACCGGAGCCCGCACTCGACCTCGACGCCGACGATGGCGCGGTGGCCACCACCGACGAGAGCGACACCTCTCCTACGCCAGAAGAAGACGAGCCCGGCGACGACGACGAGACCGAAGCGGCGAGCGACGCTGGGGACGCTGGGGACGCTGGGGACGACGAGCCGGTGAGCACGAAGCCGGCACCAGCGCCGACCAAGGTCGCTGCTCGACCCACCCCGCGGCCGGCGCCCGTCGCACCGCGCCCCAGTCCCAAGACGGCGCCGGCCCCAGCCCCCGCTCCGAAACCCACGACCAACCCGAAACCGGGCCCGAAGCCCACCACGGGGCGTAAGATCAAGACCGAGCTCTGATCCCTAGGGTCAGTGCGGAGACGCGCCCACATGGTGGGAGCCGGCCCGACCTAGATTCCATCCCTCCGGAGGTATCGGCGGTCTTTCTGGGGTAGCGGTGAAGCACCTTCGCCCCTACCATGACGAGAGAGTAAAAATGGCACTGCAGCCAGGGGAGATCATCGACGGCAAGTACCGCATCGTGCGGCTCGTCGGTGAAGGCGGCATGGGCGCCGTCTACGAGGGGGAGAACACCCGCATCAAGCGGCGGGTGGCGATCAAGGTCCTCCATGCGGCGGTCGCCGAGAAGACCGACGTGGTGCAGCGCTTCGAGCGCGAGGCCCAAGCCGCCGGCACCATCGGCTCCGAGCACATCGTCGAGGTGCTCGACCTCGGCAACCTCCCCTCCGGTGAGCGGTTCATGGTCATGGAGTTCCTCGAAGGCGAGGACCTGACCGGGCGCATCAAAAGGCTGAAGCGACTCACGCCGGCCCAGTGCGTGCCCCTCATGTGCGAGGTGCTCGAGGGGCTCGCCGCGGCCCACGACGCGGGGATCATCCACCGCGACCTGAAGCCCGACAACATCTACATCCTCGACTCGAAGGCCGGTCGCGCCGACTTCGTGAAGATCCTCGACTTCGGCGTCTCGAAGTTCTCCGCCCTCGACAACGAGATGAGCATGACGCGCACCGGCGCAGTCATGGGCACCCCCTATTACATGTCGCCGGAGCAGGCGAAGGGCGGTCAGATCGACGCGCGCAGCGACCTCTACGCGATGGGCGTGGTGCTCTACCAAATGGTCACCGGCCGGGTGCCCTTCAACGCGGGTTCGTTCAACGAGCTCCTGTTCAAGATCGCCCTCGAGTCGCCGGAGCCGGTCGAGCAGATCGTGCCCGACTGCCCCAAGCCCTTCATCGACATCATCAACCGCGCCATGGCCCGGGAGGTCGACGACCGCTTCCAGTCCGCGCGCGAGTTCCAGCAGGTCCTCCAGGCCTATCTCGCTTCGGGCGGCCGTACCGAAGCTTTGCCCCAGATGCCCGACATGCGGGCTCAGATGGGTTCCTACCCCCATGCGGGGGCCTCGATGGGGGGCGCCTCGATGGATGGGGCTGGCGCGTCGATGCAGGGCATGCCCGGCGCGTCGATGCAGGGCATGCCCGGCGCGTCGATGGGCGGCGGCCTTCAGCAATCGTCGCCCGGCTTTCACGCGCCCCACCTCGGAGGCTCGCAACCCGGGATCGCCGACCCCACCACGGGAGTGGGCATGGATGCCTACGGTTCCAATCCGCAGCTGCACCAGAGCGGTGGCCCGGTCGGGCTGAGCACCTCCCAGTCGGCGCTGGCCGTCACGCAGGAGCCCAAGAGCGGGCGCAGCGGGATGATGGTCGCCGCCCTCGCGCTGGTGGTCCTCCTCCTCGGCGGCGGCGGCGTCGGTGCCTACATGCTCACGCAAGAGCGAGCTGCGCAGGCCTCCAACGGCGAGACCGACGCCCAAGGCACCAACGCCTCCGACGGCAAAACCGAAGGCGAGACGCCCACCGACGACGGCAAGTCCACCGACGGCGACGCCACGACCGAAGCCAAGGACGGTGACACCACCCCCGAGGGTGACGCGGAAGGCGACGCCGTCGTCGACCTCGACGGCGCGGGTGGCAGTGAGGCGGCCGACGGCGGTGACACCGATGGCGGCGATACCGACGGCGGTGACACCGATTCGGGCGACACCAACGTGCAGCCCAAGACGGCGGCCAACCCCACGCCGCGGCCCAACCCGCAGACCTTCCCGCGGCCTCAGCCGAAGACCCTGCCGCCCCCCCCCACCCAGCCGAAGACCGCTCCCCAACCCCAGCCCGGCGGGGGCCGGAAGATCAAGACCGAGCTGTGAGCACGTCTTCGTGAGGAAGCCGTCGTGAGCAAGAGGCGCGACAGCCCATCCGGTGCGGGCCGAAAAAAACGCAGCGGTCCGAGCAAAAAACGCAAGGACAGGCCGGTGCCCCGTCCGGCCTTCGCCGCGGACTATCCCCGCCACGAAGGGCTCGATCAGCTGCTGGTTGCCTTCGAGGCTGGCAACTACGCCTACGTGCGCGAGCAGGCCCCCCGTCTGGCCAAGGCCGACGTCCACGAAAACGTACGTAACGCCGCGAAAGATTTACGACGCCGCATCGACCCCGAACCCACCGCGGCCTACCTGTGGGCCCTCGGCGTGGCGCTGGTCCTCCTGCTCTACTTGTTCTACGTCACCCAGTGACGCGTGAACTACTGGGACTACATCAAGGTCGAAGAGCTCCTGTCCCTTCAGGGCGGCGTGGGGGATCGCCCCGCCGAGTCGTTCAGCAACGACGAGGTTCTCTTCATCACGGTGCACCAGATCTACGAGCTTTGGTTCAAGCTCGTACTTCGGGAGCTCGAGAAGACACGGAGCCAGCTCCGGCAGAATCCCGTTCCCGATGAAGACCTCGCCGAGGTGACGCGCTCGCTGCGTCGCTGCGTGACCATCTTCGAGGTGGCCACGAACCACTTCCGCGTGATGGAGACGATGACCACGCGCGACTACCTCGCGTTTCGCGACCACCTCATCGGCGCGAGCGGATTCCAGTCGGCGCAGATGCGCGAGATGGAGATCATGCTCGGGCTGCACGATGACAAGCGCCTGCCTGCCATGGGCGACGAGAGCTACAAGGAGGCGCTCAAGGGTGATGCCGGCGAGGGCTCCCCTGCCCTCGCGCGGGTCGAGCGCCGCCAGGGCGAAGGCGGCAGCTTGCGCGACGCGCTCTACGCCTGGCTCGCACGCACGCCCGTCGACGGCAGCAGCGATGAAGGACACGTCGAGCGCTACCTCCAGTCCTTTCTAGAAGCGCACGAAGCCGGGGCGAAGGCGCTCCTCGAGACGGCGCGGGAGCGTGTGGCTCGGCCCGAAGACGTGGCCGTGCTCGAGAAGCGCTATCGACGCGACGTCGAGGCTGCGACCGCCTTCGTCACCGCCGAAGACAAACCCGAGGAGGACCGGCCCTTCTTCCGGCACGTGCGTGCTGCCCTCGTCTTCATCGAGAGCCACCGCGAGCTGCCTCGGTTGTCGTGGCCGCGTGAGGTCATCGACGCCGTCATCGCACTCGAGCAGGCGATGGTGATTTGGCGCCAACGTCACGCTCGCATGGTCGAGCGAATGATCGGTCGTCGCGTCGGTACGGGTGGTTCCGGCGGCGTCGACTACCTCGACCAAACCGCACTCCGCTACCGGATCTTCGACGACCTGTGGGCGGTGCGCACCATCTTGCTTCGCCAATCCGTAGTGCCCGACCTCGAGCACACGGACGACTACCGACTACGCATTCAGGACTGACGGCCGTGGACCTGATCAAGCGCGCATATCTTCGCATCGACCCTCGATCCCTCGGGCTGTTCCGAATCCTGTTCGGCACGGTGCTCATCGCCGACCTCTTCGACCGCTGGGCGTGGGCCGCCGACTTCTACAGCAACGAGGGCGTGCTCCCCAACCACAACCACCTCTTCATCCTGAAGGACCAGGCCGAGGTCTGGAGCGTCTTTCACTCGTTCTCGAGCGAAGGGGAGGCCCATGCGGCGTTTCTGATCACCCTCTTCTTCTACGCCTGCTTCACCGTCGGCTGGTACACGCGCACGTTTCAGGCTGCGAGCCTGGTGGCCCTCATCGGACTGTGCGGACGCAACGTGCTCACCCACTCGTCCGGCGACTCCGTCGCCATCGCCCTGCTCGCGGTCACCCTCTTCTTGCCCCTCGGGATGCGGGTCAGCATCGATGCCCTTCGTCGCTCGCTACGCGAGGTCGACGAGAAGGGCCCCGCAGAGCTCAACGATCGCAGCCGTCCCAAGACGCCGGAGCCGGCTCCGTCGCTCGCCCCGCTGCTCGTGCTCGGCCTGCTCGCCGTCATCCACTACGGGGCAGCATCGAGCGAGAACGGTGAGACCTGGAAGAGCGGCGAAGCCATGTATTACGCACTGCACGTCGACCGCTGGACGAGCGGTCTCGGGGTCGCGCTCCGCGACGCTGGACTCTCCGGCATTCTCACGCCCCTCGTGCGCTACGCGCCGATGCTGGTGGTGCCCTTGGCGCTCGTCCCCGTGGCACGGCCCATCACGCGCGGGCTCGCCATTCTGCTGATGCTGGTACACGGCCTCACCCTCGGCCTGCTCTTCACCCTGGGCCTCTACGCGTGGTCGTTGATGGCCGCGGCCGCGCTCCTCATTCCCGAAGAGGTGTGGGCACGTCGGTACGGTGAGCCGCGTCGACCCATCGACGTCTTCTACGATGGCGACTGCGGCGTATGCCTTTGGTCCGCCCGGCTAGCCAAGCGGCTCGACTGGGCCGGCGACATCACCTTCCACGTCAACGACCCCGAGGAGCTCGCGACCTATCGGACCTTCGACGGCGACGTCGAGAAGGCGGCGAAGGTCGCCGACGAGACCATGGTGGTCTTCGACGGCGACGACGTCTTCACCGAGCACCGCGCCGTTCAGCAGGTCGGACGACGCGCCGCCCTCATCGGCCCGCTCTTCGGCATCTTGAGCTGGCCCGGCGTGTGGAGCCTAGCGCTCTTTGCCTACAAACGATTCTCCGCCCGCCGCCGCGACGTGAGCGTGGCCCTTGGCCTGGGCGCCTGCGGGATCCCCATCCCGAAAGACGACGCCGACGAAGCGGCATCCGACGAAGAGACCCCCGCCGACGTGTGGGGCCGCCGGCTCGGGGGGCTCATCTGCACCGCGGGCGCCGCCCTCGTGGTCTGTGTTGCGCTCGCCCAGACCGAATCGCGCAACCCCGACACCGCCCTCAAGACGGGCCTGTCGAGCAACGCCAAGCTGGTGAGCCTCGCGAACTACGCCCGCGTTCTCGGCGACTGGGGTGTCTTCGCTCCCGATCCGCCCAAGGAGAACGGGGCGCTGGTGGTCGACGCCACCACGAACAACGACTGGAACGTCGACCCCATCACCGGTTGGCCGCCGGACCTGACGCTCGAGTCGCCGGCCCGCGCACGCAAGGGTGCGATGTGGATGGCCTACCAGGCCAACATCGCCGACCCCGACAACGCCTCCTTCCGCAAGGAGTTCCGGCGCTACCTCACCCGCGGCGGGCACATCCTCGACCGAAAAGAGCGCGACCAAGGGGTGAAGCAGCTCGAGGTCTACTGGGCCAAGGTCCCCATCCCGCCGCCGGGCGAGCAGCGGGGCGAGGTGGAGCTGGTCAAGATCTTCTCGCAGCGGGGCTCGCTCGGCGGCCCGAAGCGACGCTTCTGAGGGGCGATCCGTGAGCGCGGGGGATCGGGACCAGCGCACGACGGGGAAGGCCTCGCGCCTTCGACGGTTCGCGCAGTGGTTCGCGCCCCGCTACATGGACGCCGACCTGCGCACGCTGGGTCTTTGGCGCATCGTCATCGGCACCTTCTTGTGCATCGACGGTCTTCGTCACGCCCTCGAGGCCCGCTTCTACTACTCGAACGAGGGTCTCTTTCAGAACCACTGGCTGCTCTTCAGCCCCACGGCCGACTTCAACGTCTCGCTGTTCACCGCCTTCTCGACGCCGACGGCGGTCCGCATCGCCTTCGCTTGCGCGATCCTCTGCTTCTTCTGCTTCGCCATCGGCTTCAAGACGCGGGCCTTCAACCTGCTGTCGCTCATCTGGTACGTGAGCATCGACCAGCGGCTGCTCCTGCGTGAAAACGGCGGCTACATCGTCGTCGTGCTGCTCACCTTCTGGACGCTCTTCTTGCCGATGGGTGAGCGCTTCAGCGTCGACGGGTGGCGACGTGCCTGGCGTGCGACGCGCGGCGCCAAACCCGAAGCTGCCGCGGAGCACCGGCGCGCTTGGCCACGTGAACTCCATCGCTCTCTGGCCTCGGCCATCGTCGTGATCAACTTCGCCGTCGTCTACCTCTTCAACGTCGTGAACAAGTTCGGCTCGACGTGGATGAAGGGCCACACGGTGCACTACGTGCTGCACATCGACCGCATGGTGACGCCGCTGGCGGTGTGGTCGCGCCAGCTCCTCCCCTTCTGGATCACCATGGCCATCACCTGGACGGTCCTGGTGGTGGAAGCGGTGATCATGCTCTCGATCCTCTGGCCCGAGAACCGGCGCTACACCCGCCCGTTGGCCATTCTGTTGCTGGTCCCTCTGCACGGGAGCTTTGGGACCATGATGCGCCTCGGCCCCTTCTCGTGGGCGATGATCACCTTCTCGGTCGCCCTGCTCTGCCCCGTGCATTGGGCGTCCCTCGGTCGGGTCTTTCGCCGGCGGGTGGACGTCGCCGCGCTGCGCTATCGCGGCCCCTTCGGGGCTCAGGCGGCCCGGGTCCTCGCGCTCCTCGATCACCACGACCGCCTTCAGCTGAGCGAAGGCGAAGATGACGGCCCGCCCCTCGAGCTCGAGCGAGACGGCACCCGCCACGACGGACGTGCTGCGTGGTGGGCCGCCCTCGCCGCCACCCCGGCGGGCCGATTCGCCATCCTCCCGCGACTCCTGTCCCTGGGCCTGCTCGACGCGGTGGTGGCCTTCGCCTTCTCCCGCCCAGAAGCCTGGGCCCGCTTCTTCGGCTGGGGCATGCCGCAACGGTCGATGGTGGCGCTGCCATCCTTCGAACCCAACTGGTTGTCCCGACGCGGGCGCCAGCTGCGCGAGCTGGTCCTCGTGCTGCTCATCCTCGGTGAGACCAGCCAGCTCATCAACGAGAACAAGGCGTTTCCCAAGCCGATGAAACACAAGCAGCCCCACGCGCTGCGAGCCGCGATCGGGTACCCGCGGCTCTTCCAGGGGTGGGGCATGTTCGCGCCCAACCCGATTCGCGTCGACGGCCGCGTGGGCATCGACGCCATCACGATCGACGGGCGTCACATCGACCCGCTGCGCATCATCGGGGGTCTGTCGCCCGAGCCCGACCTCGACATCAGCGATGACGAGGGCTCTGGCTACAACCAGATCCATCAGGACTACCAGAACCGGATCCGGCTCAACCAGAACGAGCACCACCGCACAGCCCTGCGTCGGCTCCTCGCCGCGTGGCACGAGCGCACGGGCAACCCCGCCGACGAGATCGTTCAGTACGACGTCTTCTGGGTGCACGACCGCAACCCGCCGCCGGGCCTGACCGAACCCTTCGACCCGCAGACACGGTGCCTGCTCAGCTGGCGCAAGCCCGGTGTTCGCAAGGTGGCGGGCCAGCCCCTCCCCCCGCACTGTCGTCCCGAACGAGAGAAGGACGACGACAAGAAGAAGAAGAAGAAGGACCCGGCCGACGACCTGCCCAAGCCCATCGGCGACATCGTCCGCTGGTGGCGCGGCGACTGAGGGTCGTGGTACGCGGGCACATGGCATCTCGCGACGAGGTGGTGGCCCTCGACAAACGCCGGGTCTGGCACCCCTACACGCCCATGCGGCAGTACGTGGAGGAAGGCACGCCGCTGGTGATCGAGCGGGCGGAGGGGGCACGGATCTGGGACGCCGACGGCCGCAGCTTCATCGACGGCAATGCAAGCTGGTGGACGTGCGCCCTCGGGCACCGTCACCCGAGGCTGATGGCGCGGCTGAAGGCTCAGAGCGAAAAGCTGTGTCACGTCGCCTTCGCGGGCGTGACCCACGAGCCGGCCGCCGCGCTCGCCGAAGCTCTGGTCGAGGTGGCCCCCGAGGGGCTGGGCCACGTCTTCTTCAGCGACGACGGCTCCACCGCGGTGGAGGTCGCGCTCAAGATGAGCCTGCAGAAGCACCACAACGAGGGCCGCCCCGACAAGGTGGGCTTCGTGGCCCTGGTCGACGCCTTCCACGGGGAAACCCTCGGGGTGACGGGGCTCGGCGGCATGGAGGTCTTTCGACGCCCCTTCTCGAAGGCCACCCTCCCCTGTCACCACGTCCCCCGCCCCCCAGCGCAGCCGTCGGACGAGGGCTTCGCAGAGGCGGTGGCTGCGCTCACCGCGACCCTGGAGCGGCACGGCGACACCATCGCCGCGGTCGTGCTCGAGCCGTGCGTACAGGGGGCGGCCGGCATGCGCTTCTACGCCCCTGCGTACCTGCAGATCTGCCGACAGCTCTGCGACGAGCACGACGTGATGATGATCGCGGACGAGGTCTTCACCGGCTACGGCCGCACCGGCCCCATGTGGGCCTGCCATCACGCCGGCGTGAGCCCGGACATGCTGTGTACGGCCAAGGCCTTCACCGGCGGGGTGCTCCCCATGGCGGCCACCCTGGTGAGCGATCGTGTCTTCGATGCCTTCCTGGGTGAAAAGGAGCGCGCCTTCTACTACGGCCACACCTTCTGTGGTCACGCGCTCGGCGCGGCGGTGGCGTCCGAGGTGCTGGCCGTATTCCGCGAGGAGCAGGTGCTCGCCCGCGCCGAAGCCAAGGCGGCGCGCATCGCCGAAACCTTCACGCGGCTGGGCGCCCATGAGGGCATGCGCAATGGGCGCGCGCTCGGCATGATCGGCGCCGTCGACTTCGACACGGCCGACGGCTACCTCGGCAAGAAGGGCTGGCGGGTCTACGACGAGGCCCTGAAGCGCGGCGCGTATCTGCGACCGCTCGGCGACACCGTCTACGTGACGCCGCCGCTCAACATCGACGACGACGAGCTCACGACCCTGCTCGGCATCGTGGAGGAGAGCGTCGAGGTCGTGCGACGGGATGAGGGCACGCCCGACCGCGCCTGGCGCATGGAGTGATCAGCGCACGAGCCGGCTGAGCTTCTTGAACGTGTCCGTGCCCGACTGGACCATCCAGTCGAAGAGCACCGTCTCCGCCGTGGTGAGGTTGGCCCCAGCCTTCTCGCAGAGGCCGAGGCCGACCCGCCGATGGTCATCGCGACGCGACGCGACTCCGTCGATGGCGACGTCGACGCGCATCCCGCGGGCACAAAGGTCACGCACGGTCTGAAAGACACAGATGTGGGCCTCCATGCCGATGACCACCGCCGCGTCGGCACCGGTCGCCTTGAGCGCGTCGAGGAAGGCGGGGTCCATGCAGCACGAGAAGGTGTTCTTGGCGAGGGGGGTGACCGACAGCGGCTCGAGCTCGGCGGCGATGGCTTGGTCGGTCGCCCCCAACCCTCGAGGGTACTGCTCGGTGCACATCACCGGCGCTCCGAGCTCAGCCGCGGCGCCGAGCAGGATGCGCGCCGCCCGTCGCAGGTCGTCCATCTGCGCCACCGGCATGGACGGGATCAGCTTCTGCTGGACGTCGATGATGATGATGGCGGTGGTGCTCGGCTTGGTCCGCTCCATGCCCATTGGTAGACCCTACCTTTCCTTTGCCGGGGGCGCAGGAAAGGTAGGCCCCCTTTCAAACCGTACGTGCGGTTTTCCCGCATACGGCTTACCGATGGATTCTCGGGACGCTGCATTACGCAGTCTCCCAGAAGGCACGTTCCGGGTA
>JAUHZF010000559.1 GCA_030426145.1 Polyangia bacterium
CTCGACCGCTACCTCACCATCGTCGCCGAGGTGAGAGCGCAGCAGACCACACCCGAGCTCCCGAGCCCCCAGGAGCGTCGCTTCCGGGGGGTGGTCGCGCCCGGCTACACCGACATCGCGCCGGCGGCGTCGGTCCCGCCTCCTGCATCGGCCACGCCGCCCTTCGCTCATCAGCTCGACGAAGACTCCATCACCGGGCCCATCGCCGTGCCCGAGGACGACGACGACGCGAACGACGCGGCAGATACCCAGCTGAGAGCCACCGAGCTGCGGGAGGCGATGTTGGCGGCCGAGAAGGCGTCGACCTGGTCCGTCGAACGCTTCTGCTGGGCCGTGGCGGCCGAACAGCAGGCGCCAGAGCGGGCTGAGGCTTTCTGGCAGGCGGAGGCGATCACCACCCCGCCGGGTCGGTCGGCCGTACGGAGGCTGTGGGAGAAACGTCTCGCACGCGACGAGGTGCTCCGCGAGCGCTACGACGACCTCATCGAGGACTTCGGCGCCCGCTTCCGGCGTGGAGAAGAAGGCGCTCCGCCGTCCTGAGTCGTCTACCCGCCGGTGGACCCGTAGCCGCCGTCCGCTCGGGACGTGGGCGGGAGCTCTTCGGTTTCTTTGAGCACGACCCGGGCCACCGGGCTGATCACGAGCTGTGCGACCCGGGTCTTGGGCTCGACCACGAAGGGCTCGGAGCCGTGATTGATCAGCACGATGCCGATCTCGCCACGGAAGTCGGCGTCGATGGTGCCTGGCGAGTTGAGCACCGTGACGCCGTGGTGGAGGGCGAGGCCACTGCGAGGACGGATGTGCCCCTCGTAGCCCTCGGGGATGGCGATGCACAGACCGGTGGGGATGAGCTCCCGTTGCCCGGGCTCGAGGGTGACGCGCCCGGGCAAGGCGGCGTGCAGATCGAGGCCGGCGGCCCCTTTGCTCTGGTACGAGGGCAGGGGGACTTCGACGCTCCCCACGCGCTTGATCTCGACGGCGACAGGCTCCATGCCGCCCGTCATAGCGCAGCTCGGCGGGCTCCGGCAGTCGCTCGGCGCCCCTAGGAGGTGGCGCCGACGAGCGCCTCGAAGGCGTCGGCTTCTTCGCCGTCGCGAATGGCGGCGAAGGCTTCGTCGCCACGGGCGCGGGCGGTGTCTGCGAAGCCCGCGTGGATGGCTCGCTCGAGGAGGATGAGTGCACCCGTGAGGTCGCCGTCGAGGCTGCGCTGACGGGCGGCTTCGTAGGCGTTCTCGGCGCCTTCGCTGCGCTCGAAGAGGGCCTCGTGCAAGCGCGCGGCCCAGCGGTGGGCACCGTGTTCGGCCGCGATCTGAGCCATCTGCTGCACGTCGTCATCGGAGAGCGTGTCGACGATGTCGAGGGCGATGGCCGCGGCCCGGGCCACCTCGCCGTTGGAGATGAGGATCTGGATGAGCGGACCGACGACCTCCTTGCGATCGTCGCCCGCGGCGCGCGCCGCCTCGAAGAGCTCCCTCGCTTTGGCTTCGGAGCCGTCCGACAAGAGCAGCGACCCCTCGAGGCCGGGGTCGACGTCTCCGAGCTTGCGCAGGGCGGCGACGCTCCGCTTGGCCGCGTCGAGGTCGTCTTGCAGGTACTGAGTCCAAGCCAAGATGTGCAGCGCCTGTTGTCGTGCCACCTTGGGCGGGTCGTCGCCCAGCACGAGCTCGGCCTGGGTGGCCGCCATGTCGAAACGCTGGTCGGCGAGCGCGGCCTTGGCCTGCTTCAGCTTGACCGCCATCTCTTGCGGCATCGGGGGCTCGGCGGGGGCCGCCTTGCGTCGCCCACGGCCGGTGGCGGCGTCGTAATCCTTGAGCCGCATGTACGTGCGGTAGCCGCAGAGCCCGAAGAGCACCCCGATCCAGACGTGACTGAGGCCGGCGCTCCCCACCTGCATGGCGTCGGTGATCTGGTACAGGATCACGAGGGCACAGAAGACGAGCGAGATGTAGCAGGTGGTGCGGTAGCGACGTGGCCCGAGGGCATCCTCGAGCACGTGACCGCCGTCGAGCGGGAGCACCGGGGACAGGTTGAGGAACCCCCAGGCGATGTTGATCCAGATGAGCTGGGTCAAAAAGAAGGCGACCATCGAGCCTCTGCCCTGAAGCACGGCGTCGCCGCGAAGCTCGAACAAGAGGCGATCGAGCCACTCGAACGAGAAGGCGTCGTAGATGGCGTAGGGCGCGATGGCGAGGGCGAGGCCCACCCACAGGAAACCGAAGAAGAAGCCAGCCATGGGGCCGGCGAGGCTGACGAAGATGCGCCCCCCGCGACTGAGTCGATTCATCCCGTGGGCTGCGGCGTGGCCTCCCATGCCGTGCAGCGCGATCTCGGGCCTGAGGCCGTAGCGCATCATCACGGTGCCGTGCCCGAGCTCGTGCACGATGACCGATACGAAGACCGCCGCCACCCACCCTGCCAACTTCATGGGGTTGCTCAGGTATCTGAAGCCGAGAAAGACCGCCGTGAGCCAGAAGTTCACCTGGACGTAGATGGGGATGCCGAGGAGGCTGAATTGCATCGCGGTACTGGTCTATCGCAGCCGGACCGGCATGGCACGCGCCGGCTGGCTCGGACCCATCTGCGACCGACGAACGTGGCGTGCGCCTAGCGGACCGGGTAGCGCTTGGCGCGAGGGACCTGCCGGGGTCGGCGGTAGGGGCAGGACTTCGCCGGCTTGCGGGCCGCGGGTTGGGTGACGCAGCCCACGGTGCCGAGCGAGAGCACCACGCCGAGCGTGAGGCCAGGCCAGAGCGAGACCGCCGTCACCGTGCACACCGCGCGTCTCGCCCACCGCATGGTCGCAGCAGACCGCATCGACCCCGACCGCGTCAAGAACCCGACGGGGCGACCTCGTCGGCCGGGTCGTCTTTGGGGTCGTCGGCCGGGTCGTCTTTGGGGTCGTCGGCCGGGTCGTCCTGCGGATCGTCCGGGATCACAGCCTCGCCCGTCGGCGGCCCAGTGGCCGGTTCCGGGTCGTCGGCGCAGGCAGCGTCGCCGCCGCAGTCTTCGCAGGGGCCGTCCCGCGCGGCGAGGTCGGATGCGTCGGGGGCCTCCGGCTCGGGGGTATCGGCGGTGGTGGGCAGCGGTGCAACGGGCCCAGGGGGAGGCGTGACGTCCTGTGACGTCTCCGCGGTGGGGGTGCCCGAGGAGCAACCGACGCCGGCCAAGGCCAGCGCGAGCACCAAAGGAGACGCCGCACCGATGGCGGCGCGGGTCGGGGTGTTGCCTCGGCTCGTCCGGTTGACCATGCTCGCCGCTCTCATGGTCGAGCATAGGCGAGGCGCCGGAGGCGTCCAACCCGGTGGGCGAACGAGCAAGGCCGCGACAGCGCTTGCCCTGCTCGTGGCCGGAGCGGGTTGCGCCGAGCCCGGCGAACCGCTCGGTCTCAGTCTCTCGGGCGCCATCCCCACCTCACTGCCGGAGATCGTGCCCACGGCGACCGCGCCGGTGGTGATGCCTGCGCCACGGTGTCCGCCGGACATGGTGCTCGTATGGGCTGGGGTGCGGCGGTACTGCGTGGACCGCTACGAGGCCATGCTCGTCGACGCCGAGACGGGCTCGAGGATATCGCCCTACTACGCACCCAGTCGCAAGTGGGCGAAGCAGGCCGCGAGCTACTGGGAGAGCCACCGGCGCGAGGTCGGGGACGAGAAGGCCCAGGCCATCGGGCTGCCCCAGCTTCCGGCGTGGCAGCTCCAGCGAGATTTTGAGCCCAAGGCCGTGTCGCGGGGCGCCGTCGTGCCCAACGGCCACGTGAGAGGCATCGACGCCAAGGTCGCATGCGAGAAGGCGGGGAAGCGCCTCTGCACGTGGGAGGAGTGGCACCAGGCTTGCCGCGGCGAGTCGGGCCAGCAACACCCCTACGGACCCAAGTACGAGCACGGCAAGTGCAACGTGTTCCGCGAGGCCCACCCGGCCGCGGTGCTGCACGACGACGCGTCACGCGGCCACACCGATCCGCGCCTGAACCTAGTGCGCGTTAACGGCAAACCACTGCTCCGCAAGACCGGCGCCACCCCCGCCCGCGCGAGCCAATGGGGCGACGACGCCATCTACGACATGGTGGGCAACCTCGACGAGTGGGTCGACAACCCCAAGGGAGAGTTCGCCGGCGGCTTCTATGCGCGCTCGGCGAAAGAAGGGTGCGAGCGGCACACGACCGCGCACCCCC
>JAUHZF010000175.1 GCA_030426145.1 Polyangia bacterium
TGTTCACTCCTTCTTCCAATCTCTAGGGGCCTTCAGAAGCTTCAGAAGGCCCCTCCCCTCGCTACGCGAGGGGGCCCTCCCCAAACGGCGTCGCTTCGCGACGATTTGTAGCGAATGACGCTCACCTATTTAGGGGTCTGCCTCGGTGGGCGTGAGTCCGACCCGGCCCGAGGATGCGTCCCGCAGCGACGCGGCCAATGCAGCGACGTCGTCGACGGGGACGCGCAAGGTGAGCGCGACCTCGGCGCCGTAGGCGGCGCTCTCGGGCTCGATGCCCGCCCTCTTCAGGACCGTCTGCACGAGGCCGGAGTCATCGTAGGCGTGGCGGACCAGCACCCGCTGCGTGGCGACGAAGACGGCGAGCGAGGCTCGGTCGAGCGCGCGACCCGCGGCCCCACCGTAGGCACGCACGAGGCCGCCTACGCCAAGCTTCGTCCCGCCGTAGTAGCGGGTGACCACCACCAGCACGTTCACGACGTCGTGCCCTTCGATCTGAGCGAGGATGGGGCGCCCCGCACTTCCTCCTGGCTCGCCGTCGTCCGAGGACTGGTGCCGCGCCGGATCCGCCATGCGCGCCGCCCAGCAGTGATGGGTCGCGTCGGGCATGTCGGCGACGACGGCGGCAAGCGCATCTTTGGCCGCCTCCATCGAGGCCACGGGCAAGACGTCCGCGATGAAGCGCGAGCCCTTGATGGGCTCATCCTCGAACCGGAGCGCTTGGGTGATGACGTGGGCCAAGGCCTCATACAAGGCGAGCGCCCACGACGACGTCAAGTGAGCCGCGCGGTACGCGATGGGGATGGCGTCAAAGGGGGGAAGATCCGGGAAGCCGTGCCGTATCATGGCAGCATGAAGCTCCGCTTCGCGCTTGCACTCCTCGGACTCACCGCATGTCAGGGCGGGAGCGCCCCCCAAGACCTCACCGTGACGGCCGACACGTCGGTGCCGGTGGAGGTGGGGCCCGACAACAAGGTGGCGCCTACGGAGCCCCGCAAGCCGGCTCGCTTCGTCATGGTGGGCCCCAAGACCAACCTCCGCGCCGGCGCCTCCCACGACGCAGCCATCGTGGAGGTCACCGAGCCGGCCATGGTCCTCGCGGTCGACGCCGAGCAGCCGGACAACCCAACCTGGGTTCGCCTCGTGCAGACGCCGCTGAAGAGCCGATGCGGCTATCCAAGCCTGCAGACGACGACCGCCGTCTACGCCGAGCGCAACAGCCTGCTCCAAACCCTGACCGAAGACTTCGTCTACGAGGTTCCGGGCAAGACCGAAGCGCGCGTGGTGCTGCGCGCCGGGGTCGCACTGCTCGCACGCGACAAGCAGACCGACGGTGGCACCGACTACGAGATCGCCATCGTGCCGCCCAGAGGCGGCAACCGCGTGCGCGCCACCCTGCCCCTCGACGCCCCTGACCTCCCCCGGGTCATCAACGGTGCACAGCTCACCGCGGCGCTGCCCGATGCCACGCCAGAGCCGGCCGCATCGACCTCTGGGCCGCCAGCCCCGAGCGCCGCCCCGAGCGCCATGACCCCCAAGAAGGCGGCCCTCGCCGCGGTCGAGCCTTCTCCTTCCCGCATCGCGGTCGGCAAGTATGTGGTGCGCCTCCCCAAGTCCGGTGCGCCGCGGGTCGATCGCGACCCCGGCCCCAAGTCCGGCACCGACCGCATCACCCTGAAGACGGGCTGCCTCGAGGTGGTCGGCTATGCGCCCTCCGCAGCTGGGCTCGCGGGTCTTCTCGCGGCACCGGTTCCCATGGGAGTCTTTGCTCCGTCGGGCTTGTCCGATGGCTTCACAACGCGTGGGCTCGAAGGTCTGGTGGCCGCCAAGGGCGTGCAGGTCGGCTCCGGTGGGCTTGGCATGCGCGGGACCGGTCGGGGTGGTGGAGGCACCGGGATGGCGGGCCTCGGCCGCATGGGACGCGTCGATGCGGGCGGCGGCTCCGGGCGCGGCTACGGCTCTGGCCGACCATCGAAGGGCAAACCGCAGGTACACGTTGGCAGCGCACTCATTCGCGGGTCGCTGCCCGCGACCGGGGTTCGGCGAGCCATTGTCCTCCACAAGGGCAGCTTCCTGGCCTGCTACGAGAAGGGCCGCGCCAAGACGCCAGACCTATCGGGCCGGGTGCTCATGGAGCTGAAGGTCGACGCCAAAGGCCACGTCACGTCTGCCCGGGCCATCCCCAAGTCTCAGAGCGTGCCGAATGGCACCGACCTCCCCGACGC
The DNA here is from genome assembly GCA_030426145.1 of Polyangia bacterium. Classification (GTDB taxonomy): domain Bacteria; phylum Myxococcota_A; class Polyangia; order Polyangiales; family Polyangiaceae; genus JAPYTK01. Next base: position 2,223 of record JAUHZF010000175.1, read on the forward strand.
GAGCGTGGTCAGCTGTGTCACGCGCACGCTCCTCGGCGCGTCGTTCCCGGCCCCGAGTGGCGAGGGGACGGCCGTCATCCTCGTCCCGCTGCGCTTCTCGCCCTGAACCTTCAGCTTTGCCGGCGTCGCGCCGCCGCCTCGAGCTCACGCACGCGGGCGTTCATCTCCGCTTCCTCGGCGTCGTCCTGATGGTCGTACCCGAGCAGGTGCAAGAGCCCGTGTGCGAGCAGCATCGTCACCTCGTCGAGCAGGGAGCGTCGCGCGCGCTTCGCCTGACGGGTCGCGGTTTCGATCGAGATGATGACGTCGCCGAGCATCTCGAGCTGGCCTTCGGGGAGCTCGGCGAGCGCTTCGCCCTCGCGCATCGCGAAAGCGAGCACGTCGGTGGGGCGATCCTTGGCGCGGTAGTCGCGGTTGAGGCCGTGGATGGTGCTGTCGTCCACGAGGGCGACGCTGAGCTCGACGGCGTCGAGCTCGAGCGCGGCGAGCATCTTGTTCGCACGGCGCCACACGGTGCGGCGGTCGATGGGGAAAGGCCCCCCCTGGGTGCTCACCGCGACCTCGCGGCGGGGCTCAGCCCTGCGGGATCTTCTTGGCATCCTCGAGGAACTTGGCGAGGCCCTTGTCGGTGAGGGGGTGCTGCAGGAGCTGCACGATCACGTTGAAGGGCACCGTGGCCACGTGGGACCCGATGAGCGCAGCCTGGAGGAAGTGCTGCGGGTGACGAATGCTCGCAGTGAGCACCTCGGTCTCGAGGTCGTAGTTGTCGTAGATGGTGCAGATCTGTCCGATGAGCTCCATCCCGTCGCCACCGATGTCGTCGATGCGGCCGACGAAGGGCGAGATGTAGGTGGCGCCGGCCTTGGCTGCCATCAGGGCCTGGGGAGCCGAGAAGCAGAGGGTGACGTTGGTCTTGATGCCTTCGTCGGTGAAGGTACGCACCGCCTTGAGGCCGTCCTTGATGAGCGGAACCTTGACCACCACGTTCGGGTGGAGCTTCGCGAGCTCGCGCCCCTCGCGGAGGATCCCCTGCGTGTCGGTCGCGATGACCTCGGCGGACACGGGGCCGTCGACGATCTCGCAGATCTCCGTGATGACGTCCTTGGTCGGCCGCCCCGCCTTGGCGAGGAGCGACGGGTTGGTGGTGACCCCGTCGATGGCGCCCATGGACTGGGCCTCACGGATCTCGTCTACATCCCCCGAGTCGATGAAGAGCTTCATGGCCCTGAGACCTCGACCATGCGGGGCGGGTCGTCAAGGGGCGTCGCTCGATGAGGCGACGAAGCATCACGCGATCATCTCGCACTGCGACCTAAGTCGCGCGCTACTGGTAGATGTCCGGCCCCGGCGGGGCAGGCGGAGCGGGGACCGGCGCAGGAGGAGCCGGCGGAGGAGGAACCGGTGGTGCCTTCGGTGCGGGAGCCGGCGCGGGTGACGGTGGCGGCGGCGACGGAGAAGGCGTGGGCGCCGGCGCCGTGCCGCCAGACGGCTGGATCAAGAGCTTCGCCGGTGAGGGCCCCGCGTCCTCGAGCACCACCACGAACGACTTCTTCTCGCCCCGTGCGGTGAGGATGACGTTGTGCTTGCTACCGACGGGACCGTCGATGCGCACCTTGCCCCCGACCACCGTGGCACGCGCGCCGTCGACGAGCACCCCGGCGAAGGGCGGAGAGATCTCCACCTCGTGTGTCACCTCGGGTCCGTTGGGTTCTTCGGGCTCGGCGCTCGCGGTCGCCGAGGCCTCCGGCGTAGGGGCCGTCGCGACCGGCTCGGGGGCTGGTGGCTCTGGCGGTGGTGCAGGGGGCTTTCGCGGCGCGGGAGGCTCAGGCCGCGCCGTCGCCGTCGGCACCATCGTCGTCTGGTAGCCGTAGACCCCCGCGGCTCCGAGCAGGAGCCCCAACCCTACCGCCACCGCGATTCGCGCATCCGTCCCCATGCCACCTCGCTTTCCGCTCGGCGCGGCGGTCATGGCCGCCCGCTGTGCCTCGCGGTGTTGCCTCAAGGCCTCGATGTCCGAGGTCTTGTGGTCTCGCTCCCGATTCCCAGTGCTTCGCGCTCGATCGAGCTCCGCCGACAGCTCTGCCGACACGGCCGTCTCGCCGGTCTCACTGAAGTCGTCGACCATCGACGGCACCACCACGCGCGGAGGCGGTGGGTCGAGCGTATCGGGCGCTGCCGTCTCGGGAAGCGCCTGGGTGATGGGCGCGGCGTCTCCGAAGCTGTCCGGCGTGCCGGGCAAGCGTTTGGTCTGGGGTTCCGAGGCCATCGTGTCCTCGTGCCCCGACGCGCGCGGTGCATCGGGCTCCACCTCGTCGGCGAGGGACGAGCGGAGGTGTCCGGTGGTGATGACGCGCGCTGCCTCCCCTCGCTCGGGGTAGACCGCTTCGAGCGCAGCTGCGAACTCGGCCGAGCTCTGAAAACGGTCGTCGGGCGCCAGCTGCAGCACCTTGCTCATGGCGTCCGAGAGGGCCTTCGGCACCCAAGGCGCCACGAGGCTGACCGGTTCGGGGGGCGCGGTGCAGATGGCGAGGATGAGCTCGCCGAGCCCGTCGATGTCGCCGTAAGGCGTCTGCCCGCTCAGGAGCTTGTAGAGCACGACGCCCAGCGACCAGAGGTCGGCGCGCAGGTCGATGCTCTTGAGCCCCCGCGCCTGCTCGGGCGACATGTACATGGGCGAGCCGAGCACGCTGCCGGTCCGGGTGAGGACCTCGTTGTCGGTCCGGCTCGCCTCCTCCATCTTGAACTTGGCGACCCCGAAGTCGAGGAGCTTGACCGACCGCCCCCCCGGCGTCTCCACGAGGAAGATGTTGGCGGGTTTGATGTCGCGGTGGACGACACCCTTGGCGTGCGCGATGGCCAGACCGTCGAGAACCTGAAGCGCGATCCGCACCGCGAGATCGGGGGAGAGCGGTCCGAGCCGATCGAGCAGCTGCTGGGCATCTTCGCCGTCGAGCAGCTCCATCACCAGGTACGGCAGCCCGGATGCCTCGTCCTTCCCGCGGTCGAGGAATCGGGTCACGTGGGGCGAGTCGATCTTGCGCGCAGCGTCGGCCTCCCGCCAGAACCGCGCGAGGACGGACTCGTCGGTGGCGAGGGCCTCGACGCTCAGGACCTTGACCGCAACGCGCTCCCCACCCGGAGCCTCGGCCTTGTAGACCGCACCCATCCCCCCCTCGCCGATGGTGCTGAGAAGGGTGTACTTGCCGCCGAGCACCTGCCCGATCATTCGATGCGCGAGGGTAAGCGAGGGGGGCGGTGGTCGCAAATCTGCGTCTCCTTTCGGTCATCTCGGGCGTGGCGAAGCTTGCGGTCCCCAGGGCACCTCGGTACGCGAATGCGAGCGCTCATGGCCGCCAAGCACGCCCCCGAAATGCCCCGCTGGTCGCTGGCCACCATCCTCGGCTTGCTCGGCCTTGCCCTCGCCGCGCTCGCGCTGAAGCTCCCGTGGCGGGGTGGTTCCGCCTTCGCGTTCGCCACGGGGACCACCGCCCTCGGACACCTCGTCGTCGCCATCGCAGCGGCCGTACGGCACCCGCGCCTCCCCGCCCTGTGGCGCATCCAGTCCGCCCTCACCATCGCCTACGTGGGCTTCATCGGCTGGGGCCTTCTCTCGTCGGCCTGGTACATCGACTCCATCTTCAAGGGGCTAGGAGCGGGGGTCGCCGCGGGCCTGGTCGTGGTCTTCGTGGCGGTCACCTTCCCCCTCATCCCCACCGCCATCTGGGGCCTCATCGCGACCCACCGCCCCAGCCGCAAGGCCAAGGTCGGCGCCGGGCTCGGACTTCTCCTGATCGTGGGCGTGGCCCTCGGAGGTCGGGCCCGCATCGCCGCCGCCACCGTGGGCCAGACGCTGGCCAACCCATCCGACGCCGCGACCCTGGAGGCGGCCCTCGCCCGCCTGAATCCCAAGGCGTGGCCGCAGCACCGTGGCCCCAACCCCAGCCTCGGGACCGCTCACACGATGCGCTGTGAACAGCCTCCGGGCCCGGACGTCCGCACCGCGCTCGTGGCCTTCGTGGGCCTCGAACGAGGCCGGCGCTGGGCGCAGCATCGGTGCCTCCAGGCGCAGGACGCCACGACGCTCGGCGCCGTGATCACCGCCTTGCTCGACCGAGAGGCCCAAGGCGGCTTCGTTCGGGTCGATCTCATCACGGAGCGCATCCCGCTCGACCCGAAAGCCCTCCCCATCGTCGACAGCCTCGCCCTCCGCCCCGGGCTCGACGGCGCGTGCTCCGAGAACACCTGCCTCGCCCCATGGCAGCTGGTGGTGCTCGACGTGTTCAACCTCCACGCCCCGGTCCCGGGGGTTGGTGACGCCCGCCTCGGAGCAGCGCTCTCGCTGCTCGAGAATCACCTCGGCGGGCCCATCACGCGCATCGCCACCACGGGCTGGGTGCTCGGCCCCAAGACCCACCCGATGAGGATCGCGCGCAACCAGACGCCCGACGCCGAGCTGACCCCCGAGGCGTTGGAGCGCGCCACGACGAGCGCGGCCCGCTACGTGTACCGGGCCCAGCAGAAAGACGGACGCTTTCGCTACACGGTGAACCCCTTCACCGGACGCGTGGTGCAAAACGACCTGTCGATCCCGCGGCAAGCGGGAACCACCCTCGCCGTATGCGAGCTCGCCGACCACGGTGGGGTCACGCCGGTGGTCGTGCGCCGTGCGCTCGATGGGCTCGCCAAGCTCGAGCAACGAATCCCCCTCGACGGGAAACCTGGCCACGGCGGCGTCCTGCGGAATCAGCCGGGTGGGCCTGGCCCCACCGAACGCATGGGTCCTACCGCCCTCGGGCTCGCTGCATTCCTGCGCTGCCATCCCTACGTCGGCACACAATACGACGGGCTCATCGGACGTCTCGCACGGGTGCTGATGCACCAGCAGCGCCCCAATGGCTCGTTCGCGCACCACATAAACCTGCACGACGGCACCCCCGCCCCGCGCAAGGGGTCCATCTACGTCGACGGACAGGTCGTGCTCGGCCTGTCCTTGCTCGAGCGGCGCCTCGAGACGCCCCCCAAAACGCCCGCCGTCTTTCCAGCACACGATGCCGTGCGAGAAGCCGTCGCGCGCGCGATGGATTTCTTCGGCACCGACTATTGGCCGCGTTTCATTCGGCCCATCGGCTTCATCGAAGAGAACTGGCATTGCATCGCCGCTGCCGCTTCCCTCGAGCACCACCGTCACGACGCCTACGAGCGCTTCTGCCTCGACTACGTGACCTTCAAGAGCCGATTCATTCACGCCCCGGGCACCGTGCGCGACGACCTCGTCGGAGGCTACGGCTTCGGCAACATCGTGCCTCCCCACAACACGGCCACAGCAGGCTTTGGCGAAGCCGCAGCCAGCGCCCTGCGCATCCTCCAAGCGCGCGGCGAAGATACCCGCGCCGTCGAAGACCACCTCCGCCCCGCGCTCACCTATCTGCTGCGCAATCAATGGCGAGAGGACCGCTGCTTCGCCTGCTCACAGCGCGGCTTCATCGTCGGAGGTTTCAGTGAGCACCCGGCCTCCGGCCGCATTCGCATCGACTACGTGCAGCACGCGTGGTCGGCTCTCGGCCACGGAGGGCGCGCGCTCGGGCTGCTGGAGACGCCCACGCCGTGAACCGTCGCGACCGGATCCATGGGGGCCTCGTCTCGGCTCTCATGCTCGTCGCGATCGCCTCGCCCCTCATCGACGACGTCGACGGTTTCCCCCTGTCGACCTTTCCGATGTTCTCGAAAGCCCGTCCCGAAGAGCTCACGCTCGCCCATGTGGTGCTCGTCGATGGCGACCGACGCGAGCCCGTCGCCCCGGGCCTCGTATTTTCGAGCGAGGTGCTTCAGACCAAGGTCGCCATCGCCCGCGCAGTGAGCGGCGGCCCCAAAGCCGCCTCGGACCTGTGCCAGAAGGTCGCGGCGCGGCTACGAGCCGAAGGCCATGGGCGAGGCTCGGTCGAAGTCAGGACCGACCGGTACCACGTCCTCACCTACGTCGAAGGGAACGAAGCCCCCATCAAGAGCAAGCTCCATGCGCGCTGCGACGTCGCGGGGGCGATGCCATGACGGCGCGTCGTTGGTTCGTCGATGCGCCAGCCGAGCGGCTGGCCGGGGTGCGGATCCTCATCGGTCTCTTCGCCTTCGGCTACGCGGTCGCTCGCCTGCCCCACTTCGCGCGCTTCTCGCGTTTCGACCCCGCGAGCTTTCGCCCCGTGGGTCCGGTGCAGCTCCTGAGCACGCCGCTTCCCGAAGCCGCGACCTGGGCCATCGCCATCGCCACCGCCATCGCCGGCGCCGCCTTCACCCTCGGCTACCGCTACCGCATCACAGGCCCCCTCTTCGGCGTCCTGCTCCTGTGGGTGACGAGCTACGCCTCGAGCTGGGGCATGATCTTCCACACCGAGAACCTGATGGTGCTGCAGGTGCTGGCCCTGGGCCTGGGCCCCGCGGCCGACGCGTGGAGCCTCGACGCCCGCGGCCAAACCGTGCCCGCCCCGAGCGGACGCTACGGCTGGCCACTGCGGCTCGCCGCGAGCATCGCCGTTCTCGCCTACTTCATGGCCGGTGTAGCGAAGCTTCGCCACACCGGGCTCGACTGGGTCACCACCGACTTCCTGCGCAACTACGTCGCCTACGACGCCCTCCGCAAGAAGGAGCTCGGCAGCTTGTACTCCCCCCTCGGGGCCGTGCTCGCAAGCTATCCCGCGCTCTGGAAACCCCTCGCGGGGCTCAGCCTCACCGCCGAGCTCGCCGCCCCCCTCGCCCTTCTCGGCGGACGCATCACGAAGACCTGGGTGATGGTCATCATCGGCTTCCACGCCGGCGTGCTGGCGTTGATGATGATCCTCTTCGCTTATCCCCTCTTCGGTTTCGCCTTCGTGCCCTTCTTCGAGGTCGAGCGGCCGCTCACACGGGTCAAGGACTGGGCGCGTCGAGGCAGCAGCGAAAGCCGATCTGGTAGTAGAAAAAACCAGGACCGTGACCTCGCGTGACGGGGCGGCACGCATTGCGATATTCGCCCCAGTTGCCGCCCTTGAGGCTGCTCACATAGGGCTTGCCCGACGGGTTCTCGACCCATTCGTCGACGCTCCCCGTGAGGTCGTACACGCCATAGGCGCTCCGGCATCGCGGGTAGGTACCCGACGGGTCGCGCTGGTCGAGCCGCTCGAGCTCGGCCTTTTGGGTTCGTGAATTGAACAGGCGCCGCTCGTTGACGAGGGGCGATGGTTTGTCGATGGGGCAAGCCGTCGCATCGCGGGTGTAGCCGTAGGGATAAGGGGTACGCTCCGGCCCCTCACACGCCAGGGTCCACTCCGCTTCGGTGCAGAGCCGCCGACCCCGCGCTTCGCAGCTCGCCTTGGCCTCGGTGTATTTGATCATCACCCGCGGCAAGGCCCCCTTCTCGTTGGGATGCTCGAAGCGCTCCATGCAGTAATGCATGGGCACCTCGTCGCCCGTGCACTTGGTGGGTTCGGCGTACTCGGCGCACTGACGCCGCTTGCGCTTGCGCAGGCACTTCAGCTCGAGCTCGGTGCAGTAGTCGCCGGCTACCTCCACCATGTCTTCGGGGCACACCCCGGAATCGTCTTCGACCACGGCGGATGCGGTGGCCGACGGTACGGCCGTCGCCGTCGGCACCGGTGCAGGTGGTGCCGTCGCGGTAGCCGTCGAAACCGTCGCCGGTCGATCATTGGCGGGCGGGCGGGGGCATCCCGCCAATGAGAGCGAGACCGCGGCCATCGCCACGATGCTCCGCCTCATGGCGGCGCGGGCGGGCGACACTGCTCGCGCACCATGGGACGGAGCTTCTCGAGGTCGATCCGGTCGAGGGCGATGTCGACGAGAGCCACTTCCTTCTTCGCGACGTCCCATGCACAGAGACAACGCGCCTCGGCGCCTCCTGAATCCATGCATCCGCGAACGAAGTTGGACTTCACCGTCGCTTCGTCCACGTCGCTGGCGCAGGCCTGGACGGCTTCGGTGCGCTTCTTCACGAAGCCTTCGCGGTCTTCGCCGCCGCGGGTGGCGATGTCACGCACGGACACACGCTGCCGTAGCTCTCGATAGGAGCAATCGCAGAAGGCCTGGTTGGCCTTGGTCATGCAGCCTTCGCGGAAGGCCTTCTGCACCGTCTCCTCGGAGAGCTCGTCGACGCAGTACAGAAGTGCACGGCGCTGAAGCTCACGAACCTGCTCGGGCGTGGCGCGGTCGGCGAGCAGCTCCTCGCGCGAGACGACATCGCGCAGCTGGTCCCACGTGCAGGCGCAATAGTCGGCGTTGTTGCCGTTGCCGTTGCAGACGGCGATGAAGTTCGCGCGACGGTCCTCCATCATCGCCCGGTCCTCGGGGCTGAGATCGGCGTTCGGGTCGTTCGATGGGGTTGGCTCCGATACGGGAGAAGCGGGCGCAGCCGGTGATGGCTCCGGCGGCGGCGTCACCGCGCCACCGCAACCGATGGCGAGCGCGAGCAGCCCCGAGCCGGCAACTGGGGAGATGCGCAACCGCATTGCGACCTCAGGCCGTGGCCTGCTCGACCTCGTCCTCGTCGTCGGGGGCGCCGTGACACGTGCTGAAGGGCTTGCCACTTCCGCAGGGGCACTCCATCTCGCCGGTGACCGGAGGCTCCTCCGGGGGCGGAGGCGCGACCTCGGGCCCGCCCTCGTAGAGCGGCTCGACGTCCTGGCCGTGGCGGGCCTGAGCGATGGCCAGCTCCGCCTCCTTGCGGGCCTTGGCTTTGGCCGCCTCGACCTCGGTCTGTTCCTCGGCGCGGCGAACCTGGGCGCTCATGAGCTTCATCACCACATTGCTCGACACGCGGGCGAGCAGGGTGATGAACATGTTGTAGCCCTCCTTCTTGTACTCCTGCTTCGGGTCCTTCTGGCCGTAGCCGCGGAGTCCGATGCCGTCGCGAAGGTGGTCCATGTCGGTGAGGTGTTCGACCCACTGCTTGTCGAGCTCCTCGAGGTAGAGGTGCCGGAACATGCGCAGCATGACCTCGAGCGCATCGAGCCGGGTCGCCTTCTGGTCGCCCGACGACATGCTCTTACGAAGCTCCTTCTCCTTGGCCAGGTATTGAGCCTCGGCGATCTGGTAGAGCTCGCCGGCAAGGGCCTCGCGGTCGCCGTAGTCGGCGATGTCTTCTTCGAGCTCGGTCCCGAAGTGCTGCTCGAAGCCTTCGAAGACGGCGTCCCAGTCCCAGTCGTCGGCCGCCTTGTTGGCGGGGCAACTGTCCTCGATGATGGCGCCGATGATCCGGTCGATGAGGTCGAGCAAGCGCTCCCGCTGCTCGCTGAGGGCCTTGGGCAAAACCTCGATGCACTCGTCGTAGACGTCGATGGCCTTGCGCCCCTCGGTCTCGACGACGACGCCCCACCCTCCGACGGGGTAGTGGGAACCGACGTAGCCGTAGATCTCGCGCTTGAGGGTGTCTTCCTCGACGAGCTTGGCCTTCTTGAACTCCTTGCGGGCGATCTTGCGGGTCTTGCCGTCGTCGCCGTGGGGAAGGATGGGCTCCTCGCAGAACATGCCGATGAGCGAGGCGACCTTGCCTTGCAGGTCCTCCTCGATCCAATCGAGCACGGCGATGCTGCGCACGTCACCCGTCTCACGGCCCTCGGCGTCGAACTCCTCGGCGGTGTAGCGGCCGGCGAGCAACTCCTGACGCAGGCGGTAGATGGTGCCGCGCTGGGCGCTCATCACATCGTCGTACTCGAGCAAGTTCTTCCGAATGTCGAAGTTGCGCTCTTCGACCTTCTTCTGAGCGTTCTCGACACTCTTGGTGACCCACGGGTGCTCGATGGGCTCGTTGTCCGGCATGCCCATCCGCTCCATCAGGCTCTTGACCCGATCGCCGGCGAAGATGCGCATGAGGTCGTCCTCGAGCGAGAGGTAGAAGCGGCTGCGACCGGGGTCGCCCTGGCGACCCGCACGCCCGCGGAGCTGGTTGTCGATGCGGCGCGACTCGTGACGCTCGGTACCGATGATGTAGAGGCCACCGAGCTCGAGGATCTCTTCCCGCTCGGCGTCGCACTTCTCTTCGAGCTGCTCGACCAGCTCTTCGAAAGCCTCTTCGTCCTCTTCGGGGTCGCGGCCGTCCTCCATGAACTTGAGCTTCGCCAGCATCTCCGGGTTGCCACCGAGCACGATGTCGGTGCCGCGACCGGCCATGTTGGTGGAGACGGTGATGGAGCCCTTGCGACCCGCCTGGGCCACGACGTACGCCTCCTGCTCGTGCTGCTTGGCGTTGAGCACGTTGTGCTCGATGCCCTGCTTGTTGAGGATGCGCGAGATGGCCGCGCTCTTCTCGACGCTGGTCGTGCCCACGAGGATGGGCTGCCCGCGCTCGTTCTGCTCGAGGATGTCGGCGACGACCGCGGTGAACTTCTCGCGCTCCGTCTTGTAGACGATGTCGTCGTCATCGACGCGCGCGATGGGTCGGTTGGTGGGGATGACCCGCGTGTCGAGCTCGTAGGTGGCGTGGAACTCGGAGGCCTCGGTGTCGGCAGTGCCGGTCATGCCCGCGAGCTTGTTGTAGAGCCGGAAGAGGTTCTGGAACGTGATGGTGGCCATCGTCCGGTTCTCTTCTTTGATGGGCACGTTCTCCTTGGCCTCGACCGCCTGGTGCAGGCCGTCCGACCAACGACGACCCCGGAGCACGCGGCCGGTGAACTCGTCGATGATCATCACCTCGCCTTCGCGAACCATGTAGTTCACGTCGCGCTTGTAGAGGGTGTGCGCCTTGAGACACTGGTTGACGATGTGCAGCGTCTCGAGGTTGACCGGGTCGTAGAGGTTGCTGCCTTCGAGAGCCCCGAGGCTCTTCAGGAGCTTCTCGGCCGCCTCCACGCCGTCGTCGGTCATGGTCACCGAGTGACCCTTCTCGTCGACGGTGTAGTGCTCCTCGTTGCGGAGCTGCGGGATGACGTCGTTGACGAGTCGGTACTTGTGGCTCGACTCGTGGGGCTGGCCGCTGATGATGAGCGGGGTGCGTGCCTCGTCGATGAGGATCGAGTCGACCTCGTCGATGATCGCGTAGTTCAGGGGCCGCTGGTAGTAGTCCAGGGCCGAGAACTTCATGTTGTCGCGCAGGTAGTCGAAGCCGAACTCGTTGTTCTGCCCGTAGCAGATGTCCGCCTTGTAGGCGGCGCGCTTCTCGTAGTCCGGCTGGTGGTTGACCACCGAGCCCACCGAGAGACCGAGGAAGCGGTAGATCTCGCCCATCCACTCCGCGTCACGCTTGGCGAGGTAGTCGTTCACGGTGACGACGTGCACGCCTTTGCCCTCGAGCGCGTTGAGGTAGACGGGCAGCGTCGCCACGAGGGTCTTGCCCTCACCCGTGCGCATCTCGGCGATCTTGCCCGAGTGCAGGACCATGCCCCCGATGAGCTGCACGTCGTAGTGACGCATCCCCAGGGTACGACGGCCGGCCTCCCGCACGACGGCGAAGGCCTCGATCATGATGTCGTCGAGGGTCGCTCCGTTGTCGAGCTTCTCCTTGAACTCGGCGGTCTTGCCGACGAGCTCGGCGTCGGAGAGCGCCTCGATCTTGGGCTCGAGCGCGTTGACGCGCGCGACTTTGGGCCGGAGCTTGCGCACCGCTCGCTCGTGCGGGGTGCCGAAGATCTTCTTGATGATGTCGAACATCGAACTCTTGGGCGGGGCGCCCCAGTGAAAACAGGCGCCTCCGCGGGCTGGTTAGGATAGACGCCCCACCGTGGCAAGCAAGTTGCCTCCGGGGACGCGTTCCGCCCGTAGAAGACGCCTGAGCTACCCCGGAGTGTGACCCCGGGGCACGATGGGTTCAGTCGCGGCCTAGATCAGGGTCCGACCAGCACGCACATGACCGCGAGGGTCGTGCTGCAGCTGGTGAACTCCTGGTAGAAGAAGGGCCCGCCGCCGAGGTCGAGCTCGCCGTTGGCGCCCTGCCCCGAGGTGCTGGTCCAGTTGGAGCAGTGGTTGGTCCCGTCGACCACGCCCGCGTTGGTGGAACCATGCCAGCCGTCGGCATCGAACCAGTCGGGGTTGGCCCCGGTGCTCTCGTCGACGATCTTGCCGTCGAACGAGCGAAGCGCCGCGGTGCTGCCCGGGAGCCAGGTGTTGGTGGTGAAGACTTCGCTCCAGTTGTTCCAGAGGGTGGTGCCGATCGTGTTCTTGACCGGGAGGTTCTGGTACTGCACCGGCACGATATCCATCACGTTCTGGTTGGTGTCCGACAGGAAGGCCTTCCAGGTACCGGTGAAGTTGGCGGCCGCCGCCTCCGCCTGACACATGGCGTCGGCCCCGTTGATGCCGTTGAGGTTACCGTTGTGGGCGTTGTTGAGCGCCGCCATGGTGATCTCGGTCAGACAATCGTTGTCCTGGGCGATGGTGCAGCCCGCAGGACAGCAGCCGTCACCGTTGGTGCCACAGCCGAGGAAGGTCCCGCCCTGACAGGTGCCGCTGTTGCAGGTCTGGCCGGTGTAGCAGGCGTCGGTGTCGCAGTTTCCGCCCTGGTTGACCGGGGTGGCGTTGCACATGCCCTGCATGTCGCAGATCCCCTGGTTGCAGTCGTCGGTCGCCTCGGCGCAGTTGCCCCCCGCCGGCACCGGCATCTGCGTGCACTGCCCGCTCAGCGCGTCGCACACGCCATTGAAGCAACCCATGGTGAGCCCCGAGCAGTCCTTGGGCGTGCCGCCAGCACAGGTCCCCGCGCTGCACGTGTTGCCCTCACTACAGAGGTCCATCTGGTCGACGCACGGCTGGCCGTCGTTGCCGGGCTGCGGCTCGCACATGCCGTTGGCCGGGTTGCACACGGAGTTGTAACACTCGCTCGGGACCGGCGAGAAGAAGCAGTCCTTCGGCGTGCCGACGCAGAGGCCGTTCTGGCAGAGACCACCCGTCTCGCAGAGGTTGTCAGGGGTGCACGAGTCGCCGTTGGGCAAGGCCTGCGAGCTACAGCTCTTGGCCTGCTCGTCGCAGACCACCTCATTGCACTCGGGGGGGGTCATCCCACAATCGTTCTGTGGTCCCCCGGTGCAGACACCGGCCTGACAGCTGTCGTTCACCGTGCAGAACAAACCGTCGTCGCACGACGTGCCGTCGACATCGGGAACCACGACGCACGTGCCGATGGGTCCCTGGTAGTTCCCCTCGTTGCACACGGAGATGTAGCAAGTGGGCGTGTCGATGGCGCTGCAGTCCATCCCGCACAGGCCCGTACTGCCCGCGCCACTGCCCCCATTGCCGCCGGTTCCGGTGGTCGAGCCACCTCCCGCGCTGCTGGTGGTGGTCGTCGTAGGGTCGCCGTCATCTTCGATGACCTCGCCCCCCGCGCTGCAACCGGCCCACGCCAGTGCCACGGAAACGAACCCCACCAAAGGAAGCCAAAGTCGCACATGCATACTGTACGAATACAGCAACACCGCACGTTCCGTCGAGAGACCTGCGGTGTGACCGTAAGGGTACGCCCCTCGAGGGGCCGGATCAGCTCACTGACCGCACACGGTGTAGTGGACGTTTCCGCTCCACACGCGAGGCGAGAAGCCGCCGGTGAAGGGGTAGTCCTTGCCGGCTCCCTCCAGCACCTGAATGGCAGCGTCTTCGACGAACACGGCGCCCACGGTGGTGCCGTTGCTGTAGTTCATGTTTCCGTTCACGGTCGTGACGTAGAAGGCGTAGGTCTGCCCGGCGGGGATGGCCACGTTGACGGGGAGCGGCACCGGGGTCGCCACGTTGTTGCCGTTGCTGACGACGGAGATCGCCGTGCCGACCTGGGTCCAGCCTGCAGAGCTGTTCTCGAAGCCGACGTAGCTGCCCGGGCGGTAGTAGATCTCGATGTCCTGGGTGCCGGGGTCGATGTTCACATCGAACGCGTCGATGGTGACGTTCGACTTGGCCACGATGTCGAACATGTTGCCGTCGAGACCGTTGTTCGTGACGAAGGGCGAGGTGAGCGAGCCGCCGGAGCAAGCGCAGTCGAGGTCGTTCGTCGGGTTGCACGTCGAGGGGCAACAACCGTCGGCGGTCATGGCGCCGGAGCAGGCGGTGACGGGGGTACCGCCGCCGCAGGTGCCGGTGGTGCAGATCTCGCCGGTGGTACAGCCGTCGAGGTCGTCACACATCTGACCGTCCATGACGGCCATCGTGGTGCACTGGCCGTCCATTGGGTTGCACACGCCGAGGTCACAGTTGACGGTGTTCTGCGAGCAGTCCTTGGGCACGCCCCCCTGACAGGTGCCGGCATTGCAGGTGTTGTTGACGCTGCAGAGGTCGTTGGTGTCGACGCAGGGCTGCCCATCGTTGGCAGGCACGGGCTCGCACATCCCGTTCGTCGGGTTGCAGACGGCCTGGTGGCACTCGTTGGGAACGGGCGAGAAGAAGCAGTCCTTGGGCGTGCCGACGCAGCTGCCCGCGGTGCAGGTGCCGTTCTCGATGCAGAGGTCGGCCGGGGTGCACATGCCGCCATCCGGCACGGCCTGCTGCCCGCAGGTGTTGGTGGCTTCGTCGCAGGTGATCTCCTGACACTCGGCCGGAGTCATGCCGCACGTGTTCGCGGGGCCGCCGGTACACACGCCCGCCTGGCAGGTGTCATCGACGGTGCAGAACTGCTCGTCGTCGCACGCGGTGCCGTCGTCTTCGGGGACCACCACACACGAGCCGACCGGGCCCGGGTATTCGCCCGTGTTGCATACGGACTGGAAGCACTGGGGGGCCATGATGGCGCCGCAATCTTGGCCGCAGGGAAAGGCCGAGCCCCCAGCGCCGCCCTGACCGGTCATGCCGCCGCTGCCAGGGCCTCCGGAGGAGCTCGACGACGTCGGCCCCTGCTGGGTCGACGTCGAGCCGCCCGCGGACGTGGTGTCGTCCGGCGGTGGGTCGTCACCGGCCGCACAACCGGCCCAAGAAGCAGAAACGACGAACAGCCCAAGAGGAAGCCAGATGCCAGCGCGCATTCGCTCTACTTAGAGGGCTGGAGGCCATCCGTCGAGCCCCACGCAGCGGCGTTGTAGCCCCTCGTGACATCGAGCCCCTTCCGGACCATAGTCGGACGGTGTTGCCCAAGCGCCTCCGCGCCCCGCTCGTGGCCGCCGGCCTCGCCCTCGTGGGCCTGGGCCACAGCGCCTCTGCCGCGGGCCAATCCCAGGCCCCCGCGCCCCCTCAGAAGGAGACCCGCGTGCTCGCCATACCGCACGAGAAGTACACGCTTCCGAACGGCTTGACCGTCATCCTGCACGAGGACCACAGCCAGCCGCTGGTGGTCGTGAACATCAACGTCGACGTGGGTAGCGGTGACGAGCCGGTGAAGCGCACCGGCTTCGCACACCTGTTCGAGCACCTCATGTTCATGGGCACCAAGCGGGTGCCCGAGAAGATGTTCGACGCGTGGATGGAAGGCGAAGGCGGCTGGAACAACGCCTGGACCAGCAGCGACCGCACCGACTACTACGACGTGGGCCCGAGCCACATCCTGCCGCTACTGCTGTGGATGGAGGCCGACCGGCTGAGTGTGCTCGGCGACGAGATCGACCAGGCCAAGCTCGACACCCAACGCGGCGTCGTGCGTAACGAGCGGCGCCAGCAGACCGAGGACCAACCCTACGGCGAAGCCGACCTGCGACTCTCGGAGCTGCTCTTTCCTCCGGGCCATCCGTACCACCACCCCACCATCGGCTCCCACGAGGACCTCGAGGCGGCGACGGTGGCCGATGTGCAAGCCTTCTTCGCCCACTTTTACGTGCCGCGAAACTTCTCGCTGGTGGTCGCGGGAGACTTCGAGCCCACCGCCACCAAGGCCCTCATCGAGAAGTACTTTGGCGCCATCCCGACCAGACCCGAACCGAAACGGCCCGTGGTCAGCCAGCCGGCCAAGCTCACGAACGTGGTGCGAGAGACCCTCTACGACGACGTGACCTTCCCGAAGATCGTCATCTCGTACCTCAGCCCCAAGCTCTACGACGAAGGCGACGCCGAGCTCGACCTGCTCGGCGAGATCATGAGCAGCGGCAAGTCGAGCCGCCTCTACAAGAAGCTCGTCTACGAGACGCAGGTCGCCCAGAGCGTGAGCGCCTACCAAGGGTCGCGAAAGCGTCGCTCGCACTTCGACATCGAGATCATGGTCAAGCCGGGCGTCGATCTGGCCAAGGTCGAGAAGATGGTCGACGAGGAGCTGGAGCGCATCCGCACCGAGCCCATCGACGCGGCCGAGCTGCAGCGCGCCAAGAACCAGTACGAGGCCGGCTTCGTGCAGCGCATGCAGTCTCTCGCCACCCGCGCCTCGCTCCTCAACAGCTACGAGTCGAGCCGCGGAACCCCCGATGGTGTCGCCGCCGA
Organism: Polyangia bacterium; assembly: GCA_030426145.1. Classification (GTDB taxonomy): domain Bacteria; phylum Myxococcota_A; class Polyangia; order Polyangiales; family Polyangiaceae; genus JAPYTK01. The sequence continues at coordinate 18,513 of JAUHZF010000175.1, forward strand.
CCTGCAGCGCTACCTCGACGCCGACGCCGCGTCGCTGTCGCGCATCGCCCAGCAGGTGTTCGATCCGCAGGCGCGCGTCATCATGCACGTGCTGCCCAAGCCCAAGCCCGCTGCCGCCGCAGAATGACACGCCGCCGATCCATCCTGGCCCCGCTCGCGCTGGGGCCACTGCTGGCCGGCCTCACCGCCTGTCCGTCGGCAGCACCCGTGCTGCCCCCGCCTCCCCCCGAGCCCCCACCCGTGACCGCACCCACCGAATCCCTCGCCGAAAAGCCCGCCCTCGCCGCGCCCACACCTTTCCGTGCCCCGACCCCGCAGGCCTTTCGCCTCGCCGAGGGCACGCAGGTGTGGCTTCTCGAGGATCACGACCTTCCCCTCGTCGCCATGTCGCTGTCCTTTCCCGTGGGCAGTGCCGACGACCCGCTCGACAAGCCCGGCCTGGCCAGCATCACCGCCGGCATGCTCGACGAGGGCGCGGGCGACCTCGACGCGCTCCAGATCTCCGACGCCATCACCGAGCTCGGCGCCTCCCTATGGGGGAGCACCAGCACCGATGGCACGCGTGTCTCGCTCAACGTGCTCAAGAAGCACCTCCCGCGCGCCTTCGGGATCTACGCCGACGTGATCGCGGCGCCGAAGTTCGAAGAGAAGGAGTGGAAGCGCGTAACGGACCTGTGGAAGGGACGGCTCGAGAAGCGCTCCGATGACCCTCGCTCGGTGGCAGCCATCACGCGACAGGCCGTTCTCTACGGCGCCGACACGCCCTATGGACACCCCGTTTCGGGACAGCTCGATGGAGCGGCCAAGATCGCCCGGGCCGACGCCCTCGCTTTCTACCGAGAACACTATCGGCCCGACACCGCCCATCTCGTGGTGGCGGGAGACATCACGCGCGAGGAGCTGACCAAGCTCTGGACGGAGCACCTCGGCCGCTGGAAGAAACCCGACACCCCCGTCCCGGTGCGCATCGCGCCACCGACACCCATCTCCTCTCGTCCCAAGCTGGTCATCGTCGACCGCCCCGGCTCTCAGTCGGTGCTTTCGGTCATCAACACCGGCACCAGGGCCGATGCCCCCGAGGCGCCGCTGCTCGACCTCGTCAACACGGCGCTCGGCGGCTCCTTCACTTCGCGCCTCAATCAGAACCTGCGCGAAGACCACGGATGGACCTACGGAGCCCGGAGCCGTTTCACCGAGACCCGCGGGGTGGGCACCTTCTACGCGACCGCCGCCGTGTCCACCGACGTGACCGCGGCCGCCCTCAACGAGATGCTGAAGGAGCTGCGGCAGATGGCCTCTGAGGGCCTTCAGTCCAAGGAGCTCGCCAAGGTGCGCGCAGGGGATCTCACCGACATGATCCAGACCAACGAGCGCATCGACAGCCAGGTGGGTCGACTGACCTCCCTCGCCATCCTCGGCCTGCCGTTCGATCAGGACGCGCGTGCGAGTGCGGCGCGTCAGAACGCCGAGCTCGAGCAGCTCAACGCGCTCGCGAAGCGCTACGTCGAGCCGAGCTCGGCCACCGTGGTGGTCGTGGGCCCGGCCACGGCGGTGCTACCGCAGCTCCAAGCGCTGGGCCTCGGCGACCCGGTCATGTGGCAGCCCGACGGCCGCCCTGTGGTCGAGGACTGAAGACGTTTCGCAACACCTCGACTCACCCCGGGCTGGGGCGAGTACGCGTGGAGGCCGCCAGTGAGGGGGAGCGGTCAGGGGGAGCGGTCAGGGGGAGCGGTCAGGGGG
>JAUHZF010000560.1 GCA_030426145.1 Polyangia bacterium
CCTCGCCGCCATCATCGGCGTGGTCACGGTGCTCACGATCGTGGCTTGGAACCAACTCCGCCCCGAGCGTCTCAAGGTGGTGCCGGGGCCGTTGCTCGCGGTGGTGGTGGGTTCAGGGGCGGCCAAACTGCTCGGTTGGCCCATCAAGTTCGTGGACGTGCCGGCCGACCTGGTCGCGAGCCTCAACGTGCCCGCGGTGTCGACACTGTCGTTGCTGAAGGATCCTTCGTTCTTGGCCGAAGCGGTGGGGATCGGGGTCATCGCGAGCGCCGAGACCCTACTCTGCGCGACCGCGGTCGACCGTATCGCGAAGGACAGCCGCACCAACTACGACCGCGAGCTGGTCGCTCAGGGCATCGGCAACACCATCTGCGGCTTCATGGGCGCGATTCCGATGACGGGTGTCATCGTGCGTTCTTCGGCCAACGTCGAAGCCGGGGGAAAGACCAAGCTCTCGGCCATCGTGCACGGCATCTGGCTGCTCGCGTTGGTGGTGATCTTCCCGTGGGTCCTCTCCATGATCCCCACCGCAGGCCTCGCCGCCATCCTCGTCTACACCGGCTACAAGCTGGCCAACCCGACCCAGGTGAAGACGTGGTGGAAGGCTGGCCGCGGCGAGGCCCTGGTATTCGGCGTCACCGTCATCGGCATCGTCGCCACCGACCTGTTGACGGGGGTGGTGCTCGGGCTCGCCGTGGCCATGGCGAAGCTCTTGCTCACCTTCGCGGTGCTCGACGTCGACATCGAGGAGTCCGATGGCCGCATCGACGTTCAGCTGCGCGGGGCCGCGACCTTCGTGAAGCTCCCCATCCTCGCCGAGGCGCTCGAGGCGCTCCCCCCCGGGCGCGAGGTTCACCTCCACGTCGGCGCCATCTCACACATCGACCACGCCTGTCTCGACCTGCTCAAGGAGGTCCAGGCCAACTACGAAGAAGCCGGCGGCGTGATGATCACCGAGTGGGACATGCTGCATCATCGCCACCGCATGGCCCACGGTCCCGAGGGGCCGGTGTCGCGCCCTGAACCGGCCGACGCGACAGACGTCGCATGAGCGTGAGCCTCAAGGAATGTATCGGTCGCGGAGGATGGCGGGCCGGTCGTCTTGGGTGTCGAAACGCTCTTCCTCGCGGGCCGGGCGAGGGCCTTCACCCCGCTTGACCACGGCCTCGTAGACGCGCTTCTGAGCTGCGATCCGACGCTTCGCCTGGGCTCCCGTCGGAATGCCACGACCGTCTCCGAGGTCGAGAAAGCTACGGCTCCCGACGCGTACGAGCCGGCTCGTCACCCCGGGGATGGCGTGGCTGAAGCGGTCGAGTTCTCCGAGCACGCGCTCGGCGAAGACGCCGCCCAACAGTTGCGGCTCGGCAGGGCGTGGATCGAGGACCTGGTCACCCACGCGCCAGGCCGCGGTGTCGTCGACCCAGAGCGGCACGAGCTCGACCTCGTGTAGCGCCTTCTCGCCGATCACGACCCGTGCGAGCAGGCCATAGAGGCGTGCGCCTTGCTCGCGGTGCCGCGTGCCGTAGGTCGAGAAGGAGAGGTTGCCGAGGCTGTAGAGGATGACGCCGTCGCCGTGTCGCTCCACGCCCTGGATGACGTGGGGGTGATGGCCTACGACCAGGTGCGCGCCCGCATCGATGAGGCCACGGTAGCGGTCGACGATGGCCTGGCTCGGGAGGTGTACGTACTCGCTGCCGCCGTGCACCGAGACCACCACGATGCCACCTCGGCGGCGAGCGCGCCCAATGGCAGGGATCAGGTCGGGGTGGGCGAGGCTGGTGACCGGACCTCGCTTGGGGGCCGATTCGGCGACGGCGAAGATGGCCACCTCGGCTTTGCCACGCGCGAGACGTAGCGGCAGCACGCGGGAGACCGGCGACGCGTGCAGGCCGAGCCAGAAGTGTCGCTGCGTGCGCTCGGTGGTCCCGAAGGCGAGCAGCGTTTCGCGCACGCCGACCATGCCCTGGTCGAGGGCGTGGTTGTTGGCGAGGGAGAAGAGATTGAACCCCGCGTCGAGCAGGTAGCCCAGACGCTTGGGGTGGCACCGGTAAACCCACCGGGCGCGGGTCGCGGTCGCGGGGGGCTCGGGCCGAACCGACAGCGGGCACTCGAGGTTGAGGAAGTTGGCGTCGCTCTCTTCGAGAATCGGGGCGATGGACCGAAAAAGCGCGCCCCGCTCAGCATCGACCTTCTTCACGAAGGCGCGCCCGTCCGGGTAGGCCACATCACCGCCGAAGCTCATGACGAGCTCGTCTGCGGCCGCGACGGGGCTGACCAGGAGGAGCAGCGCGAGCCAGACGAGGACGCCGCGGCTCACAGTTCTCGGAAGCTGCGGATGGTGCGCTCCAAGCGCTCCTTGTTGCCGCTGTACTTGCTCTCGAGGGTCCAGCTGAGCACCTGGTGGTAGCTCTCGGGGCCGTCGACGTAGCCGATGAGGTAGACGATGTCGTGACCATCGACGTTGGCGCGGACCTCCACGAGGAGGGCATCCCGTCCGCCGACCTTCTTCTTCTTCGGCTTGCCCTTGTCGAGCTTGCCGATGTTGGCCGACATGCCGTCGAGACAGATCTCCGAGTACTTTTCGAGGTCGACGTCGTCTCCGAAGTCGGACTGCTTCTCGCTGATGACGATGAGGTACTCCTCCATGAAGGCATTGCCGACCTCGATGCTCGCCTCGTCGTTGAGGTCGTTCATGGGGCGCCACGTCACGGGGAGGTCGATGCGACCCGTCTTGTCGGGGGCCGTGTAGGTCTCGGCGTCCTCACCGGCTTCTTTGCTTCGCTCCGCGAACCGGCTCGCCGCGCGCGAACCGACGGCCGCGAACACACCACAGAGCACCACGATGCCCACGATGACTGCGGCGATGATCGCGCCCGAGTTCGACTTCTTGGGTGGTGGGCCGCCGCCGTAGCCGTACGGACCAGGAGGACCGCCGTAGCCGCCAGGACCGGGAGGACCGCCGTAGCCGCCAGGACCAGGAGGACCGCCGTAGCCGCCAGGACCAGGAGGACCGCCGAAGCCGCCGGGGGGGCCGGGTGGGGGGCCATAGCCGCCAGGGGGTCCAGGAGGAGGACCGCCGCCGGGCGGGCCCCAACCACCACCAGGAGGGGGTTGGTTCATACCCGCGAGGGTACCCGAAGTCTTCGGCCGCGGCCTCAGGCTTCGAGCGCGTCGATGAGCCGCCGTAGGCGCGGCATCAGATCGGCCATGTCGCCGGATACGTCGGCGAGGCGACAGAGCATGCCCATCGGAACCTGCACCGCGTCGGACTCGAGGGCGAGGCCGTCGGTGGTGAGCGCCACATGCACGCGTCGCTCATCGGCATCGCTGCGCTGTCGCTCGACGAGGCCTCGCTCGGTGAGGCGCTTGAGCAGGGGGGTGAGGGTGCCGGAGTCGAGGCGAAGGCGTTCGCCGAGCTCGCTCACGCTCGGGGGGACGTGCCCGGCGTGGTGTGCATCCCAGAGCACGAGCATCACCAGGTATTGCGGGTAGGTGAGGCCGAGGGCGTCGAGCGTGGGGCGGTAGGCGCGCTGCATGAGGCGCGATGCCGTGTAGAGCGCGGCACAGAGCTGGTGATCGTAGCTCAGGAGAGCCCGCTGCGCGTCGCGGTCGAGGGCGTTCACGAGGCGCCCAACAGGCGCTCGACCTCGGCCTCCAGTTTCTCGGGCGTGGTGGTGGGGGCGAAGCGCTTCACCACGTTGCCGTTCTTGTCGACGAGGAACTTGGTGAAGTTCCACTTGATCCGCTCGCTGCCGAGCAGACCCGGCTGCTCTTTCTTGAGGTGCCGGTAGAGGGGGTGGGAGTCGGGTCCGTTCACTTCGATCTTCGCGTGCATGGGAAAGCTGACGCCGAAATTGAGGGAGCAGAACGACTTGATCTCCTCTTCGTCGCCCGGCTCCTGGTGTCCGAACTGGTCGCACGGGAAGCCCAGCACGCTGAGGCCCTCGTCGGCGAAGCGCTGATGGAGCTTCTCGAGGCCTTCGTACTGGGGGGTGAAGCCACATTTGCTCGCCGTGTTCACGATGAGCATCACGCGGCCCTGGTACTCGGAGAGCTTCTTCTTCTCGCCGTCGATGGTGGTGACTTCGGTGTCGTACAGGTCGGCCCCGTTGGTCGCGTCCCCGGTGAGGGCGAGCACGTCCGCGACCCGGTT
>JAUHZF010000176.1 GCA_030426145.1 Polyangia bacterium
GGTGTGTCTCGGGGGTGGGGGCGCATCCTACCCAAGTTCGTTCATCGCGCGACCAGATCCTGCGCACAAAGGCCCCAGAAGCGACGAGATCTGGCTTTTACCCGGATCCAAAGCGCCGAGATGCGGCCTGGCAGTGGCCGACAGCCCAGAACCCGGGTTAATGTCGGGCCCATGAAGCGTTTCGTTGTCCTCGCTGGATTCCTTGTAATGCCTCTGGCGGCTTGCCAGGTGACGATGACCGGTGGCTCCGATCCGGAGACTCCCGAACCCGGTGCTCAGCCAGCACCAGCCGCCGAACCCGGCGCCACGGACCCGGCTGCGGATCCGCAGCCGACGGGTTTGCTCAACCCCAACGTGCGCAACGCATCGCGGGCGACCAGCACCGTCGGCCAGGCCGGCACCGACCCCGGCAGTGAGACCCCGACCGAGCCCACCCCGGAGAACCCGGCGGGCTGCTGCGTCGGCACGGCCTTCTACTCTTGCTCGGAGCAGTCGACGCTCGACTCCTGCAACCAGACCGCCACCTGCGTGCAGAACTGCGGCAGCGGGGATGCGGCGTGTGCCGCCACCTGCCTCCAGAGTGCCGACCCCGCCACCGCTGGCTGCGTCGCCGTCCCCGAGCGGGACAGCGAGTGCTCTGCTAGCTGAATGCTGGGCTAGCTGAATGCTGGGCTAGCTGAATGCTCTGTTAGCTGAGTGCTGGGCTAGCTGAGTGCTCTGTTAGCTGAGTGCTGGGCTAGCTGAGTGCTGGGCTAGCTGAGTGCTGGGCTAGCTGAGCCCTATTGTCTATCGGCCCACGATCAACAACTCGCAGATCGCCCCCCGGCGGTCGCTGCGTGTGTTGATCGAGCGCCGAGCCTGAATGGGGACGAGCTCGAAGTCGTCCCCTTCGTAGAGCTCGTAGACGCGCGGGGCCGACGAGTTGGACAAACACACCCGGACGCCGCGACGACGTAAGCGCACCGCCGCGTCGCGCAGGCGCTGCTGTTGTTCGTCCGAGAACCCGTGCTGCGTGTAGCTCGTGAACGACGAGGTCTCAGACAGCGGCACGTACGGCGGGTCGAAGTACACGAAGTCGCCGCGACGGGCCCAACCGGCTGCCTTCTCGAAGTCGACGACTTCCAGCTTCACGCCCTGGAGCCGTTCTGAACAGCGTCGCAGCGTGACCTCGTCGCAGTAGTTCGGCTTCTTGTAGTCGCCGAAGGGGACGTTGAAGCGGTTCTTGCTGTTGACGCGGTAGAGCCCGTTGTAGCCGGTCTTGTTGAGGTAGATCATCCAGGCTGCGACGTCTGGATCCTCCTGCGCGTCGATGTCGCGTGTGCGCATCTCGAGGAAGAAGTCGCGATCGTGGGGATACCCGCGCAGTCGTGCGATCACCTCGTCGACGTGGTCCCGCAGGCCGCGGTAGGTACGGATCAGCCGTTCGTTGTTGTCGCTGAGCGTGGCCCGCGGCGGCGCGAGGTGAAAGAACAAGGCCGCGCTACCCACGAACGGCTCGCGGTAGCGGTTGAAGTCCTCGGGGAGGTAAGCGGCGAACTGCGCGATGAGCGCCCGCTTTCCCCCAGCCCACTTCAGGAAGGGCCGGATAGGCTGTTGGTCGCGATCCAAGCTGACTCCTTGTAAACAGCTGCGCCGACGAAGTCCACGCCACGAGGCACGGACGCTTCGAAGGCGCGCTCGAAGCCATCGCGGACCAGCAGGCTCTCTTCATCGTCAACCACCCCGCCCTCGATATCGGCGACCTGTGCATCGGGTGCGCGTGGACCTACGGCCTCGACGACCCACGCATCGAAGCGATTGAGATCGCGACCGGCGGATGGAGGCCGGCGGGCTTCGTCTTCACCCCCAAGGCCATCGAGCAGTGGGATGCGGCTTGCGCCAGCGGACGCCACATCGCCGCCGTCGGTGGGAGCGACGACCACCAAGCGGGTACGGACGACTCGCCCCAATCGTCCCCGATCGGCAATCCTACCACGCTCGTCTACGCGAGCGCGCTCAGCGCGGCCGCCATTCGCGAAGGGATCCGCAACGGGCGTACCGTCGTGAAGCTCCAAGGCCCCGAGGACCCCATGGTCATCCTCACACCGGCCAACCTCGCCCTCGACGGCGACACCGTGACCGGCGGACGGGTCGAGGTGAGGGCGCGCGTTGAGGGGACGCCGAGCGCCGACGGACCCATGGAGCTCCACTTCGTCGTCGACGGTGAGATCGTCGAGCGGCAGTCGGTCGACAGTCTCCCTGCCCATGCCACCTATGTGGCCATCCCCCCAACCGGCGGGCAGCTCCGCGTGCGCGCCGAGCTCTGGGTCGATGGAGATCCGCGTGTGGTGACGAGCCACGTCTGGGTCGCCGACGGACCCGGCGGCGACCCTCTTCCCGACTTGAGCTCGGGGTGCGGCTGTCGCGTCGCCGGCGCTGGGACGACGCCTGCCGCGGGGTGGGCTTGGCTCGGCCTCGCGTGCCTATTGTTGCGGCGGCGGGAACCTCGGTCGTAGGCCGGTGTCGGTCTCGGCATGCCCCCGTTGTCGTTCGCCGTTCGGGCGGGCGTAGCGATGGTCTGTGCCCTCACCATGGGTACACCCGCAGCTGCATCGTCGATCAGCCGCGAGGTCATCGCGCGTCCCGTTCGTGCCAAACACCCCGAGCTCAAGGCCTGCTTCGATGAAGCGCTGGACCGCAATCCCGATCTCCCCGGGGGTCGCGTGGTCACCCGCTACGTGATCGAGAAGGGGGGTGTGGTGTCGAGCGCGGTCGTGACCGAAAACGAGATCGGCGACACGCGCATGGCCGCCTGCGTGCGCCGCGTGTTCATGAGCCTGAAGTACCCGCAGGATTGGGCACAGCGCGCGACGATCAACTATCCGCTCGAATTCGAGTGACGCCCGTTGCGATGGCCCGGGGCGGTCGCCATGATGCGCCATGGCCGGGCCCCTCCCCCTTCACCTGCTCCCCGACAACGCCGAGGTCACCGACGGGCGACTCGCGCTCGGGGGCGTCGACGTCATCGAGCTCGCCGAGCGCTACGGGACGCCGCTCTTCGTCTACGACGAGGACCACCTTCGCGCGCGATGCCGTGAAGCGGTCGAGGCTTTTGGCCCGGGCGTCGCCTACGCGACCAAGGCCTTCTTGTGCAAGGCAATGGCGCAGCTCGCCCACGAAGAGGGCATGCACCTCGACGTCGCCTCCGGCGGCGAGCTCCACGTCGCCCTCGCCGCGGGGGTGCCTGCCGATCAACTGGTCTTGCACGGCAACAACAAGTCCGAGTTCGAGCTCCGGCTCGCCCTCGAGCACGGGGTGAGTCGCATCGTCGTCGACTCCTTCGACGAGCTCGACCGCATCGAGGCTTTGGTGCGCCTCGGGGCTCGCCGGCCCGCGGTGCTGATGCGCATCACCCCCGGCGTCGAAGCCCATACGCACGAGTTCATCGCGACCGGCCAAAACGACTCGAAGTTCGGATTCGGGGTCGACAGTGGCGAGGCCGAGCGCGCGATCGAGCGGGCCCGCAAGAGCAACCGCATCGAACTGCGGGGCTTGCACATGCACATCGGCAGTCAGGTCTTCGACGTCGACTCCTTCCGCAAAGCGGTCGAGGTGGTCGCGCCCTTCGTCACGGGTCTGAAGCTGCCCGAGCTGTGCGTCGGCGGCGGGCTCGGTGTGGCCTACGTCGAGGGCGAGACCGCGCCCCGCATCGCCGACTGGGGCAAGCTCATCAAGCAGGCCGCCGAGAAGGCCGGTATCCAGGCGCGCATCACGGCCGAACCAGGCCGTTCCATCGCCGCCGCCGCCGCCATCACGCTCTATCGCGTGGGCACCATCAAGCACCTCCCGGAGATTCGGACCTACCTGTCCGTCGACGGCGGCATGAGCGACAACCCGCGGCCCGTGCTCTACGGCAGCGGCTACGAGACCTTCCTCCCGCGAGCCACCGACGCCGAACGCTCACGCCGTGTCACAGTGGTGGGCAAACACTGCGAGTCGGGCGACTTCCTGGTGCGCAACGGCCACGTCCCCGACGACGTGGCCGTCGGCGACGTCATCGCCACCCCGGTCACCGGCGCCTACGGCCACTCGATGGGCTCCAACTACAACAAGGTCCCCCGTCCTGCGGTCGTCTTCGTGGCCGAGGGAGAAGCCCGCGTGGTCGTGCGCCGCGAGACCTACGAGGATCTCCTGCGCTGCGAGGTCTGAGTTCGAGGTTCCCGGTTCGAGGTTCGAGGTTCGAGGTTCGAGGTTCGAGGTTCGAGCCCGAGCCCGAGCCCGAACCCGAGACCCGAGACCGAGTTCGAGCCCCAGCTACAGCTTGGTGCCAGTCGTGGCGACGCGTGCGTTGGACGCTTCGCTCACGGCCTCCGCAAAGAGGTAGCTCCCTACGATCATCCAGGCGAGGGCGAGACCGCCGGCCAGGGGTACGACGGCTGGCGCGGTGGGGTCGAGACCTTCGGCGAGCATGCTGCCCCACGAGCCGGGAACCCCGAGGCCGATGAAGGCCGCCGCTACCTCGAGCAGCACCACGGAGGCGAGGCCGAAGGGGACGGCCACGAGGGCGGGGCGCACGGCGTGGGGCAAGACGTGTCGACGAAGCAGCCTCAGATCACCTGCACCGAGGGCTCGCGCGGCCACCACGAAGTCCTCCTCGAGCAGCCGCACGACCTCCGCGCGCACGAGCCGCGCGACTTCGGCCCACTTCACGGCGGCGACGGCGGCCGCAAAGATCCAGAGGGAGCTGTCCCCCGCGGCTGCTCGAACCACCGCCACCACGACGATGGTGGGGACAGCTTGGATGAGCTCGATGGGTCGCGACAACACCTCGTCCCACACCCCGCCGTAGAAGCCCGCGAGGCCTCCGATGGCGATGCCCGCCACGACCGCCACCGTGAGGGTGAGGAAAGCGAGGCCGAAGGCGAGCCGGGTCCCGTAGAGCGCCCGCACCCAGACGTCGCGCGCGTGTTGGTCCGTGCCGAGGGGGTGGGCGAGGCTGAGCGGGGCGTCGGGTCCCGCTTCGGTCACCGTCTCGGGTCCGTAGGGCCACAGCGGCCAGACCGTCGTGTCGCCTCGGTGTCGGGCGGCGACCTCGGCCGGGGTGAGGTGCTGATATTCGCTGGGCCGCGAGATGGCGGGCAAGAGCGATGGCGCGCCCTCACCGAAGGCGACGATGGGTGCCGGTGCCGCCACCACCTCGAGGAAGATGGCGGCCAAACCCATGAGCGCGAGCAGAAAGGCCCCGAAGCGCGCGCGACGATTGCCGCGTAGTCGCCGGCCGTACCAGCGGCCCCGACGAATGGCCTCTTGCCGCAGCTCGCTCATGAGGCCCGCCTCCGGCCCACGAGCAGGGCCTGCCTCAGCCGCGGATCGACCACCGCCTGCGCCACGTCGCTCACCACCAGCGAAGCCACGGCGACGACGGCACCCCACACCGCCATCGCCATCAGCCAGCTGACGTCACGGCGGGCGACGGCGCCGATGGTGGCGTCGCCGAGTCCGGGCAAGCCCAGGGCGCGCTCGAGGACGAAGACGGCCGTCACCGCGAGAGGAAGCTCCGTCACCAAGCGGGCAGCGAGCAGGCCGGCGGCATTGCGCGTCCCGTGCACGAGCACCACCCGCCACGGCGCCATGCCTCGCGCCACTGCGGCGCGTACGTGCTCCGACGCGAGAACGGGCAGAAGGGCATCGCGCTGGTGTCGGGTCGGGTCGGCCATCAGCGCAACCGACAGCACCACCACCGCCCACGCCCACGGCGCGGTGGTCGAAGCTCCGTGACGTGCGGCGAGCACCGCGAGAAGCGCCGGCGACGCCGCATAGGGCACGAGCACGAGGGCCCCGACGCTCCGATCGACCCAGGTGCCTCGTCGCAGCGCAGCGAGGCTCCCGAGGACCAGCGAGAGAAAGTAGGCGCCGAGCAGCCCCGCCCCGAGGAGGGACCCCGTAACCTTGGCGCGGCGAGCGAGCTCGTCCCAGAGGGGTCGTCCCGAGTTGTCCTCGGCCAGGCCGAGCGCCACGCTCTCGTAGACCCACTTGCCGTATTGGGTCTGGGTGACGAAGGCGGCAACACGGCGGGCCCCACTGAGGCGCTGGTAGTCGGTCTCGTGCACGAGCCACCACCGCTGCCACCCCTCCACCACCGCCTTGGCGCGGGCGACGCTGGCACCGGGTCCCAGCTCCTCCCCGGCCCCGTCGGTCACGTGCACCAAGATCTCTACGAGCCGCCGCGCCCGCTCGACCTCGACGAAAGAATCGGGAACCTCGAGCGCCTCGAAGAGGTACGGCAAGACGTAGGTGTCCAGCTCGCGAAGCTGACGCGCGCGTGCCTCGGTGCCGTACCGCGCGTACCGCTGCACGGCCGAGCGAGCGGTGCCCTCCTCGAAGTCTACCCCCCGCGACTCCCAGAGGCGGTTCCAGAACACGACCGAGGTCGCGCTGTCGCGGAGGCGTCCCTCCGAGGCGATCCCCATGCGCCGCGCCAAGGGTGCGAGCTCGGCCACCACCGCGTCGCGCTCGGATGGACCGAGCTCGTCGAGCTTGGGCAGCAAAACGGGGAGTGCGGCTCCTCCGAGACGACGTAGTTCTTCGGCGGCGCCTACGGCGGGCTCGCCCGAAGCTTCTGCGGCCACGATGCGCGCCACGGCCTCGTCGACCCGAAGCCGCAAGTCGACCGGGCTCACGTTCACGAAACGGGGCAGATCGTAGAAGCGCTCACGCCTCTCCTCAGCCGTCATCCCGGGGCGCGGCGGGATGAAGGTGAGCACGTAGAAGCTCACCAGCGATACGGCGAGCACGCTGGGCAACACCCACAGCAGCCGTCGTAACGCATAGCGAAGCATTCAGTTGCGCGGAGCACCCAGTCTTGGCGAAGCGCTCAGTAGAAGAGGAAGTAGTAGAGCGCGAAGGCGAGGACGAACACGGCGACCCAGATCACCACGTTGGGGATGGGCCCTTGATCCTTGGGGATCAGCGGGGGGTCGAGCAGGTCCTCCCAGTTGGTCTCGGGATCGATCTCGAACTCACCCGTGATCTCGATCGAAGGCGTGTCGTCGTAGGTGTCTTCGTCGAAGAGCGCGCCCGTGCGAAGCGTGGCGCCAGAGTCCATGCCCGGGGGAAGCTTGTACTTGGTGTAGCGAAGCTCCGGGTCGTCTTCGTCGGGGTCGTGGGGCGGGCGGAGCCCCTCTCCGTCGAACTGAGCGCAGATGATCGTGATGTTGTCGTGACCGCCGGCCTGGTTGGCGTCGTCCACGAGCACCCGACATGCCTCCTCGACGTCGTCGACGTGCACGAGCGTGTCGCGGATCTCGTTGTTCCGGATCATCCCCGACAAGCCGTCGGAGCACATCATGAGCACGTCACCCTGTCGGAGCCGGGCGAAGGTCAGGTCGACCTGCACGGCCTCCGCCGTGCCGAGGGCCTGCAGGATGATGTTGCTGTGCTCGAAGTTCTCGGCCTCTTCTTCGGTGAGCTGGCCGGCCTCGATGAGCTGGTTGACGAGCGACTGGTCGCGCGTGACCTGCACGAGCTGCTCGCCACGAAGGATGTAGGCCCGGCTGTCGCCGACCTGGCCGAGCAGGAGGTAGTCGTCGACCAAGGCAGCCACGGTGGCGGTGGTGCCCATGCCGCGGCAGGCGCGATTGTTGGTCGACTCTTCGAGGATCCGCGTTCCGGCGATCTCGAGGGCCTGAACGATGTCGAGGGCGAGCTTGTCGCGGCTGCCGTGACCGGAGCGAGCGAGCATGCGCTCGAAGATGATGTCGGTGGCGAGCTGGCTGGCCACTTCGCCTGCAGCGGCGCCCCCCATGCCATCGCACACGACGAGGAGCAGCCCACCTTCGTCGAGCTCGACGTCGCGCTTCCCCGCCCCGTCTCGCCACGATGTTCGCGAGGAGAGATCGGCGAGGATGAGGTTGTCCTCGTTGTGCTCGCGGATCTGACCGACGTCTGTGAGCCCGAAGACGGTCATCCGGATCGCGTCGGAGGTCTCTTCTTCGTCTTCTTCCGCCTCGTCGGTGTCCTCCGATGCAGGCGGATCCTCGGATGATGGCGGAGCGTCGGAGGCGTCTTCGTCCACGGCGACGTCGGGCGCCGGATCCGAAAGCGCCTCACGCCCTTCGTCCGCACCCTCATCGTCCGACGGCGGACCGTCGGCCAGCGCCGTGGCGGGCTCCGGCGATTCTTCCCGGGGGCGTTCGCTCATGCCGTCAGCGCCTGGCTCCCTCGGACCGCGGCAAGTCCACGCGGAAGAGGTGCTGCCCCAGACGAATGAAATCGCCATGATGGAGCCGCACGTCCTCGCGCAATGCCAGGTAGGTGCCGTTGGAGGAGTTGAGATCGGTCAAGACGTAGGACTGTGTGGTTTCGTCCCACTGAATAGCAGCGTGACGCCGCGACATGAAAGGGTCCGACGTGAAGACGACATCTCCGGTCTCCCGGCCGATGGTCGTCTCGTCCGCCACCAGGTGGTACACGTCGCGCGTAACCCCCTCGACGGTGCGCTGAAGCAGGCGCGCTCGGCGCGTGGCCGCAGGGGAGCCGAACACCAGCACGCCGTGCTCTACCGCGTGCCCAAGACCGCGTTCGCCGTGCTCCACCAGCTCGAACTGTAACACTTCGAGGCCCAGGAGAACCAAGTCCCCATCAGCGAGGGTCGTCGGCTCCCGCAGGCGCCGATAGATCCCGTTGATGGAGTCCAGATCACGCACGTACCAGGCATCGTTCTGGCGGAAGAACCGGGCGTGGCGCGGCGAGAGGTAGCGGTCCTCGGAGAGGATGATGTCGCCGTCTCGGCTGCCGAGGTCGATCTGACGACCCGAGAGGTCGATGGCGCGCCCCTCCGTGCCGTCCTCGACGATGACCACCAGCCTCCCCGTGACGGGCTCGGCCGCTCGGGCGCGCGCCCCACGAGAGGGAGGCACCGACGCGGCCTTGGGCGAGGCTTCGGCACCGTCGGCGGTCGGCTTGGACGGCTTGCGAGGCGGAGGGGCGGACCGAGGAGGAGCCTGACGAGGTCTGGCCGCTTCGACCGGACGGGCCGCGGCTGGCTCGCCAGACGGCAAGGTCGCACCGCAGTGCTTGCAGAAGGTGTCTCCGCGGTTGCACTCGCCGCCACAGCTGCCGCAGAAGGCCCTGGCTGGTGCGTTGGGGGCAGGTTTTGCCCCAGCGGGGGGTACAGCGGCAGGTACTGCGGCAGGTGCGGCCGGGGCCGGGCTGGCCGCGGCGACCGGTTTCGGCGCTGCCTTGGCCGGCGAACGGCCCGGCAGCTCGAGGTCGATTTGCGGGCGGGGCCGGGCGAGGGTCGGCGGCTCGTCGCCGTCGCTGCCGCGAAGCTCGCGTCCTCGCGATGGTGGGGCGGGACGTGAGCGGCGGGGCGGCGCCGACGGGCGACTGCGCTCCGCACGACCAGGGACGGGATCCGGCACAGGTCCATCCCCCTTGCCCGGAACTCGGGTCGTGCTCGGCTTCGGCTTGGCTGCCTTCTTGAGGACCGAGCCACAGGCGATGCAGAAGCGATAGCCCTTGGGGCTGAGGGTGCCACAAGCCCCACACTTCGCCTTGCCCGGGGGCACGTCGTCTTCAGCCGGCGGCTCGCTGGCCTGGAGCTCGAGCGGGGGGGCCGATGGACGCGACAGGCGAGCCTGCGTCTGCTCCTGATCCCACCCATCCGAGATGGCCTGCGCCGTCTCGGTTTGCTCCTCAGGCAGCTCCGGCTTGTCGATGCCGGTCGCCGGTGTAGGCGGAACGGCGCGCTGCCGCGCCTTCAGTCGATGACCGCAGTTGGCGCAGAACGTCAGCTTCTCGTCGTTGTCCGTGCCGCAGACTTCGCAGCGAATCACCACGAGAGGGGACCAAGCCGGTGATCATGCGTCAAGCATGTATGACATGTGGCCCTCAACGGGACAGCTGGGAGCGGACCTCGAAGTGGACCGCAAACCGCAGGTAGTGGGCGAGACCGACCGGTCGGTCGATCCCAGCGGTGTCGACAAACCCGGCCAGAAGGACCGGCTGATAGGACGCGGTGGCGCCAACGAGGACCTTTCGCGCGGCTTCGAACTCGACGCCGGCGCCGATGAGGGCGTGGCCCCCCCCGGTCTCGGCCCCCCACTCGTTGCCGTAGATCGTGCCCCCGAGGCCGGCGATGAAGAAGGGTCGCGTCCGGTAGGCCATCTCGAGCAGGTACCGAAACTCGACCCGGAGCTGCTGCATGATGGGCAGGGTGTAGAGGTTGCCGCTGTCGGTGCGGGTGAACTGGTAGGCACCTCCGACGTACCACGGGCCGGGCGCCCGGTAGCCCGCGCGCAGCACCACCCCGCCCCCGCTGCCGAGGATGCACGGTTGAAGCCGGTCCGAGCCCGCCACCGAGCTGCCGTCGCAGGTGGGTCCAGGGGCCGCGAGGGCGTCGCCGGTGAGCGCGGCGCCGTAGGCGAAGTAGGACGCGCGAATCGGCGGGTGAATGGGGCCGTCGGGGGCCGGAGGCCCATCGCGGTCGAGCCCCGCCATCACCGGGGGCGCTTGAACGGGCGTGGCCCCGGCGGGGGGCGTCGCGCTCGCCGAACCGCTGGCCGTCATGGCGGCCGCGACGACCGCTCCCATCGATGGCTTCAGCCCAGGCATCCGCACCCCTCATCCATAACCCGGCGACGGGCGCTTGACGAGAAGGCTCGAACGACGCAGAGGGTTGCCGAGGGCCGCAAAAAATCTGTGCGGTCCTCCATCGTGTCCCCACTTTTGGCAAGGAGCCCGGGCATGGAGATCTACCTCGACAAGCAAGCCGTGAAGCAGATTCGCCTCTCCACCGCCGACGCGATCGAGGAGGGGGACCACGAGGCCCTCAAGGACGACATCATGGATGCCTTCCCAGAGGAGCAGGTCGAGAACCTCGAGCAGCTCCTCGGCGGAAGCGACTTCGCCGAGATGCTCGACGAGATCCTCGAGGAGTGGAGTGGCGACGACACCGACGAGCTCTTCGAGCTGCTCGAGACGCAGCTCGGCGACCACGGCGTCGACCTGAAGTACTACTCGCTCGACGACGACGATGACGACGACGACGACGACGACGGCATGGACGACGACGACGACGACGGCGGCATGGTCGACGACGACGACGAGCTCGACGAATTCGACGCCCTCGACGACGACCTCTGAGGCGGCGCCCGACTGGCTGGCTTCCAGGTTCCCCGCTCGGTCGTGTGGCGGGACGAGCTGCCAAAGACGGCGGCGGGCAAGATCGATCGACGAGCCCTCGAGGGTGATGGGAGCGGCGACGGATGAAGCGACGATTCCGAGATCATGTGGTGTGGATCACCGGAAGCGGCAGCGGCATCGGGCGAACGACCGCGCTTCGATTTGCCGCCGAGGGGGCCAAGGTGGCCGTCTCGGGCCGACGCGAGGAGCGCCTCGAGTCGGTGGTGGACGACGTCGGTCGCATGGGGGGCGAGGCGCTCGCCGTCCCTCTCGACGTGCGCGACGAAGCCGCGATCGAAGCGGCGGTGGCGACGGTGCTCGCGCGCTTCGGCCAGCTCGACGTAGCCCTCGCCAACGCGGGCTTCTCCGTCGCCGGCCCCGTGGCCGAGCTGAGCGGAGACGACTGGCGGCGCCAGCTCGACGTGAACGTGGTCGGGGCCGCCCTCACCGCGCGCTACGCGCTGCCCGCGCTGCGTGAGACGAAAGGCCGCATCGGCCTCGTCGGCAGCGTGGCGGCCTTCCTCTGCGCTCCCAAGCTCGCCCCCTACAACGCCTCGAAGTTCGCCGTTCGCGCCCTCGGGATGACGCTGTCGGCCGAGCTTCACGGGAGCGGCGTCACCTGCACCACCGTGCACCCGGGTTTCGTGGAGAGTGAGATCGCGCAGGTCGACAACGCCGGGCACTTCGATCCCAACCGGGAAGACCGTCGACCCAAGAAGCTCATGTGGACGGCCGAAGAGGCGGCGGTGGAGATCGTCGGTGCCCTCGCCAAACGGAAGTCGGAGCACGTCTTCACCCGCCATGGCCAGGTGGGCGCCTTCCTCGGTCAGCACTTCCCGCGTGTGATGCAGCTCATGCTGCGTCGTTGAAAGCGACGCGGCGAAAGCGCCTCAGCACCACGCGCAAGAGCGAGAGCTGAACCACGATGGCGACCAGGCACGGGCCCCACCACAGCGGATGCCCTTCGCGTGCCAGCCAGTAGGCTTTGGCGGTGAGAAAAGGCGGAAAGAGTCCGAGGGCCCATTGGTAGGGCTGCGGCACGAAGAAGCCGACGAGTATGAGCAGTCCCGCCACGCCGCCGAACTTGGTGAGGGCGAGACCTTGCACCTTGTCCTGCGCGAACATGGCCAGCAGCAAGGCTGCGATGGGCGCGACGAGCGACGCGCTGACGGCCAGCAGCAGGTGCTGCCACCAGGGGATGGGCCCGAGGCCGATGATCGGGACCAGGGCGAGGCTGAAGATAAAGCCGAGCCCGGCCGGGATCCCCGCTCGATAGAGCAGGTAGGTCGGGAGCGGCACCGGGGTCACGCGCATCGCGGTGAGGGTGTCGTCCTCCTTCTCGTCGAGGAGGAGGAAGCCGAAGACCGTGCCCGGCATGAGGGCGGCCTGCCAGAAGGCGATGAAGGCCACGAAGAGCGAGTAGGTCTCGGCGAAGCGCATCCCCTCCGGAGACGCGGGCATGACCCCGCTCGCCGCGAGCGAGGCATCGATCGCGGGTAGCGCGTAGCGACAGCCGAAGCCCATGCCGAACGCGGCCAGAAGGAGGACGGCCAACATCCGGTCGCGCAGGACGAGGCGCAGGTCGTTCCGACCGAGGACGCGGACCCGGGCGAGGTTCACCCTGCCCTCCGCACGACGTGGGCCTCGTAGGCCCGCCCCGCCCAGATGGCCATGACCGCCATCGGGAGCACCGTACCGACCAGCGCGTAGGCCCACTCGAAGGGCGAGAGCGGTGCGAAAGCCCCACGCACGAACATGGCCGGGGGGCCACTCGGGATGACGAGCAGCCAGGGGCTGTCGAGCGCCCCCACGTAGTAGAAGGCGGGCAGCTGCAAGGCGGTGGCCACCAAGCCCATGGGGAGCAGCGCTTCGGTGAGGCGCTCGTAGCGAACGACCAAAACCACCCCCACCAAGACGTGGAAGACACCGAGGGCCACGACCCCGACAACGATGGTGGGCCCCGGCAGCGCGAGATCGCGCCCGCGCTGGAGCCAAGCCCAGGCGCCCCCACAGATGAGCAGGCCTTCGACGGTGGCGAGGGCGGTGAGGGTCGTCACTTTGGCCGCGAGATACTCGGATGGCCGCAGCGGGGTCACGGCGAGCGCACCGAGCACCCCCTCGTCCTTCTCGAGGATGATCATCGCCACCACGTAGAGAAGGGTCGAGCCGCCCACCATGAAGAGCAACGCCATGGGCATCGTGCGCGCCAGGCGGTCGGGCGGTGACAGCCACGCGAGCGCGGCGGCCGCGAGCAGCGCCACCGCTACGGAGATCGCGAAGAGCTGGTTGCGCGCCTGCACCTGAACGTCGGTACGTATCGCAGCCAAGAGCCGCTTCATCGCTCGCCCTCTGCCGTGAGGCGCTGGCCGGTGACCTCGATGAAGACGTTCTCCAGGGTCGTCTCCTGGGAGTGGAGCGTTTCGACCCGAACGTCTCTGAGCAGCTTGGCGAAGCCATCATCGGCGCCGAGCCCGTCGAGCGGAAAGCGCTCGCGCTCGACCACACCGTCGCGCTCGAAGGTGACCTCGACCTCACGCTTCCCATAGCGGCGCTTGAGGGCCTCGGGGCCGTCGAGGGTGGCGATGCTGCCGTCGACGATGAAGGCCACCCGATCGCACAGCTGGTCGGCCACCATCATGTCGTGGGTGGTGAGGAGCACGGTGGTGCCCTCCTCTCGCAGCCTCCGGATGAGTGCCTTCACCTTGCGCGCGTTGACGGGGTCGAGGCCTCCGGTCGGCTCGTCGAGGAACAAGAGACGCGGTCGGTGGATGAGGCTGCGGGCGAGGTTGAGTCGCACCTTCATCCCTTTGCTGAAGTCCGACACCGGCTGGTCGGCCGCGGCGCCGAGGTCGACCCAGTCCAGCACCTCGTCGGGCGCGAGGGTCTCTCTCGTGTAGAGGGCGGCGAAGTGCGCGAGGTTCTCGCGTGCCGTGAGCCGGCGGTAGTGGTTGGGAAGCTCGAAGCAGACCCCCACCTGCTCGTAGTAGTCGGGTCCCCAGTCGCTGACCTCTCGGCCCATCACTTCCACGCGGCCGCGGTAGCCACGAAGGAGGCCGATGAGGATCTTCTGGGTGGTGGACTTGCCCGCTCCCGACGGACCGAGAAAGCCCAATATCTCACCGTCCTCCAGCGTGAAGTCGAGCGCCACGAGGGTATCGTCTTCGGCCCCCGGATAGGCGTAGCTGAGGTCTTCGACGGTGATCATCGACGGGCTCTCCGTTCGGCGGCCCGAGCGTCGAGAAAACGCGCGAGGCCCTCTTCACCCCGTTGCATGAGCTGCTCCATCGCCGCCCGCGCCGAGGGGGTGGGTCCGTCGGCGGGCGTGAGCATGTGGTCCATCATCTGGCCGATGAAGGCGAAGACCTCCCCCGGCGGGGGTGTTCCCGTGGCGACCACGAAGTCGGGGAGCGACACGAGCCCGAAGGCGATGATGTTGATGACGTGGGCTGCGACGTCGGCAGCGACGTCGGACCGAATGGCGCCTGCCTTCTGGAGGACCGCGAGGGCCTCACCGCGCGTGGGCTGACCGGCCGCCATGCGCTCGAAGACGTTGCCGGGTCGGTGCAGGTAGCGGCCGAGGAGCTGCGCGTCGCGTCGCATGATCCGGCTCATGAGGGGCCGCTCCTCGAGCGCGGCGAGCATGCCTTCGTACATGGCGCCGACGGTTCCGAAGCGCGGATGCGCGCGCACCTCGGTGCCCCATCGCGCCTGGAAGGCCAGGCTCTCACGCAGCACGAGCTCCTCGATGAGCTCATCCTTGCTCGCGAAGGCCAAGTAGAAGGCGCCCTTGGATACCCCGGCCGCGCGGGCGACCTCAGCCACGCTGGTCTTGTCGTAGCCATGGCGAAGCACGAGCGTTTCCGCGGCCGCGAGGAGACGTGCTTCGCGTGGGTCGGCGTCGTTCACCCTACAACCTTGACCGTTTTTACCGAATCGGTCAACTGGTCACGTCCCGTCTTTCGGGGGCGCGGGCGAACGAGGCCTCCTGTGAAGACGCCAGCCGGACGGTGACTTGCGTTCGGGCGGGTCGGCAGGCTAGCTGGGGCCATGCAGAACGTGCTCGTGATCGGCGCCGGCAAGTCGTCGACGGTGCTCATCCGCTACATGCTCGAACAGGCCGAGGCCCACGACTGGAAGGTGCGCATCGCCGACCAGGACCTGTCCCTCTGCGAGCGTCGCGTCGGCGGTCACCCCCGCGGTGAGGCAGTGGCCTTCGATGCGGATGACGACGTCCGAAGGCGCGAGCTCATCGAAGACGCCGACCTGGTGATCTCGATGCTCCCCGCAAGCCTGCACCCCCCCGTGGCCTCGGCCTGCGTGCAGCGAGGCAAGCACTTCGTGAGTGCCTCCTACGTCTCGGGTGAAGTGCGCGACCTGCAGCAAGCGGCCGAGCGTGCCGGCGTCACCGTGCTCAACGAGATGGGGGTCGACCCCGGCATCGACCACATGTCGGCCATGGAGCAGCTCGAGGGTCTTCGCCGCGACGGCGCGACCATCACCTCCTTCGAGACCTTCACCGGCGGACTCGTCGCGCCCGACTACGAGGGCGACAACCCCTGGCGCTACAAGTTCACCTGGAACCCGCGCAACGTGGTGCTCGCGGGCCAGGGGGGCGTGAAGTTCCGGCACAACCGTCGCTTCAAATACATCCCGTACCACAAGCTCTTCGCACGCTACGAGCCGCTCCACATCGAGGGCTACGGGGAGTTCGAGGGCTACCCCAACCGCGACTCGCTCAAGTATCGCCAGCACTACGACTTGTGGGACGTCGACACCATCTACCGCGGCACACTGCGGCGCCCCGGCTTCTGCTCGGCGTGGGACGCCCTGATCCAGCTCGGCCTCACCGACGACACCTACGAGCTCGAAGACGTGGCCGACATGACCTACCGCGACTTCGTCAATGCGTACCTCTGGTACGACAAAGACATGAGCGTGGAGCTCAAGCTCCGGGCCTACCTCAAGCTCGACCTGAACTCCGCCATCTTCGACCGCATCGCGTGGCTGGGGCTCCTGGAGCGCGAGCCCATCGGGCTCACCCGGGCCACCCCGGCGCAGGTCCTTCAAAAGCGCCTGGAAGAGAAGTGGGCCCTCGATGAGGGTGACAAGGACATGATCGCCATGCTCCACAAGGTCACCTTCACGCAGGACGGCAAGCACTACCGTCGCCAAACCAACATGGTGACCCTCGGCGAAGACCAGGAGCACACGGCCATGGCCAAGACCGTGGGCCTCACCACGGGTATCGGTGCCAAGCTGGTGCTCGATGGCACCATCTCGCGCCGCGGTATCGTCATCCCCACCGTGGAAGACGTCTACGCGCCGGTCCTGAAGGAGTTGCGCGACCACGACATTCGATTCGAAGAGCAGCCGCTCGAGGAGCTCGAGCCGCAGGGAGAAGGCGCGTGAAGACCATCGGCATCCGACGCGAAGACAAACACGAGTGGGAGCGGCGCGTGCCACTGACCCCCGAGGCGGTGAAGGAGCTCACCGCGGCCGGCATGCAGGTCGTGGTGCAACCCTCCCCCATCCGGGTCTACCCCGACGATGCCTATGCGGCTGCGGGCGCGACCGTCGCGGAAGACCTCTCGTCGTGTGACGTGGTCTTCGCGGTGAAGGAGATCCCCAAGGCACTTCTGCGCCAGGGCGGGGCCTACGTCTTCTTCTCCCACACCATCAAGGGCCAGCCCTACAACATGCCGCTCTTGCAGCGCCTCCTCGACCTCGGCTGCACCCTCTTCGACTACGAGCGCATCGTCGATGAAGCCAACCGTAGGCTCGTCTTCTTCGGCGTTCATGCGGGGCTGGCGGGCATGATCGATACCCTGCACGTGGCCGGCCTTCGGCTCGCAGCGCTGGGCTACCCCAACCCGCTCTCCGCCATTCGCCTCGCCCGCGAGTACGACGACCTCGAGGCGGCCAAAGCCGCGGTGGCCGAGGCCG
The DNA here is from genome assembly GCA_030426145.1 of Polyangia bacterium. Taxonomy (GTDB): domain Bacteria; phylum Myxococcota_A; class Polyangia; order Polyangiales; family Polyangiaceae; genus JAPYTK01. The sequence continues at coordinate 17,107 of JAUHZF010000176.1, forward strand.
GCAAGCGACTGCGGGTCCAGCCCCTGCCCGAGGCCTTCCGTCCCTTCATCGTGGGTTTCGCGGGCTACGGCAACGTATCGAAGGGGGCGCAGGAGATCTTCGACCTGCTGCCCCACGATACGGTGACCCCGGACGAGCTGCCCGGGCTCGGCCAGAGTCGCGGAGCGGCCGGCGACCGCCTCTACAAGGTCGTGTTCGAAGAGCGCCATCTCGCCGAGCGCCGCGACGGCGACCCCTTCGACAAACAGGACTACTTCGACCATCCCGAGCGCTACCGCGGCATCTTCCCGCGCCACGCGGCGCACCTCGCGGTGGTGGTGAACTGCATCTACTGGACCGAGGACTACCCGCGGCTCCTCGACAAGGCGACGCTGAAGGCGATGTTCGAAGGGCCGGAGCGACCTCGGCTCATGACCATCGGCGACATCAGCTGCGACATCGACGGCGCCATCGCGTCGACGGTGAAAGCCACCACGCCTGGCGCGCCCGCCTACGTCTACGACACCCAGACCGGTGACATCCGCGACGGCGTCGAAGGAGACAAGCGCATGGGCCTGGCCATGATGACCACCGACTGCCTGCCGTGTGAGCTTCCGCGCGAGGCTTCGGCGTCGTTCACGAAGGCCTTGCTCCCCTTCGTACCGGGCCTCGTCGGCGCCGAGCTCGACGGCCCCTTCGACGCCGCCAGCCTGCCCGAGCCCATGCGGCGCGCCTGCATCGTGTGGCGCGGCGCCTTGACCGACGAGTACGCCCATCTTCGAGCACACCTCGACGCCTGAGGCGCGGACTCGACGCCCGGCCGGCGGGCTGCCACAATCAGCGACTCGTGTTCATCGGGGGAACAGGCGAGGCGTGAGCCTCTTTGCGCGCATCGCCGCCGTGATCGTAGGGCTGGTGCTCACCGGCACGCTGCTCACGACGGTGATCCTGGTGCGGATCGCCGACGACGAGGTCCTGCAGGCGCATGCCACCGACCTCGAGTCGACGGCGGCGGTGGCGGCGACGAGGTTCGTCGACCAGAGCAACGAGGTCCACCGCAACGTCGCCTTCCTCGCCGGGACGCCACCCATCGAGGGCCTCATCCGAGCCCGCGCCCACGACGGGGTCGATCCGAACGATGGCTCGACGGAGAAACAATGGCGCGAGCGCCTGGCGGTGATCTTCCAGCAGCTGCTCGCCAATCAACCCTACTACCTCCAGGTCCGCTACGTTGGCCGCGCCGACGGCGGTCGCGAGCTCGTTCGCGTCGAGCGCCCCACCAGCGCCGGCGAGATCAGCCGAACCCCCGAGCAAGACCTTCAGCCGAAGGCCGACGAGCCCTACTTCGAGGGCACCCTCGCCCTCGACCGCGGGGAGGTCTACACCTCGCCGATCAACCTCAACCGCGAGCACGGGAAGATCGCGGTCCCTCACGTCCCCGTCTACCGCGTGGCAACCCCGGTGGGGGAGCCGGGCGCCCACTTCGGCATCATCATCATCAACGTCGACGCGCGGCGCAGTCTCCGCGAGCTCACGGGCGCCGGTTCGTCCGCCGCCTTCGTGATGCGCCCGGACGGGCACTATCTGCTGCACCCCGAGCCCGCGCGCGCATTCGGCTTCGACCTCGGCCACCCCCCGACGGGGGAACGAGACTTCCCCCTCGTGGCGCCGGTGCTCCGCGGCGTGAAGCCACTGCTCACGGTCTACGACGAGGCGGAGGATCGCGTCATCACGGCCCGCCCCCTGAGGATCGCCAGCGGCCAGGCCCCGACGACCCTCATCCTGGCGCGGCCGCACGAGTCGCTGCCCCTGAGCGCCGTCGCGCCCGTCGTCGCGCCATGGCTGTTGTTCGGCTTGCTGGCCGTTCTGGTGGGCTTTGCGGTGGCGAGGTGGATCATCCGGCCCGTGTCCCGGCTCACCGAGGCGGTCGACCACATGGCGGAGGGGGATGGCGGTTTCGCGGTGCCCGAAGGACTCAGCCCCGAGATGCGTGTTCTCGCCGAGGCGCTCGAGCACTCCATCGACGCGCTGCGCGCGCGCGACCGCCTCGAAGCCTCGAACCGCGAGCTACGCCAGTTTGCCTACCTCGCGTCCCACGACCTGCGGGAGCCGATCCGAACCATTTCGAACTACCTCGAGCTCCTCGAGGAGGACTACGGCAGCGTCATCGACGACGACGGCCACGCGTTCATCCGATTCATGCGCCGGTCGACCGTTCGCATGACCACCCTCATCGACGGGCTCCTCGAGCATGCTCAGCTCGGCTCGGGGGCCAAGGCCGAGCGTGTCGACACCCGCGAGCTCCTCGGAGTGGTCATCGACGACCTCACCGCGAGCATCGACGACGCCGAGGCCACGGTCTCGCTCGGTGACGAGCTGCCCGCGCTCAGGGGCTACCGGCTCGAGCTCCGGCTCTTGTTTCAGAACCTGATCAGCAACGCGCTCAAGTTTCGGCGTGACGGGGTCGTGCCCGAGATTCGGGTGGAAGCCACACGCCGGGACGACGCGACGTGGCAGTTCTCCGTCACCGACAACGGCCCTGGGATCCCAGCCGACAAGCGCGAGCGCGTCTTCGAGATCTTTCAGCGCCTGCATACGCGGGAGGCAGTGGAGGGGTCGGGCATCGGGCTGGCGCATTGTCGAAAGATCGTTTCGTTGCATCGAGGCCGCATGTGGGTCGAAGATCCCCCGGATGGAGTAGGCGCGAGATTCTGCTTCACCCTGCACGAGGTCGAATCCTGATGCCTAAGCTGCGCGAAGTGCTTCTCATCGACGACAACGACGCCGACAATTTCTTCCATCGGCGGGTCGTGAAGAAGATGGGCTGCACGGAGACCGTCGTGACGCAGCCCAACGGCAAGGCCGCGATCGACTACCTGACCACCAAGAATGCGGCCGGCGACTATCCTCGGCCCGACCTCGTCTTCCTCGACATCAACATGCCGGTGATGAACGGCTGGGACTTCCTCGAGGCGTACGACGTCCTCCCCGCGGAGCAGAAAGCCGGAGTGG